>JAYTQJ010000746.1:0-6233 GCA_043746775.1 Schlesneria sp.
CGGAGCGAAAGACGACACTGTGACAGTGGTTGATGGGCCGGTAGGTGGCGTTCGACGGACAAGAGTGCTCCGCCCTGCGAACTTGTGCTTGGACAGCCCCTTTGCGAAGAGAGGTTCACGATGACGGACGGCAAGCGTACTTGTTGCGCACTCATGGTGAGTGCGTTTGTGTTGGTGGCAGTCACGAGCGGGACGAGTCGGGCCGATGGGCCTGCCGACAACACGGCCGATTCCGTGCGGCGTATCCCGAAGATCGGGGTTGAGGTCTCTGACGCAGATCACGCGGAACTCACTGCGGGTCTCGCTGCGCTGAACTCTTCCATCGAGCAGTTGCGTCAGTCGAAATCGCCGCTCGCGACAGAACTGCTGCCGGATGTTCTTATCTTTCATCGCGCCGTCGATCAGGCGCTGCGGTATCGCGAGTTCTTCGAGCCGAAGGAAGTGGCTGTCGGCAAGGCTCTGCTGAAAGCGGGGCAAGAGCGGGCAGATCAATTGCTGGCGGGAGACGCTCCGTGGACGAAACAGACGGGGCGCGTCGTGCGGGGGTACATCTCGAAGATCGACCGCACGGTTCAGCCGATCGGGCTGCTCATCCCCACGTCGTACAAGTTTGATGGCGGACAGAAGCACCGGCTCGACTTCTGGTTTCACGGTCGGGGCGAGAATTTGAGCGAGGTCAATTTTCTCAACGATCGCTCGAAGAACGATGGCCAGATCGCACCAGCCGACACCATCGTGCTGCATCCTTACGGACGCTATTGCAACGCGAACAAACTGGCGGGCGAAATCGACTCATTCGAGGCACTCGATGCCGTTCGCAAACACTACCGCATCGACAACGATCGAATCGCGGTGCGCGGCTTCTCGATGGGCGGAGCCGCCGTGTGGCAGTTCGCCGTGCATTATCCCGACCTGTGGTTCGCCGCGAATCCGGGGGCCGGGTTTTCGGAGACGCCCGACTTTTTGAAGGTCTTCCAAAGCGAGACGCTCACGCCGACGTGGTACGAACAGAAGCTGTGGCGGATGTACGACTGCACGGGCTACGCCGCGAATCTGGCTCACCTGCCGACCATCGCGTACAGCGGCGAAATCGACAAGCAGAAGCAGGCGGCCGACATCATGGCCGTCGCGTTGAAGCATGAAGGCATGAACTTGCTGCACATCATCGGCCCGATGACGGCTCATAAAATCCATCCCGACTCGGCCAAAGAAATCGACGCCAAGCTGAATGAATGGGCGGTGAAAGGCATCGGCCGCTCGCCGCTACCGCTGCAGTTCGTGACCTATTCGTTGCGTTACAACCGGATGCACTGGCTGACGGTCGATGGATTGAAGGAACATTGGGAAGAGGCCCGCGTGTCGGTGAAGCCGGCCGATGGCGGCTTGACCGTCGCGGCAAAGAACGTCACGTCTTTCACGCTTCGTCCGCCGAAGACGCTGCCGCGCCCGGTGCGTCGCGTGGCAATTGACGGTGCCTCGCCCTTGGAGATCGCGGGTGATGACTCAACGCTTTCCTTCGTTCACGATGGCAAAGCGTGGAAACGCGGCGAGGCGACCGGGCTGCGCAAGCGACATGGGTTGCAAGGCCCGATCGACGACGCCTTTCTCGATTCGTTCGTCTTCGTTCAACCGAGCGGTTCGTGTCGCTCGGACGCCGTCGATCAGTGGTCGAAGGGCGAGTTCACGCGCGCTGTGACTCATTGGCGGCAACAGATGCGCGGCGATGCCATCGTGAAACGCGACACCGAAGTGACCGAGGCCGACATCGCATCGTCGAACCTCATCCTGTGGGGCGATTCCAAGTCGAATGCGGTCCTGGCCAAGATCATCGACAAGCTGCCAATCCGCTGGTCGGAGCGGGGAGTTGTTGCGGGAGACCGCTCGTTCGAGGGAAGTCATCACGCTCTGATCGCCATCTACCCGAACCCGCTCAATCCCGAAAAGTACGTGGTCCTCAACAGTAGTTTCACCTACCGCGAGTACGACTATCTGAACAACGCGCGACAGGTGCCGAAGCTCCCCGACTGGGCCATCGTGGACGTGAAGACTCCCGCCAACAGCCGCTACCCCGGCAAGGTCGTCGCCGCCGACTTCTTCGACGAACAGTGGCGACTCAAGCCCGCCACCGTTGCCAAGTGACCACGTTGCGGAGCGTCGTTGTTGTTCGTTGATCGTGTCATCGAAGGCTGAAGCCATCATGGACGAATTGAACCCCGCCCGAGTGTCGTTGCACCAAGATCAGCCCGTCGGCGAAGTGATCGACGCGGGTCGAGGCCGCATCTTTCCCTGCGAACAATGCGGTGCGGACTTGGAGTTCTCGATCGGGACGCAGAGTCTACAATGCCCGTACTGCGGAGCGATCAAACAGATTGAGTTGCCTCACGACGCAGTGATCGTCGAACGCGACTATCTGGAGATGCTCGCGAATCTCGAACGACTGCACGAGCAGGGGCATGAACAAGGCGAAGGGGCGACTGGCGAACATGCCATTCGCTGCGAGTCGTGTGGTGGCGAAGTCGTCTTTCAGGGGACGCTGACGAGTTCTCAATGCCCGTACTGCGCGTCACCATTGCAACGGGACAAGATTCACGATGCTCCGAACAGAATCTTTGTTGATGGCGTGTTGCCGTTCCTTGTCCCGGAAACGACCGCCAAGCAGGCGCTGCGCGAATGGGTGCGTTCTTTGTGGTGGGCACCGAACGAGTTTCTTCGGCAGGGAGCGTCGGGCAAGTTCAATGGCGTCTACCTGCCGTACTTCACGTATGACTCGTTCACGACGACCCGCTACGCCGGACAACGCGGAGACTACTACTACGTGACGGTGGGATCCGGGAACAACCTTCGTACCGAACGCCGCGTTCGATGGAGCTACACCGATGGCGAGTTCCAACGGTTCTTCGACGATGTTCTGGTCATCGCGGCTCGACATCAGAGTGAGTCGCTCGTACGACGACTCGAACCGTGGCCGCTGGTGCGGTGCGTCCCCTTCACTCAACAATTGCTCGCGGGATTCTTCGCTCGCACCTACGACGTGACTCTGGAAGACGGCTTCTCGACGGCGCGGCAGCGCATGGAATCAGCGCTAACGGCGGAAGTTCGCCAGCGAATCGGCGGCGATGTCCAAAGCGTTTCATCACAACAGACGAACTACGGTGCCATCACGTTCAAACACCTGCTCCTGCCGGTTTGGCTGATGGCCTACCGATACCGCGAGAAGCCGTATCGGGTGATGATCAACGCGGTCACGGGGGAGGTCTCCGGGGAACGGCCCTACAGTGCTGCCAAAATCGGGTTTGCCATCGCAGCCGGATTGGCCGTCGCTCTCGCGCTGTGGGCCTGGCACGGCTCGAATGTTCAGGCGTCTTGGCAGGTGAAAAATGACTCCCGCCCCACCGTCAGGAAACGAGAACAACTCGCCTGCCGGCCGTTGCGACGCACCGACCGATTGGCTTGGGAATCGCGTGGTTTCTCGGAGCTTGTCCGAGAGAATTCCCTGCATCCGACTGGTATGCCGCTCCCGATTCACAACACTCACTGGAGCTGCCCACCGAACCCGGCAACTCCAGTGGAAGTCGCTTGAACTTTGGGGCATCGACACTTACACTCCCCGCCCCTGCGAACTAGGGGGGAAAGTCCCGGCGTTCGCGCTGATCCATACTGGCCCGTTTCGACGACGAATTGCACCAGGTCTGACTCTATGCCGACTATCAATCAACTGATTCGCAAGCCCCGCAAACACCAGCCCGTACGGACAAAGTCCCCGGTTCTGGAAGGATGTCCGCAAAAACGCGGCGTCTGTTTGCTGGTCAAAACCGTGACCCCGAAGAAGCCGAACTCAGCCCTCCGAAAGGTGGCTCGTGTTCGTCTCTCGAACGGTAAGGAGGTCACGGCTTATATCCCCGGTGAAGGCCACAACCTTCAGGAACACTCGATCGTCCTCATCCGAGGTGGCCGTGTTCGTGACCTTCCGGGTGTTCGCTACAAGGTGATCCGCGGCGTGCTCGACACGCTGGGTGTTGCCAAGCGTATGCAGGCTCGCAGCCGGTACGGTGCCAAGCGTCCCAAGTGACCGGTTCTGTGCGGTCGCTGTTTCGACGCGCCGCCGTGTTCCGTTCTGTTGGTTAGCGCGGCATGTTGCCTGAGTTGTTCAAATTATTTTCCGTGAATTCGCTAGGTTAAAAGAAGGGTTGCTCAATGGCTGATCGCTTTACAGCCAGTCGTGCTCAGTTGAAGCCCGATCCACGTTATGGATCGAAGCTCGCTTCCAAGTTCATCAATTGCCTGATGCACGATGGCAAGAAGAGCGTCGCTCTGAACGTCTTCTATACCGCGATGGACTTTGTGGCCGAGAAGATCAACGATCGCGAGCCGATTGATGTCTTCATCTCCGCCGTCGAAAACTGTCGTCCGTCGATCGAAGTTCGATCGAAGCGCGTCGGTGGTGCGAACTACCAAGTGCCGACGCCGGTCAACATGAAGCGACAACAGACGCTGGCGATTCGCTGGATTCTGGAAGCCTGCCGCGACAAGAAGGGACGTCCGATGAGCCGTCGGCTCGCCGATGAGTTGCTCGCCGCTTACCGTCGTGAAGGTGTCGCCATCACCAAGCGTGAGAACGTTCACCGCATGGCCGATGCGAACAAGGCGTTCGCTCACTTCGCTTGGTAATTGTTGGCTCTGATGCCAGTAAAACTAAAAGCCAGTCACCTTTGAGGTGACTGGCTTTTTTCGTTGTCTGGCTGATGTTGAGTCGTATCACATCGCGTTGATGCTGTCCCGTCGGCGGAGCGACGGGACGACAGTTGTTCGACTGCTTCGCCGACAGAGCAGCTCTAAACAATCTCAACCGGGCGAGGCATGATCGCCGGTCGAACGATTACGTGGCTGTACTTTGAGCTAATGCCCAACGGAGGTAGGCTTCGATCCAAGGGTCGAGATCGCCATCCAGTAGTGCCAGCGGGTGAGAGGTCTTGTACTCGGAGCGGTTGTCCTTGCAGTACGATTCGGGATGCAGGACGTAGCTGCGAATTGTTTCGCCACCGAAGCCGATGCGTGACTTTTGGCCGCGTCGGGCGGAGATCTCCGCGTCACGTTTGTCGGCTTCCAATTGGTACAGCTTGGCGATCATCATTTTGCGAGCGAGTGCCCGATTCTGATGCTGGCTCCGTTCGTTCTGGCACTGGACCACGGCGCTGGTGGGCAGGTGAGTCAGACGAATGGCCGAGTCGGTTTTGTTGACTTTCTGGCCACCGGCCCCGCTGGCTCGGCAGATGTCTTCGCGGATGATCTTCGGATCGTCCCATTCGACATCGATGTTAATGCTGTCATCCACTTCGGGCGTGACATCGACTGCCGCGAACGAGGTCTGGCGGCGATGAGCCGAATCGAAGGGACTCATTCGGATCAACCGGTGATTGCCGGTCTCCCCCTTCAGCAATCCGAAGATGAACGGGCCGCGAATGATGAGCGTGGCCGAATGAATCCCGGCCTCTTCGGCAGGTGACGAATCGAGTAATTCAGCAGTGAACCCGCGATTCTCCGCCCAGCGTTGATACATGCGCATCAGCATCTCGGCGAAGTCTTGAGCGTCCGTACCTCCTTCGCCCGATTGCACGGCAACGTAAGCGGCATTGCCGTCTTGCGGGCCGGACAGCATCGCTTGCAGTTCGGCTTTGGCGAACTGCTCGTGGAGCGATGCGACCAATGTGACCGCATCGTCTCCCACGTCTTCGCCCATTTCGGCGAACTCAACCATGACGCCAAGGTCTTCGGCACCCTTGACGAGTTCGGCGATCGGCTTGATCGCGGCGTTGAGTTGCTTGAACTCATTCATCGTGGCCTGAGCCTTCTCCTGGCTGTTCCAGAAGTCAGGCTCAGACATGCGTGTGCTGATCTCGGCGATGCGTTGCTGCTTGGCAGCCCAGTCAAAGAGAGTCTCGGAGTTGGAGAATCCGGGCGATCAGAGCTTTGGCTTCGTCTTGTTGGGCAGTTTCCATGACAGCAATCTCACTCTTTCAAACACGAGGAAGAAACGGAACGGCGGGAGTATATCGGGCCACACGGCGAGTGCGACCGCAGTTTTCGTCTAGGCGAGTGGCAGAAGTTGTCATACCGGCAATCGAAGCCTGACGCGCAAGCGAAGGTCCGGATGTCGAACGACCTTCGCTTGCGCGTCAGGCTTCAATAGGTAAGCTTTTTCTTGCCGCCAGCCTACCAGCCTGTTGAAAAAGGGA
>JAYTQJ010000747.1:0-2846 GCA_043746775.1 Schlesneria sp.
CGATCTACTTTGAACCACCTGACCCGGCTTCCACAAGGGCAGGACGTGATCCACAGACTCAACATTCCTTGCTCACGCGGCGGGTTGGTGTTGCTGCGGAGGCATTCGCGGCAGAGCTTATACCGCACACCATCAGTGACCGCACTTTCACGGTGACTGAGTCCGCTCCATCTGTCGTCGCAATCGGGCAACAACGCCGTCAGCCAAGTAACGGTCCACATGGCCGAGGCGTCGATTCAATTCATTCTGTTTCAAAGCACTCTGTGCGGCTGCGATCGCGTCTGCTGCTTGCCCCGCCGCCCCCGCCGCCTGACTGAGTTCGGCGAGCAGCGAGGCGTTCGTTGGGTACGAGTCCAACGCACGACCCAGCCACTCGAACGCCTGTCGAGCATCGTCGTCGTTTTGAGTCACCTGCCACCGGGCCAGCCACCAGTTTCCCAGAGTCCTCGGCCCGTGAAAATTGTGCGGATCGCGAGCCATCGCTTCGAGCAGCAGCTTTACGGCAACCTCGAACAATTCGTTGGATTGGAAACGATCACGAGCCGCCTGCTCGTAAGCCAGTTCGGCTCGACGATGCCACGGCGTGGAGGACCAGTCGTCAGCCAGGCACGCCGCGCGATAGGCCGCTTCGGCACCGGATCGGCCTTCGCGAGCAAGGGCCATCCGGTTGCCTGTTTCCAGCCACGACTGACTCCGCGTGGCGGGAACCAGCGCGGTCACGACAAACGCGGCCACCGTCACTGTCCAGCCAATCAACGCGACCGCCCACATCGGCCCGTTGGTTCGCAGTGTGACATGATACGGAACTGCCGCCGCACGCCGCGGCAGACTGAACGCGACCAAGCACAACAACAACTGCGAGACGGCTGGCATTGAGATGCCGCCCGCGCCGAGTAAGTGAACGACCAAGACGACGACGGCAGCGAAGGACCAGCATGCGACATCGTCTGATGCAGATGTTTCGCCGTTTACCAGCCAACTCCGCACCCCCGCCACACCAAACCAAACACACGGCAGGACGAGGAGTCTGTCGTCCCACTCGCCGTTCAACGCCATCAAACTGATGAACACCAACAGTGGTGCGGCACCGGCACACCAGAACGGCCACGGTGAGGCGGAATCACTTGTGAGGCCACTGGCGTTGGGTTGCTCACGACCTTGCGGCAATCGAGCACTGACCGTCAGCGTGAGCAACATCACCAACCCTGCGAGCGACACCAGCCCACCGGTCGCTGCGACATCGAAGAAGAGGTTGTGAGGATCGGCGATCTCCTCGCTGGCCTCGGGCAATTTGTACTTCAAGTAGTGCTGACGAAAGTTTCCCGGTCCGACGCCGAACCACGGATGAGCCACCACCAGCCGCGTAGTCGCCTGCCAGTACTGCAACCGGTACGAGGCCGACTTGAAGGACTCCGACAACACCTCAATGTCGAGTCCCCCGGTTTGAATCAGCAGCCCCACGGCGACTCCAACCAGCACACTGCCGATCCCCGTGAACACGACGGCACGTCGAATCCACAACGTGAGTGCGTCGCCACGCCGCAGTGAGACCAGCAACCGTCCACCTACTAAAACCGCGAGACCGCAGACCGTTCCCAAGACCGCCGTGCGACTCTTCGTCAGCAGCAGACACCACGCGATCAACGCCATCGTGGCGACGACGAGGACGGCACGTAGGAACGGGGCTGCAATCACTACCTGTTCCTGTTCCCTCCCCTCGGCGGGGAGGGTTAGGGAGGGGGGCTGCTTGAGCATGGTGGCCTGCCCCTTGATTCTCCCCCCTCCCCGGCCCTCCCCGCCGAGGGGAGGGAGAATGGGCGTTGCCGTTCGGGAAGTGATTGTGGACCCGTTCCTAAGCAGCCGCTCTCTGCTGCGCAGGACGTGGCCCAAGCGGCGAAACGAAGCCAATGTCAGCACGAGCCACACGGCCAAGCACCCTCCGAATGTGTTGGTCAAACCGAACAGTCCCATCGGCTCGCGGCTGTCGCGCATGCGCTTCTCGAACAGCGTCAGCGCCGGACCTTCCGTCGGAACGCCAGACTTGGCCAACTGCCGTTGAATGACTTCCGCTTCGCCCCCCGTTGCCTCCCGCAGCCGATCAAACAACGGGCCATACTCGCGGACGAGTGCCGGTTGCGAGACGTAATGCTGCCACAAGCCCAGCCCGGCGAGGACGCATCCCGTGACGACCGACGCTCGTAGGAAGGTCTCGCGAAACGCCGCGCCTCCCACGCGCGACCTCAGCACGAACCAGACGATCCCGGCACCGATCCACTCCCACGCGATGTTGACCGCCGCCCGCTTGTCGCCCGCCGTCGCCACGATCATCACCGCTGAGGCAACTTGTCCGCCGATCAGCAGCAAGACCGCAGCATCACACTGATCGAATCTTCGCGCCGCACCTCCGCCACGCCACGTCAGCAGCAAAGTGAACAACCCGATCACAAACCAGATCGCCACGATCCACAATGTCGCGCCGTTCGCGGTGTCTTCCGTGGGGAGATAGAACCGCGCGAAGAATGTCATCGCGACGAGGCCGCTCAAGAACGGCTCGCACGACGCGGCGAAGCGACCGCGCAACGAAGTCCCGCTCACACTTCGATCAACAGTCGCAGACACCGACCGAGCCATGCTGCCCTCATTCGTACCCATCGTTCACGACGACTTCTTATCCCGCTTCCGTGCTGATGCAGCGTGGAGAGGAGGAGATTCAACCACGGATTTCACGGAGGACACGGATGAAAGCGGCAAGGATAGAAATGTTTTGCTAAGGAACGGGGGCGCAATCACTTCCCGTGAGCGGCAAGGCGCTAGCCGCCGGTTCTTGTGCGACGACCGGCGGCTAG
>JAYTQJ010000748.1:0-6226 GCA_043746775.1 Schlesneria sp.
CCAGTCGGGCACGAGTGCCCATCCTCCATCGCGGCGAGACTTCAAATCGGCCACGTTGTGAAGCGTCCGCCCTCGCTGACGCTTCGGGTTAGTTGGGGGTTGACGTCGCCCCGCTCGACAGGATTTCGCAGGTGGGGTGGGCGGCTTTGAGGCGGGCGTGTCCGGCGGCGGTGACTTTGGTTCTGCTGAGGTCGATGCGTTGCAGCGAGGTCATCGCAATGAGCGCGGTGATCTCGGTGTCGGTGACCGACGTGCCCGCCAGATCGAGCACCGTCAGGACGGGGAACAGGCTGGGAAGTTGGCGGATGTCGTGCGACGAGACGGCAGAGTCGGTGAGTATCAGCTCCGTCGCGTCCTTCAGTTTCAGCAGTTCGGGCGACAACGGTCGGACGTTGCGGAGATCGATCCGTTGCACAGCGAACTCGGTGGGGAGATCGTTGAAGGTCGCGTCGGTGATCTCGCGCGGAGCACCGCCGAGGATCGAAACTTGGACGCGGCCCTGCACCTGCACGATGGCTCGGACCTGATTGCGTTGCAGGCTGTACTCGCCGCCGTAAATGCGGCAGCCGGGGAGCAGCGATTGCAGGCGTCGCACGCCGTCGTTGGTGATCTGGCTCCCTTGCACGTTGATGTTTCGCAACTGCTTCAGCTTGGCGAGCGGCTCAATCGCGGCGTCGGTGAGCTTGGATTGAATGAGGCTCAGCGACCGCAGATGCCGCAGCTTGGACAGCGGCTCGATGGCGGAATCGGTGAGCGGTGCTTGTTCGATGTTGAGCGTGACGAGATCGGGGACGTACTCGACGAGTCTCGTCACGCCTGCTTCCGTGATGTCGCGGCTGGCGAGCGTGAGCGTTTCGAGTTTGGCGAGCGATTGGAGTTCACGCAGGCCGGCGTCGGTGAGCTTGATCGGGGTCGATGGCTGGGGATCACGGGGGCCGTTCGTGGATGACGGCTCACCCACGCTGAGAAACGAGAGTTGCGTGAGCTTGCCGATCGACTTCAGCCCGGCCTCACCGATCGGACAGCCGCGCACGTTGAGCGATGTCAGAGTGGGAAGCCGTTCGAGATGTGCGACTCCAGCGTCGGTGAGATCGCTGCTGGAGAGATTGAGTTCTCGCAACAAGCCCAGTCCGCGCAATCGAGCGACGCTGGTATCGATCTGACCGAGCAGACCAGTCACGCTGAGCGATTCGATGTGAAACTCAGTGGCCGGAATCTGAGCGGTCTCGCGCACTTCGATGAGGTCGCCGAGCGTCGGCTGCACTCGCGCGACGCCGCGATTCTCCAGCACCCACACCACCGCTTCGCGTTCGGTCCAGGCGGCCGACAACGGAGTCGCTCGGTTGGAAGTGTCGCGGATGCGCACGTTCCGAAATTCGACCGGTTGGCGAAACGACTGGATACCGATTCGTCCTGGTGCGAGAAAATGCTTGCCTCTGGCTTTCAGCGCCGCTTGAAACTCATCGGGCTTGGCCTCGCACCAGAGGTCACCATTCAACAGGATTTTCACATGGTGTCCACGGACTTGGATGAGCATCTCGTACCACTTCAGCGATTCCACTTTCTTCGTTCCCAATCGGGGAGCGATGTCGTACAGCGCGCCACAGAGACGCAGCGGAATCTGGTCATGAGCAGCAGCGGTTACGTCATCGCAGATTTGCAATTCGACTCCTTTGAAGAAGTCGCCCGACTCATCGGTGCGAAGATAAAGCCCGCTGTTGCCACCTGGAGGCGCTTTGAACTCCAGCGACAGATCGAAATCGGTGTACAGCCCCTCGGTGAGGAGCATCCCCATGGTTGCGTTCTCCGCAGCCAGGACGCCGTCATTGGCGATCCACCTTTGTTCGCCAACTCGTTTCCAACCGGTCAAGTCGCGTCCGTTGAAGAGCGATTTCCATTCGGTTTTGTTGTCGGCAACTCGTTCGGGTTCTGGCTGGTCGGTGGCGGTTGACTTATCCCGTGTGACTGACTTGCCGGAGTTGTTCGTTGTCTTTGAAGCGGCGTCATCGTTGGACGTCCCATTCGATCCAGGCTGTCCGGGCATCGCGAACAGGAACACCAGCAACAACAACACGGCAACGGCTCCGCCTCCGAATAGGACGCGCGGATTCTGATACCAGGGGCGTGATTTCGACTTGCCGGACTTCTTCACTCGTCGGTGAGAAGGGAGTCGAGCCAGCGTTTCGCTCTCTGTGGCTAACGACAGAGACTCCTCCATCGACGTGATCGAGGGCCGCGACTTCAACGGCGTGCGCGTTCCAGTTAGAGAGGGATTCGACTTGGCACCGCGAGGCTGTGTGGTCGGTGAGTCCGGTTGTTCGAGGAAGTCTTCAGTGACGTCCATCGCCGCCGTGGCCTCGGCGACTTTCGGCGTTTTGACCGATGAGGTTTTGCCTGATGAGGCTTTGAGTGCGGCTGTGGCGCGGCAGGTTTCCAATGCGGCGATCAGCTCGGTCGCGGTCTGATAACGGTCGGCTGGTTGCTTCGCGACGAGCTTGCGGAACACCAACTCCAGCGATTCGGGAACCTCGTTGCGGGCGGCGCGAAGGCTGGGGATCGGCCGCTCGCGATGGGCCAACATACGTGACATCATCGAGTCACCGTCGTAAGGCACCTTCGCCGTCAGCAGATACCACAACGTGATGCCCAGGCTGTAGAGGTCGCTGCGGGCATCGGCGTCGCGGGTGCTGACGGCCTGCTCGGGAGCCATGAAATCGACGGTCCCCATGATCGTACCGGTGCCGGTCAGGTCGGCTTGAGTCGAGACATCGGTGGCGTCGATCCGGGCAAGTCCCATGTCGAGAATCTTGACCGCTCCAGTGGTGTCGAGCAGCAGGTTCGCCGGCTTGATGTCGCGATGAATGACGCCGCGTTTGTGAGCGTACTCCAGTCCGCGCGCCGCCTGCGTGATGCAGTCAATGGCCTGCTCGACCGGCAGCGGCCCCTGCTGTTTCACGAACGACGAGAGGTCATCGCCGGGGACATACTCCATCACCAGAAAGTTCGTGCCATTGGCTTCGCCCGCATCGAAAGCACTCACGATGTTGGGGTGAATCAGCCGCGCAGCCGCTTCGACCTCACGCTGAAACCGCTGCACGGCTTCCTTCGTTTTGGTGACGGAGGGCGACAGCATCTTCAGCGCGACGACACGTTTCATCACGCGGTGCTCGGCCTTCAAAACCAACCCCATGCCTCCCTGACCAAGCTTGTCGAGGACCGTGTAGCTGCCCATCGTCAGCGACTTCCCTTTTCCCGAATAGACGACCTTGGCTTGGTAGGCCGTCAGTAACTCCGCCTTGATCAGCCGCTTGGCCCATTTCGAGATGTCATCCGTCAGCAAGGCCGCATGGTTGGCGGAAACGAATTCCGCGAGTTGCTCGTGCGGCACGATCCCGCTCGCGGCTAACGCCTGTTGAAAGTCTGCGACGTTCTCACACGGACGACCGACTGGCCAAGTGGCTGCGACACCGGGACCGGTCGCTGAGGAGGTTTGTGACTTGGGATTCGCGGACGTGTTGGTCGATGTGTTCGCCCCGGATGTGTTCGCTGCGGACGGAGAACCTGTCCGCAACGTGGCCTCACGCTGTTGGAACGCTTTCGAGATAGCGGTCTCGAACTGCGGGAAGCGTTGGCGATAGCTGGTCGCGTCGGGCAGCTCACCGGCCTTGCGACGCAGTTCGAGTTCGACGGGCAGCAGCGCGGCGAACAACGACGATCGCAGATCAGCCGCGACGTCCGACAAGAATGCTTCCAGTCGCGGCTGCGCTCCCGCAGCCCACTCGGTTTCAAACCGGTCGCAAAACGAGTCGATCAACTCGATGGTCTGTGGGCTGTTGGAAGAGTTTGGTTCGTGGGTTTTGCTCATGCGGGTATTTCATGCTCCCAAAGAGTGCGAATGCGTTCGAGCTTCCGTTCGACGCGCCGTTCGGTGCATTCCAGCAGGTCGGCGATCTCGCGGTTCTTGTATTCCATCATTCGCAGGATCGCGAAGACTCGCAGCTCATCATCGAGCGACATCAACAACTCTTCGGTATGCAGGTCAAACTCGTGAGTCGGTAGCGTGGCCATCGCCTCATCCAGCGAACCGCCGCCGCCATCATCGTCGCGTCGCGTCAGCGCGGCTTCATTCAAAACCCGACCGCCACCGCGTCGCTCTGCCCGCTCGCGCCGCGCAAGGTTCAGTGACTTCCGCACCGTCATCTTGGCCAACAAGCTCCAGATGTCGTTGCGATTCCAAACGCCGGAGAATTGTCCCTCATTGGCCCGCTGCCAGAAACTGAGGAAGACGCTCTGCATCGCATCCTCTTCCCCGACCATTCGCAGATTCCGCCCAGCAATCGTCTTTCGTGCCAAGCCCGCCAAACGCGGCATGAACCGCTCCCAAATCGCATCAACCGCCCCCGCTTCGCCCTGCCGGAGTTGCTCGAACACATTGGTGACCGAATGAGATGCGGACGAGCTTGAGTGATCACTCGGTGAAATGTCTTGGGGCATACCAACCATTCTTTGAAACAATTCGTGGAACGAGCCGCTTCTCGTCATCCCGCGAATTCATCACTTCGAGCCAAACAGGGCTGGGCTGAGCAAGAACGACGGATGCTTGGCAATAGAAATACAGCAACCGAAAGTAATCGGTTTGGTCGCCGTTGACTACGTTCCCGATCCCATTGAACCAATTGGACAGGTCATCCTGAGTTGATAGGCTTCCGCCGCTGATTTCGGGGTCGGAATTTTCATCAGAGTGATTGAGACTCGCCCCCAGATCCCTGCAATGCCTGAACGGACCAATTTATGCCCGTGATTCCTCGGCTGAAAGAACTGCACTCCGAAATGACCGCGTGGAGGCATGAACTGCACGCGCATCCGCAGACCGCGTTTGAAGAGACCTTCGCCTCGGAATTCATCGCGTCGAAGCTGCAAGCGTGGGGCATTGAAACACATCGCGGGTTGGCCAAGACGGGAGTCGTCGGCGTCGTTCGTGGCCTTAGCGCGGGCGGCTCACCTGCATCGAACAACGCGACGCTGAAAACGATCGGCTTGCGTGCGGACATCGACGCGCTCGACATTCAGGAGCAGAACGACCTGCCGTATCGCTCACGATTTGCGGGCAAAATGCACGCCTGCGGGCACGACGGCCATACCGCGATGTTGCTGGGAGCGGCGAAGTATCTGGCGGAAACACGCAACTTCACGGGATCTGTTTGTCTGATCTTCCAACCGGCGGAGGAAAACGAAGGTGGCGGTCGAGTGATGGTTGAAGAAGGGCTGCTCGATCAGTTTCCGTGTGATGCCGTTTTCGGGATGCACAATTGGCCGGGGATTCCTGTCGGACAATTCGGCGTCTGTTCGGGACCGATCATGGCGGCGTTTGACGTCTTCGAGATCACGGTGCATGGGCAGGGAACTCACGCCGCAATGCCGCATCTGGGAGTCGATCCGATTGTCGAAGCGGCCCAGATCGTCACCGCGTTGCAAACCATCGCGAGTCGTAACGTGAACCCACTCGATCAAGTGGTCTTGAGCATCACTCAAATTCACGGCGGTGACACGTGGAACGTGATCCCCACCGAGGTCAAGTTGCGCGGCACCGTGCGGACTTTTCGACAGGCCGTGCAGGACATGGTTGAAGCCAACATGCTGCGCATCATTAACGGCATCGCCGTAGCGTTCGGTGGTTCCGCTGAACTGCGTTACGAGCGTCGTTATCCGGCGACGATCAACACCGCGCAAGAAACGGAATGGGCCACTGCGACCGCCGTCGAGATTGCTGGCGAAGATCGAGTCGATACGAATGTCGCGCCTTGTATGGGTTCCGAAGACTTTGCGTTCCTGTTGCAGAAACGTCCCGGCTGCTACCTCTGGGCGGGTAACGGCTCCTCCGACAATGGTCGAGTGCTGCATAATCCGAAATACGACTTCAACGACGAACTCCTGCCGATCGGTGCGACCTATTGGGCTCGGCTAGCGGAGCGGCTGTTGGGGTGATGAGTTGTTCGCAGTAGATCGAAAAGCGAGAGTTCCATGTATAGCCGCGTGTGTTTCTGGTTCCGATTCCTGTTGGTGCTGATGGCTGTGAGTGGGCCGTCATTTACTAGGGGTGATGATGCGCCGCGTGTGATTGACTTCGCACATGACATTCAGCCGCTGCTCAACAAACGTTGCGCGAAGTGTCATTCCGGGCCGCAACGCAAAGGGGGCTTCTCGATCAACACGCGGCAAAGTCTGC
>JAYTQJ010000749.1:0-6224 GCA_043746775.1 Schlesneria sp.
TCGAGCGCCGGCCCACCAAGAAAAGTCTCTGTGTTTGATGGTGGGCCGGCGCGGCGAAGCGCCGCTGGTCCCACCCTACGGTCCTTTTTCAACAGGCTGTTAGTGTTGGGCGATTTCAGCCACGTACGATCCCCAGCCAGTCGTCGAACAAGAACTGAAGACGCATGGTGAGCAGGGTGATGCGGCCCATCACGGTGAGAGCGAATGAAGCGCCGAATGTGATCATCAAGACCCAGACTCCCGCGCGGGAGACGCGGCCGACGAGGCCCTTATGTTCGACTGAGAAGTAGAAGTACGTGAGGCTCGCGAGGACACTCGCCACCAGCACGATGTTCTGGAACGACTGCTTCCAGTCGATAAGCACCCAGCCGCCGACGCTCCGCCGGTCGAGCACGATCAGTGGCAGGATGGTGCTGCGGATCTGGGCGATGAAGTCCGCCTCAATGAACTGGATCAGCTTTAAACCGGCGGTCGTGCCAACAACGAAAGCCAATGGCCAGCGGGCCAAGTACGAAATGCGTGGCACCCAGCGGCAAAACACCAAGCACCCGACGACCAGTGGGATGAGATACCACAGGTCGGCTGCGGCGTTGGGCGGCGTGTCAGGGAGAAATGCGTAACGGGCCACGTCGGGAGAAAGCTTCACCAACAACTTCGCGACGAGAACCTCCCAAAAATTGAGGACCATCCAATAACCTGCCGACACGCCGACGATAATAGACTCAGCCAGCTTGTAGCAGACGTTGTCTTTATAAAGATATGAGAACGCGAACAGCGTGAGCAGCGCTGCGATCCAGACGCCAAGTGTGTTGGAGGGACTCCAACGGGCGTTGGGTGTGTCGCGTGTCACCGATTGATAGCGGACCTCGCGACGAACAGATGGCGGCTCGGTGGAGGTGGCGTCGGTCGGTTTGTACGGGATCATTTTCCCTGTCGCCTCGTCCCGGACACCGACCGTTTCCACGGGGATGACATACATGTTGCCGACGCCCCGCTCGGTCCCCACCGCGCGATAGCTCAAGAAAGAAACTCCGCAGACAAACAGCACGGTCCAGATCGTTGTTTCGCGGTTCATGGAGTTCCCTTTCGTGCGCGGTTAGCCAAGTGAATTCCATTGCCCAGCACGATGAGTCCGATCATCAGCCGGTGCGCCCACTGTTGCGGACCGCCGCGCCGACTGGCGGGTCGCTTCGCGATCTGGCCTGCTTCGGCGGGGTACTTCTCCGCGAGCAGCGTTTCGTATTCGTTGGCCCCGCGTATCGCTGTGACCATGCCGCGGACCTGGTCAGGGTAATACGGAAACAACTGCGTCGCTTGCACACCCGTGCTGCCCGCGACCAGCGGAATCTTGAAGGGAGTACAGGCGTACTGCACCCATTCTTTTGCTCCGGGATAACCGCCCGAAACATTGATAATGAGCTGCATGTCTTGGGCACTCGTCACGTCCCGCATCATGGGAAGATTGTCGAGGCTCATGCCATGCACGTCTTGTGAGCGGGCTTTGCGAATGTCGGTGGCCAACTGACTGACGGCCACGTTCTCTCCGGCGAGATAGCCCAGATTGAGATAGTCCTCGCCGTACTTCATCGGACTGCCGCCCGCACCGAACTCTCCCTCAATGACCGACTTGATCGTCCCATCGACCATCGGGAGTGCCGTTCCCCACAGCGTGACGAAGTACAGCTTGTGCCGCTTCAAACAGCAGTGGCGTGTGAATGAGAGCGACATCGGTTCCAGTTCGGCCGCCGTGTTCGGATCGAAGTCGATCGACAACAGGACTCGTGAACCTGCCGGGAGCGATTCGACGAGATCAAACATCCGCCGCGTCGGTTCGGACGGTGTTTCAACCGAGCCGATTCCGAGCAGGATCGGCAATGCGACGGCGACGGCCATCGCGAGGAACAGCCACCTCCGGTCGAGTTTATTCAGGGCGTCGAGCATTGCGATTACTCCTCACCGCCCAGGTACGACCGGTCCAAGCCGAGCAGGATGCGGAGCGAGGTGGCCGCGACGCCCAAGGCCACGCCGATCATGATCGCCCGCTGTCCGGCGGTGACGAATGTCTTGCGAATGAACTCGGTCAGATCAGGGATGCGCAGGAACGACAACCAGTCCGGCACCCAAGCCGTGACAACGCGATCCGGCGTCTGGCCAAGCAGCACGATCACAGCCGTGACGAGCAGCAACACCGCCTCCAAGTTCTTCGCACGGAACGCACGAAACGCCGCCGAGGCAACATAGAACGCCAGCAGCGCGAACATGGTCGAGACGACGGGACTGAAGAGATACGCGTAGATCCACCAGAACGCGCTTCCTTCCTGTTGAAACTGACCCGACCACCGGTAGTTGAGATTCTCAACCGTTTCCGGGGTCACACCGACCTTGAGCAGCCCCACTCCGACCGTGATCGTGAACGCCGCCAGCGTCACCGCCGAGAAGCCCCACCCCGCCTCATGATCCGAAATCTTTTGCAGATGATGGACGCAGAGATTCGCTCCGCCGAGCAGCATCGCAATCGTGGCGATGATCGTGAACCAGTCCTCCGCCTTCTGACGAAACGGCAACAGCGGAGGCACAAAGTACGCAAAGATCATCAGAAACCCGACGACCGCCGCGATGAGGACAGGAATGTGTTTCATGGGAACCGGGGGGAGGTGTCAGAGGGACAGGGGGCAGAAGTCAGAGAGACAGAGGTCGGGTTGCTGCCTTGTCCCCCAATCTCAAATCACAAATCTCAAATTGAAAATCTCCTTCTCACCCACTGTTCAAAATCGTCTCCGTGACAAAGCTCGCTCGTCCGGGGAGCGGCTGGCCCGCGTCGTCCGTTCCGCGCGGGCTGAATCCGTCCCACGTCGCGAGTAAGCAGCCCACGACAATCAAAAACATCGCCCCAAGTTTGCCGAGGTCTTGGCCCTTGAGCATCCCCAACTGCGATGGCTCACCCGAGAGATAGGCCGACGCCGCAAACAACTCTTCGCCGAGCAACGTGTAGTCGCACGCGGCCACGAAGAACGGAAGCTGAGACGTTTCAGCCGTCCCTGCAATTTGAATTGCTCCGACCGCGTTGCCGGTTTCGGCGAGGATCAGCGATTCGGCGTAGAACTTCCCGAGATAGAAACATGCCGCCGGCTTCTCGCGGAACATCCAGCCGCAGACGCTCGCCACGTAACCGAACTGTTCGTCGGTGACGTAGTAGATGCGGTCTTCGTTGTAGTAGTCGGGTCGCCCCGCCGCGAGCGCCGCCGCCTGCACGGCCTCCCGCGCCGCCGTCATCACCAGCGCCCGTGTCGTCGGCACTTCGAGCGCCGTGTCGTACTCCGCTGCGAGCTTGGCAACACTCGACAACACCGTCAGCCCCGCGACGGTGTCGATCTCGTTCATGTCTTGAATGCCGGGCACGAACAGCATCGGCTTGCCCATCTCCGTCGCCCGCCCGACCGCCTCTTCAATCGCCTGCAACCCGGCAATCGGCCGCACATAAAACGGCTTGCCGCGTCGAGCCAATTCGGTGCAGATGATGACCACACCGCAAACGGAAAGCGTGAGGAGGCAGAACCACGTCTTCGAGCCATCGAACCAGGCAACAGCCTTCGGTGCGGTTGCCCCGTCGGCCGCGATCGCGAAGTGGGGACAGAGTGTCTGACCGGCGAATATGAAGAGCACCAAGAGGGCCGCTCGCAGTCGCCGCGCCTCTCTGGCTCTCGTCTCTCGACTCTGATCTCTCGACTCCATGCCTCACCCCTCAATCAATTCGACGTTGGCGCGAGGCACGATGACTGGCGAGCCATTGGCCAGCTTCACCTCGACCACGCGGGCGAACGATTCAGACTCCAACAGCCTCGGTTCGTGAGGCATCCCCGTGACCGTGCCGAGTGCCCCGAAGTTCGGCTCGCGGATGATCCGCACCGGGGCACCGATCTCCAACGAACCGGCGGCACGTTCGGAAGCTGCTCCCTGACGCTGCTCTGGTTCCCTCCCCTCGGCGGGGAGGGTTAGGGAGGGGGGATGATTGAGAATGGCGGCCGCACTCTTGATCCGCCCCCCTCCCCGGCCCTCCCCGCCGAGGGGAGGGAGGATTGCAGGGGCAGCGGACTCATGACTCAGCGGAATCAAAATCTCCGGCCGCATCACCCCCGCGCGAATCTGGGTCGAGCCGTTCACCGACGCCTCGCGTCCCTCGTGCGACTTCAGCAACTCAAACGTCCGCCGTGCCATTGCGATGTCGCCGAAGCCCTCGGTCACGATGATCGTCGTCCCGAGTTGCTCGTTCCCGGTGACGGCCACTCCCAGGTCATAGCCGAGGATTTCTCGCAGGTCATGATCATCGATCCCTCCCGCCACAACGGCCGCCGCGCCGACTTGAATCGCCTTCCGCACGGCGGCCCCCGTCATGCGACGACCTCCAATCGCGACGCAGCCTTTCAAGTCGGACGTAATGTGATCTTCGGTGAGGTCTTCGTCGGGAGTCTTTGCGACGATGCGCAGCGTCCCATACGCTTCGCCTCCGACACCGAAGATCCCCTGAATCAACGCGGCCTCGGATTCGACGACGACGCCCTCGTTCGGAATGACCTCGACCACCCGCCCCGTCAGGTACGAGAGCACCTGCACGGCCAGCGGCTCACCCCGAAAGATGACCATCCCCGTGACCTTCGACACCGACTCGATCACCCCCGCGACGGGAGACGGCACGTCCGTCTGAAAGTACCCGAAGAACCCCTTCGTCCGCGCGAGCGGCTCGCCCACGACCACGCGGTCTCCCACCTTCCTGAGCAGCGACCGCACGAGATCCCCCGCCGAGACTCCCAACCGCTTGGCCAGATTCACCGGCGTGGCGTCTCCCGGCATCATTGTCCTCGCCACAACATGGCGTGCTACCACCGCCTGTCCCGCCACCACCAGCACGTCCCCCACAATCGGCAACACGCGCCGACGCCGCCACGAACCGCCGCGCGAGACCGTCAATCCGGGTGTGTATGCCTGGGCCATCGTTCGTCCGTTGGTACTTCTGATTTCGCGATCCGCTTGGTTTCTGAATGTAGGATGGGCACTCTTGCCCGTCCTGCCTTTCGGCTTCAAACCGGACGGGCAAGAGTGCCCATCCTACAAATCGGGGTACATCTCCATCGCCTTGTTCCAGCGTCTCACCGTTTCGCGACAGGTTGAGCGGTCGGACGGCAGCGTGAGCGGGCGGCCTCGGCCGTCGAGGATGACTCCGGACGTGCCACCGTGAATTGTGGCGGTGAGCGGCTTGCCGGAGCCTGCGCCGACATCAAAGTTTCGAGCGGGTGACAGTTCGACTTGGGCGGTCTCTCCACGACCGAGTCGCAGCCGTTGGAGATCGCCGAAACGGAGTTCGCCCGAATCTCGCAACGCTCCCGAAAATTTGTAGCCGCAGATTGGCATCCCAGGTTTCGCAAGGCCCTTCGGAGCGATGCAGGTGCCGAGGTAGATCAGGCAGTCGCGTTCAAAAACCTCCATCGCCGCGCGGGGATGGACCGAGGCCAGCACGCCGAGATGCGGCATCATGAAGATGCTGTCCTTCGCCAGCCGCGTGATTCCTTCCGGCTCGAAGGCGTCGATCAGCATCATCGCCGTCTGCTCCATGCGCGGAGCGTGGGAGAGGACTCCGCCCGAAGCGACGAGTAAATCGAGTGCCATGTTGTTGACGATCGACCGGTCGCCCGTGTTCTGGCCGAAGGCATCGCCGATCGAACGCTGCTGCTGCACCCCCGCCAGCGTCGTTGCGAACTGCTTGTGCTGGATGTACGACAGCCGCAGCGCCTCGCGCGAGACCGCCTGCTCGAACATCAGCGCTTCCAGCGTCTGCGGAATCGTCGTCGGGCGGATCATCTTGTTCTTCACGCGGTTCCGCAGTTCCCGCTCGTCGCTGTCGTAGGGCACCCAGCGCAGGATCATCGGCAGCGTCGCTTCGGCGAGGACGTTCGAGATCGAATAGCTCATCCCCAGATTCGCGCTCACCGTGCGATTGAACGTCCCGCCGAAGACGCTGAAGACATCGGTCGTCGCGCCGCCGATGTCGACTCCCACCGCATTGATCCCCTGCCGTTCAGCGATCGTCTTGAGGATGTCGCCCACCGCACCGGGGGTCGGCATGATCGGAGCATCGGCCCACGAGATCAGCTTGTCGTAGCCGGGGGCATGCGCCATGACGTGTTCGAGAAACAGATCGTGAACGCGGTCGCGGGCCGGGGCGAGGTTCT
>JAYTQJ010000750.1:0-14747 GCA_043746775.1 Schlesneria sp.
GAAAACGGCGTAGTAGAAGTACTCAGCCGCTTGTAGAAATTGCCTCGTCAATTCGGCCCTCTTCCTATTCACGACCCACTGCCCCCCATGCACGCCACCGCCATTGTCGAGCACTATCTCACCGGAACGCGGGTGGACACGTTCCTTGCCCGACACCTGCGGAGCTACACCGCATGGCGGCTCCATCGCTTGGTGCGAGCGGGCCAGGCGACGGTCAATGGCATCGTGGCCACGCCCGATCAGCGAGTCTTTACGGGGGAAGAGGTCTCGATCCGGCTGCTCGAACCGCCCGACAACCTGATGCCATCGGAAGAGATTCCGCTGGAGATCGTCTTCGAGGACCAGTGGCTCCTCATCGTGAACAAGCCTGCGGGTCTGATCATTCATCCGACGGGAAAGAACCCATTGGGAACGCTCACCAACGCGCTGCAGTTTCATCTCGACCAGACCTCCGACTATCCGGGACAGAAGAAGCCGGGGATCGTTCACCGACTCGACCGCGACACCAGCGGAGTCGTCGCGACGGCGAAGGACCATCTGTCGCTGAGACTCCTCTCGATCGAGTTCCAGCGCGAGCGAATTCAAAAGTCGTACATCGCCCTCGTCGATGGAGTCATGCAGGATGACGAAGGGTTGATTGACCTCCCCATCGGGCGATCACGCGGCGATTCGAGTGCCCTGATGACGTGTCGTGCCGACGCTCTCGATGCCAAGTCCTCGAAGACGCATTACGAGGTGATCGAGCGTCTCCCGCGACACACGCTCGTCCGCGCGAAGCCTCGCACCGGCCGGCTGCATCAAATCCGAGTCCACTTCGCGACGCTCGGCCATCCCGTCGTCGGCGATGAGTTCTACGCCGCCTTCGGTGAACTCAAACCCGACCGCACACCCGACGCCCCGCGCTGCTCACCCTTCATCAAGCGCCAAGCCCTTCACGCCGCGTCGATCTCGTTCTCCCACCCGCTGACCCACGAATGGAGTACGTTCGTCGCAGACCTACCGCCGGACATGAAGGAGGCGATCGAGGTCGTGCGCGGGCTATCAGACCATCGATAGACCGTAAGATGGCCGCTGATTGTCCGTAAGATGGCCGCCCCCGGCCGTCTGCTTTCAACAAAACGGCTCGGACGAGGGCGTCCAAGCTACAATTCTGCCGTCATCCCGCCATGACGCTCGCCGCGCGGAACCCGACGACCGGCCCGACCGCGCGGATGTGCGAGGCCCATGTCTGACCGTCTGCATCGCACCAGACGCGGCCTCGTTCGTCGAGACCGACTCCGGCCGCTTCGAGGTTGAGTGACTCGGTCTCGCCCACGCGGCCGACGCAGATCAACGCCGCCTCGGCGACGAAGACCTTGCCGCTGGCGAGTCTCACCGCAACCGCATCGTCTCCGCGCGTCTCGACTCCGATCATCTCGTCGCCCAAGCGGAACGCGATGTCGAGCGACTGCATCTCGCACAGCCGCGTGTCGTTCATCAGTCCGCCGTAGACATCGAAGACGTTCGCCTTCTCGTCGATCACCGTCACGTCCACGCCGAGCGATCCCAGCAACATCGCGTAGTCGAGACCGGTTTCGCCCGCCCCGACGACGATCATCGAACGAGGCAACTCGTCCAGCATCAGCAGCGACTCGACATCGAGGATGCGGCGCGAGTCGAAACGCACATGACTCGGCCTGATCGACCGAGTGCCGCAGCCAAGTAAGACGCGCCGTGCGGTCAGAGTCCGCTCACACACGCCAGCTTCGTCACTCTGGTTGGCAACCAAGCCCTCTTCGGCAACCACAACAGTCCGCTCATCCACGAACCGCACGTCGCCGCAGTAGACCTCCACGCCGAGGCACTCCAATTCCAAGCGATCAGCCAACCATTGCTCGCTCGCAATCCGAACCGCCTCGTCCCGCAGGTCGCTCATCCGAACCAATCCCGCGCCGCCAAGACGACTCGCCGCCCGACGCAGCACGTCAATGGAGATGCCGTCGCGTAGCGATCGCATTCCGTCGTTTAACCGCGTGGGCAACGCCCCGCGCGGCGAGCGATATGGAACGCCGTTCTGCCCATCACCGCGCGGAGCATTGCCCACGCAGTGAAACGAGTGAGGCTGGACCAGCGCGACCAACTCCCCGCGTCGCGCCGCCGCCAATGCCTCGTCGATCGACTCCCGCCCGTTCCCAATCACCAACAGTTCATAGTTCATGGCCGCCGCTCCTTCTTCCCTGACCGTTACAGTGTGTCAGAGATCGGATCGACCAGCGCGAAGCTGCTCCGTGAACGAAGACCTTGCCGATCGGCGAAACTTGCCGGACTGACGGCGACCGTGCGGGTCGTGCCAGTTGTGAGACAAAGCAGGAACAACCGCCATGATTGAGGGTGCCTCGGTCACGGAGTCTTCGACGTGGCCGTGTGACGATGGACACGCTTTCGCCACTCGCACGGCCACGTCGAAGACTCCGTGACCGTGGCACCCACTCAGTTTACTGTGATTGATGCGCCGATCCTCGGTCTTCATTCGCGCGGCCCTGCTTCGTCCCAACTCGATTCGTCATCAGTTCCGGGTCAGCGACTCATCTAGATTGAGCAGCGTGCTGGCGAAGATGGTCCAGGCGGCGAGTTCGTTCGCGTTGAGTTTCGTCTCGCGCGGGGACTCACCGACTTTAAGCAGCGCCTCCGCTTTGTCACCGCGTGTGGAGTAGTCGGCCAGTTGTTCGGTCACGAGTTGCTTGAGCAATGCCCGTTCGCGCGGGGATGGCGGGCGCGCGACGACGTGGCGGAAGGCAAACGTCAGGCGGTCATCGAGCGACGGACCGCCCTCTTGCAGGATGCGTTCGGCGAACTTGCGGGAGGCTTCGACATAGGTCGGATCGTTGAGCAGGATCAGCGCTTGGAGCGGTGTGTTTGTACGAGCGCGTCGGACGGTGCAGGTCTCGCGATCGGGAGCATCAAACGTGGCGAGCGTGGGCGGCGGCGCAGTCCGTTTCCAGAACGTGTACATCGTGCGGCGATAGAGGTCCGCGCCGGTACTCTGCTTGTACGACTGAGCCGTCCATTGATAGCCGTCCTGTCGCGACGCGAGTTCCTCCCAAATGCCGACCGGCTGATACGGCGAGACACTCGCGCCACCGATGCGCGGATCGAGCAGGCCGCTGATGGCGAGAGCCTGATCTCGCACGAACTCGGCCTGCAACCGGAAGCGACCGCCGCGCGCGAGCAGCCGATTCTCGGGATCGCGCCCACGCAGATCGGGTGTCACGCGAGACGCCTGCCGGTACGTGGCCGATGTCACGAGGAGGCGGATGAGGTGCTTGGTATCCCAAGAGGGTTGAGGGTTAATGGTTGAAGGTTGAGAGTCAGAGTCGGGACTGGCTTTTGAATCTGGACTCTTTGTTCTCGACTCTCCTCGGAACTCGACCGCCAGCCAATCGAGCAACTCTGGATGGCTCGGCTGTTCGCCTTGCGAGCCGAAGTCTTCACTTGTCTTGACGAGGCCGAGACCAAACAACATTTGCCAGTAACGATTGACGATGACGCGACTCGTCAGCGGATGCCGTTCGTCCACGAGCCACTTCGCGAGGCCGAGCCGATTGGCGGGAAGCCCTTCCGCGAGTGGCGGCAGGAACGACGGCGTCGCGGCGGTCACCTTGTCACCTTTCTTGTCGTACTGGCCGCGCATCAGGATGAAGGTGTCGCGCGGTGTGGCCATCTCCTGCATGACCATCGTGGTTGGGATCGTCCGCTCGAACTCATCCGCGTCCTTCTTGCGAGCCGCAATCGTTTCGCTGAGCTTCTTCCCCTGCACCTCTTCGCGGAAGTATTTGGCCAGTTCTTGTTGCTGTGCTTCCGTTCGTTCGGTCGCATTGAGGGCCGTGGTGATGTTGTCGGGCAGCTTCGGTTTGTCGTGCGGGTTGGCGGCCGACGTGATCGACACGCGGAAGCGGCCAGGCTGGTGTTGTGCGAACGTCGAGTTGAAAGCCAGCGTGATCGTGAGTGGCGCGGGTTCGCCTCGCAGCCGGATTGGCTCGGCCAACTCGAAGATCGCGTGATGGGGCTGACCGACTTCGGGGTGAATGGCCCATCCCGTGCGGTCGTTTGCGTCGAGGACGTGCGCGATCGGATAGGTCTCTTGGCTGAAGTCGGCCGTCGCTCGTTCGAGCTTCTGCGGGCGAGGCTTCCGTCGGTTATCGCTCGGGCCGAGACCCACGGTGACGCTCGTCATGACGAAGTTGCCGTTGATGCTCCGCCCCGGACCTTTGCCTGCGAGCGAGTCGTCTGGCAGCACTTCGAGCCTCACTGCCGTGACCGTTCCCTCGACGGGAGCCACGATCGTGTAGGTCTCAGTCGCGGGGTTCGCTTCCGTCGCGGTGATCGTGCCGTCTTCAAGTTGCTTCAACGTCGAACCGCCCGCCGCACGCAGAGACTCGGGCTTGAGTGTCGTCCATGCGACCGGTTGCTCCGACTTCGCGGCGACCTCCCACAAGCGTTGTGCTTCGACAAGCTCCGGTCCCGTCGCGGCGAGCTGCTTCTCCAGCGAGGCGATCCCTGCGCGGAGTTCATTCAGCTTGGATTGCTGTTCGAGCGACGGCGTCTTCAACAGCGGAGCCGCGTTCCCCTTCGAGCCATCAAGGCCGTTCTCGGGGACGTTATGGAAGAAGGCGTAGAGCGAATAGAAGTCGCGCTGCGTGATCGGGTCGTACTTGTGGTCGTGACATTGGGCACACGCGACCGACAAGCCGAGCCACACGGTCGAGGTCGTACTAACGCGATCGACGATGTAGGCGTTGTGGTACTCGGCGGGGATCGCTCCCCCTTCAAAGTTGATCATGTGGTTGCGGTTGAACCCGCTGGCGATGCGCTGCGAGATTGTTTGTTCCGGCGAAGCGGATTCGGGCAACAAGTCTCCCGCCAACTGTTGGATCGTGAACTGATCGAACGGCAGGTTCGAGTTGTACGCCTCGATGACCCAGTCGCGCCAACGCGTCATGTCGCGGCCCGAGTCGATATGAAACCCATGCGTGTCGGCGAAGCGCGCCGCGTCGAGCCAATCGACGGCCATCCGTTCGCCGAACCTCCGTGACTTGAGCAAGCGATCCACGACGTTCTCGTACGCCTGCGGACTGGTGTCGGCGACGAACGCATCGAGCTCGGCCAGCGTCGGTGGGAGGCCGGTCAGATCGAGAGTGACTCGCCGAATGAGCGTGATCTTGTCCGCAGCGGGCGACGGCGTGAGACCCTCTCGCTCCAGCTTCGCCAAGACGAAATGATCGATCTCGTTCTTCGGCCAACTCCCGTTCTTCACGACCGGCCGCGCGGGACGAGTCGGCGCGACGAACGACCAGTGCTCGCGGTACTCGGCCCCTTCTTCGATCCATTTCGTGAGCAGCTTCTTGTCCGCATCGCTCAGCGGTTTATTGAGCGACGGCGGCGGCATCATCACGTCGGGATCGGTCGAGTTGATCCGCCGGACGATCTCGCTGGCATCGAGCTTCCCCGGCGAAATGGCGGTCTTGCCGGACTCAAGCTTAGACACAGCCGACTCGCGCCGATCGAGCCTCAACCCCGCCTGCCGCTCGTGTTCATCGGGACCATGACACCGAAAGCAGGTGTTCGACAACAGCGGTCGCACCTGCTGCTGAAACGACACACCGGTGCGCGGCTGTTCGGCCGTCTGACCAAACACTCTCGCCGCGTCAACCGCGACAAGTGCCAGCGCCACAACAGACCACACACTGCTCAAACGAAGACAACGAAACATCGGCCACCTCACAACAAAGTCAGACCAACGGAAAGAGGCAGGTTCTCAACAGGGCGAGCGGGGCGGCGTCAGCTCAATGAAACTTTGGGATGTAGCTGAAGTCGTAAGACTTCAGTTGATCGTCAAAGCCGGCTGAATTCTTACAAATTCAGCTACGTCGCACAGAACGTCCATTGGAAATTCGCACAAAGTGAGTGCCATTGGGCGTCAGCCCCCGATTTTCAAACTCAGCAAGATTCCCAAAAGATTTCGCGCCCGAAGCGTTCGTCCTCGGCAACTATACTGGCACCACGATGAACACGCAGCCTCACCACAACGAGACCGAATGCGGCCGAGCGACTCCAGCCGACGCCGAGTTGTTGTCGTTGTTTGCCGCTCAGAGGAACGAGGCCGCGTTTGCGGAATTGGTGCGTCGCCACTGTGGTCTGGTTTGGGGAGCCAGCCGGTCCCGAGAAGCGCGGCGACCTGCTCCACCACTCCTAGCATCGGGCCTTGGGCCAAGTCTTCCTAGAAACAGGCGAACCGGTCCTCGCCATCGAACACCTCGAAGCGTCGATCAAGACCACCATGATCGAAGGCTTCTCAAGGACACCAAGGGCGAACTGGCTACCGCCAAAGAGCAGGCCGCCAAGCGGGAAGTGAAGTAGCCGTTCTGCCGGATCGCTTGGCCGAACGATGCTGGATTGACTCTGCCTCACGCGGCATGGAATGAGACACGTTCGAGCGGGGCAGCGTCAGCCCAATGGCACTCACTTTGGGGTGTAGCTGAAGTCGTAAGACTTCAGATGATTGTCAAAGACGGCTGAATTCTCACGAATTCAGCTACGTCGCACTGAACGTCAATTTGATAATCGCTCAAAGTGAGTGCCATTGGGCGTCAGCCGCCCCGCTCGGATGCCTCATCACGGACCGCGCAAGGAATCGTAATGGCCCAGACAACGAATGCCGATCTCGTGCGTGCGCTGCTGGCGTCTCGATGTCTCGGTCGGTAATCTCCGACCCGCGCTGGGACTGAAACGCTTGCAGGATGTGGATGACGTGACGGAGACGAATGCCACTGGTTTGGAGGGCTCATCGGCGGCGAACTCGCACGCTGGTCCGACTGTCGCGGCACAGGCCTCGCAGCCGATCTCGAACGCGTTGCCCACCACCGGGACTCACACCGCGCAATGGGTGGCCGAAGTTGAGCAACTTTGTCGGGAGCGTGAGCCGGGAGCGTTCTTCGTGCTGCCGCGTGTCGTGCGGCGCGTCTGGCAGAACGAGTTGGAAATCGCCAGTCCGTGGGTTCCGCCTCCGCACCGCAAGTCGTGCGTGATTGATCGCGACCGTTTGTTGTGGCTCGTCGCGCGGGATGAATTGGGGGTCGATGCCGACACGCCGTTGCCGCAACGCTTGATCCTGATCGCGCGGCCGGAAGAAGACCAACTGTCGAAGTTCTCGCGCGAGGACTTGCTGCGGTACTACTGGCGGATGTTGTTTCACGCCCGCATTGATTTCGAGTTGGGACCGAAGACGACGACGGACCGGATGCCCTCGTCCGAGTTGCGACGGCGCATTGATGCCCTCGGTCAGACGCAGTTCGATGAGATTCGATCCGTGCTGCGGGCCGAGCAGATGCTGGTGCGACCCGACGATCCGCGCTTGGTCTATGCCGAGTTCGTCGCGGTCTGGCACGAGTTGCGGGCATTCGCCCCCGCGCTGTTGCCGCTCTATTTTCCCGCGCTCTCGGATGAAGCGGCCGTACTGCGGCTGATCGGTCCCGACTGCGATGCGGCCGCGCTGCTCGAAGCGACCCGTCCCCATGAGCGGTCACTGACTGCGGTCGCACCCGTCGCGATGGCCCCCGCCGATGCGGTCGAATCGTTGCTGGAAGGATCGCAGCTCAATCTCTCTTCCCGTTCGCCGCGCGCTTGTGCGGCCTACGTTCGCCGCGCGAAGCGACTGCGACTGGACGGCAACAACGTCCGTGCGGCTCTCGTTCGACGGCAAGCCTTCGATGTCGCGCCGCTGGACCAGATGAACGACGCGCGCAGTGAGTTGTTGCGGGAGATCGAGTTCCTCGTGCTGCGCGTTCAGGCGGCGCTCGAACTGACCGACGAAGAAGTGCGACCGTGGCTGGCGATGTGCGAACGGTTGCTTC
The DNA here is from genome assembly GCA_043746775.1 of Schlesneria sp. Classification (GTDB taxonomy): domain Bacteria; phylum Planctomycetota; class Planctomycetia; order Planctomycetales; family Planctomycetaceae; genus Schlesneria. The sequence continues at coordinate 7,890 of JAYTQJ010000750.1, forward strand.
CGGCGGCGCGACGCGGCTTCTGGAACGCCAACGCGCGATTGCTGTACGACCTCCAGCAAGTCTGCCTCGATCACGAGCAAGAGATTTACAAAGTCGATCTGCTCAGATGGATGAGGCGGCTCGGCAAGGATCCGCTCAAGCGACCGCTGCCGAACCAGCGCGTCGTGATGATGTCGAAGCATCTGCGCAGCGCGGCGCTGCGCGTTCCCGCCGTGCAGATCGACGCGGCCGGTCGAAGGGAACTCAGCGACCTCTTGCACGCCGCAGCCGATGCGGCCGAACACCTGCTGCGCAAGCGCATGGAACCACTCGTTACCGACGCGCTGATGGAAGCGGGACTCGTCCCGAACGGCGTTGTCGAGCGAGTCGCCTTCCGCAAGGTCGTCCACGAGTTGCTGGACGGAGTCGTGCAGCGCGGGTTCCTGACGTTGGGCGAGATGCGTGACGCGATCGCGCGAAACCAACTCAAGATTCCGGACCTCACCGACGCGCGCGAGTTCCTCACGGGCGACCCGCTGTTGCGTGCAGACAAGCTGCTGGCGTCGCGCATCGACGGTGTTTATCAGCGAGGCCCGTTCTATTTGCAGTGGATGCAACGGATGAACTCGCTCGCCTATGGAACGACGTTCGGCCGGGTGCTCACCAAGTATTTGTTTCTGCCGTTCGGGTTGTCGTTCCTGTCGCTGATGGCGGTCGAGGAGATCGCGCATCTGGCGTTGGGTTCCGCCGCGCCCGTGGCCGCTCATGTGGTTGTTGATCCACACGCGCCGACGCATTCGCAGACGGAAGCCGTTCCTGCGCAGGAGAGCGAACTCACACCGATTGTGATTGGCGAATCGAACCTCGACACAGTTGCCGCCGCGGACCCGCCAACGATCAAACCGGAACCAGAACAGCCAGCAGTTGAGCCGCCTGCGTCGGCGAGCGATCACTCCACTCTCGTTGCCGCGCCCGCAGCCCATGCCACTCACGCGACGGTTCGTCACCACTGGGTCTACAGCCGTCTGAACATGTTCCTGCTCGGTTGCTTCCTCTTCGCGCTGATTCATGCGCCCCCGTTCCGGAATGCAGTCGAAGCCGTGCTACGAGCCACATGGAAGGTGCTGCGTGTCGCGCTGGTCGAAGTGCCACGACACGTGCTCGCGTTCCCGCCGGTCGAATGGTTGTTGAAGAGTTTCCCGATGAAGTTGTTCCGCCGGTTCGTCATCGCGCCGGTGCTGGTGACTTCGATCTTCTGCGTCGTGTTGCCGTGGCTCGGTGTGTACGACTGGCCGAACCGGTGGTCGAGTCTCGCGGTGCTGGTCGTTTGTGTTGCGGTCCTCAACTCGCGCTTCGGTCGCGACACCGAAGAGCTGACGCGCGAGTTCCTATCGCGGCTGTGGTATCGCATCCGCACGCATCTGCTGCTCGGACTGTTCACGTTGATCGTCGATGCATTTCAATGGCTGATGGACGGGTTGGAACGAGTGCTGTACGCCGTCGATGAGTGGCTGCGATTCCGCAGCGGTGAATCGGCCATCGCACTCGCCGTGAAGGCGGTGTTGGGGTTGGTTTGGTCGTTCGTTCACGGCGTCGTGCGGTTCTGCGTGACGCTGCTGATTGAGCCGCAGATCAACCCGATCAAGCACTTTCCGGTGGTGACGGTCTCGCACAAAATGATCCTGCCGTGGGCCGTTCACATCACGTATTTGTTGGCCGCGCCGTTGACGCCGTTCCTCGGAACGGTGCTGGCCAACGCGATCGGACCGCTGGTGGTGACGGCGATCCCCGGCGTGTTCGGGTTCCTCGTTTGGGAACTCAAAGAGAACTGGAAGCTCTACGCGGCCAACCGTCCGCGCAAACTGCGTCCCGCGCGGATCGGCCATCACGGAGAGTCCTTGCTGCGGTTGCTCTGCCCCGGTTTTCATTCGGGGACGATCCCGAAGTTGTTCGCGCGCCGCCGTCGCGCCGCTCGCAAGGCTCATCAAAATCCGAACGTCAACAAGCAGGCCCGCTACACCGAAAAGCTGCATCACGAGGCGGAGAGTCTGCGCCACTTCGTCGATCGCGAGCTGATCGCATTGCTGTCAGCCAGCCGCACGTTTCGCGAACGATCACTGTCGGTCAGTCACGTCGAACTGGCCACGAATCGTGTGACGATCCTGTTGCTCGACCGCGATCAGCCCGACGATCCGGTGAAGATCGAGTTCGACGAACAATCGGGCTGGTTGATCGCGACCGTCGCTGACCTCGGCTGGCTGACGGAGTTGATCGACGAAGACCGCGCCGTGTTCCGAACGGCGCTCGCGGGCCTCTACAAAGTCGGGTCCGTCGATCTGGTGCGAGAACAGATTGAAAGCCATCTCGTCGCGCCGGTGGTTCCGATCATGGCCCCACTCGCCGAGGCCATTCCCGACGCGATGGCTCACGTGAATGTGCCCGTCATCGCGACAGACGCGAGCCATTCGCAGGTCGCCGCAGGTGCATCGACACGGCACTCTCAGCCCACTTCGCCGCTCAAGTCACACCCCTACGACGTGGCCTCGAACGGACTGGTCGTCTGGCCGCAGGGACACTACGACGCGGAAGTCCACTTCGCGCTGGATGAGTCTCCCACCGTGACGCCTCGACCACGCTCACTGGCCCGCGCGGCCGGTCTCGCTCCGCTGCCGCTCGCCGCGATCGTCTTCGCCGAACACTCGCTCGACTGGGACGAGTGGCACGCCTACTGGGAGACGGAACAAAACCCCACCGCCATCCCGCGTCGGTTGCTGCCCGAGGTGACGCTGCTCCGGCAGGGGTGACGGTGTCCAATCTCACTGGTACGGATGTCTGCCTGCTCGTCGTCTTTCGGAGTGGGAAACGTGAGTCCTCTGAATAAGCGTGTCCCCTCGTGGTGGATGCTGCCAGCATCCGAGCCGACGCTGGCAGCGTCGGCCACGACAAATGACGCTTCGAGTTACTTCTGCAATGCTGTGTCGCTTAGCCGTGGGCCGTGTTTACGCTCTTACACACGTTGCACGCCATCTCCGCGTAGTCTGGACGTTCTGCTGATGAGCGGGCACGGAAGGCGCGCACGATGCGACCGTCTTGCACGATGAACGCGCCGGGCATCTGCAACCCGTGGCCGACCATTTGGCCAAACCCAAATCGGAAGAGCGTCCCTTCAAAGAGTGCCCGCCAGATGACGGACAATCCGGACACTTCGCTCAGCGTGCCGAGTCGCAGTTCCAATCCGCGATAGACGCGACGATCCGGGTCGCTGACGTGATCGATGTCATCCAGACCGTGTTGTCTCAGAAGCGTTTCTCCCTGAACGACCGATCCCATGTGAATGACGATCGGTCGCACGCCCGCTGATCGAATGGCCTCGCGCTGACCGGCCAGATCGTGCAGCGCTTCCCGACAGAACGCACAGCCGGAATGCCGCACGCAGACGAGCAGCAGCGCCTGCTGTCGTGACAGGTCAAGCAGGGTCTCACCACTCTGGATCGTGGCGGTACGCAGGGCCTCGTCGTGCGTCAATCTTTCGGACTGTGTGCGTCGCGCGTCATTAAGTCGCGCCGCTTGAATCAGGATCGCGGTGAAGGGGAGCCACCACGCGAGATCATTGGTGACGATGGTCCATCCCGCCTGCCAAGGGAACTCACCGCGTACTGCCGCGTAGATGAAACCGATCGGGCCAAAGACCTTGCCCAACAGTCCCACAAGAACCAGCGGCCACCGCGACACGAGGTCGCGGGCGGCGAGGGCATAGCCAATGCCATACACGCCGATCACCATGCCGAGACATTGAATGATCGCCGGATAATTCGGCGGCTCCATCCCCATCCACCGAAACGGCGCGAGGGGAAACAGAACGACGAACGCACCCCACGCGAGGTTGTAAACGGCCGCCGCATACAGCACGACGGGGATCCAGCGAGGAACATCAGTTGGCAGATTGGTCGGCATCGCATCGCTCCGGATGAGTTCATGTTCACACCGACACGACCGCGAATTCAGCCAACGATTAACGATGTCCGTACTCAAGAGGATCGTTTGCGAACCAGTCCGACAACTTCAATCTGAATCGGAACGCCGTCGATCTCCGTGGGGAGAGTGACATTGGCGGCAGGAGCGTTCGTCAGATTCACCTTCAGTCCATAGGCTCCGCTTCGCTGTCGAGTGACCCCAACAGCCGCCCCTCCAGTAAGCTGGTTGAACAACTGGAGTGCCTTCGCCTTCGCAGCCCTTGCCTGTGTCAGGCGATCTAGGTCCACGACAACAGAATTACGCTTTTCAGTGCCCATGCTTTGGCCTCCATCTCAAAGGAATTCAACGGCCAACGAGTCCAAAACCGTCTGAATGGGATTGGCGTATGTCAAACCGCGATTGTTCGTGCCGCCGCTGTCTCCGCCAGCGAATAACAACCCAATGGCATTCAAGCTTTCATCGACGATCAGTGAACCGCTGTCTCCACTGTCGCTGAACGAACGGCTACCGGTCCCTTCAATCTCGATCTGATTGTCGAAACGCAACCAGCCGAGATCGTACTCCACGGACACGTTGTCAATTTCCGAGGCCGTCAACCGGCCTTCTGTCTGGCCGGTCGTTCTCCCGACTTTGAACACAGCGGCTCCCTCGAACAAATTCATCACATCGCCCTGACCGGCAAGCTGGCCGAGCCGACCGATATTTCGGGAATCAAAGTCGATGCCAGGCAGTAGCGTTGCCGTCGCGGCGTCGATCAGGTTCGGGCGTGACTTCTTCAGCCGAACGAATTTCGCCAGAACGGCCACGTCGTCTGTCGGAGTATTTCCCGCGTCCAGAGTTCCCGGTTGAACGATGGGGCTGCCAACGCGAGTGGCGTTCTCGCCAGCGATCACATGATTGTTGGAAAGAATGCGGACGGCCCCGCCTGTGCGTCCGCGTACAAAACAGCCCAAAGTTCCTGCACTGTCGAAGCCTGCCGAGACATCACTGATCGATGAGCCAATGTGCAACGGCCGACGCCGCTTGCGATAGAACGCCGGCTTCGTGACATCCACCGCTGCTCCTATTTTCGCCTGCGAAGAGATTCGGCCCACATATCGAACATCGACTTCATTTTTTGCCCAGAGACAAATCTGCTCGACAACTGCGAGAACATGGGGAGACTTGCGTTGCACTCGAATCGCCAGCTTGGAGCGAGTTTTCGATTTGGAGACGGCTCCCAAGGCAATGGACGACAACGCATGAGATGCCGCTTGCGGCCGCTCTCGCAGAGCCGCGAACGAATGCGCCATTTTGACCGACGAGGCCACGACGCTGCGAGCTCCGATTGGCGTGCCAGTCTCTCTCAGGGATTCAAGCAAGCGCAGCTTGAGTTCACGCACGTCTTCCAAACGCATGATGTCACTCCAACGAACTGTGGTCCCTCATCGCCGATGGTCGTTCATACCGTGAGGCTTGAACCAAGGCAAATTGATATTCGAGTAGACGGCGATCTCCGATTCAATCGGCCTCACCCCCAAAGCAGTTTCTTCGTGGCGAGCAACTCGCGCGTGAAGCCTTCGACGATGTTGGGTGTTCCGCCGCCGGGGAGGACTTCCCAAGTGTACGTCTCGACTTCGAGATGCGGGGCGTAGTGGAGTTCGGGGAGCGTTGCGAGGGCCTGCTTCAACTCACCGCGCGTTGTGCCAAGCGGGCCGAGATGCTCGGCATCGACCGGGACGTGGAAGTGGACGCGCCACATCGAGGCATCATGGAACTCGGCCGACGGCGACGTAGCGAGTTGTTCGTCGAGATCGACTTGCGTCACCGTCCGGCTTGCGTTGCCAATCGGCTTTGATCGCCCGGCATCGTCCAGTCGAGCAAACGTCTGATGCAAATAGCGCGGTTCGACGTAGCGAGCGAGGATGCGGCGGGCCTCTTGGTTACGACCCGGTTCCGCGACTTCGATGGCACACGTGATGTGGACCTTGTTGATGCGGATGTCGGCGGCGACGAGAGACCGGATCGACGCGGGAACGTCTTCAAATTCGACCGCCTGATGGCAAACGTCGTAGCAGACGCCGAGATGCTCGCGCACCAATTCGAGTGCCCGAATGTCAGCCGCCCGCGCCCGCAGACGCTCAAAGAAAGACAGCGTTTCAGCGGTGGTCTCGATCACGCAGAACGGCTCGGGTTCGATAGCGAGGCGAATCAATCGACCGGTCTCGTGGTGGAGGCGACTCAGACCGCGAGCCAACTCAATCAACTGGTCCGCACAGCGATCCGCGAAGTCCACGGGATGCTCGAACGGTTTGAAGCCGAGTGGCACGGTCGAGATGCTCCCCTCAACGCCTTCGGGGAGCAGTGTCGCCAACACGCGGGCGCACGCCAGCGTGTAGTCGAGCCGGCTCGGCTGCGTCCAATCGGGGAGGTAAACATTTTCTTTGACGCGCGCCGAATGAAAGTCTCCGTAGGGGAAGGCGTTCAGCGTGTAGCACGACAGCCCGCGCGATCGAAGTCCGTCCGCGAACCGTTGCACACCATCAGGCGACTGTTCGAGTTCTCGCACCACCGGCGCGGCGAGCCACAGTCCGGCCGCCAACTCGCCGCCATAGTTGGCTTTGATCGGCAGCGTGAAATGGTCGAGACCGTCTTCGACTTCGGCGACCGTTCGCCCCGGATGAACATTGGTGCAATAGCTAAGCGGCAGTGAACTGATCGTCATGGCGAGCGGCTCGGGTGGGAGAAAGATTTGGGCGGGACAGTTCTGCAGGCGGGCGGTTCAAACGAGGGACGGGCGGGAGTATAGCTATCGGCGAAACAACACCCCACCGGCCCTCCGTTCAGAACAGGGCCATCGCCATTTTCAAGTTGGGTGCCACGGTCACGGAGCTTCGACGTGGCCGTGTGATTGAGAAATAGCCT
>JAYTQJ010000751.1:0-6212 GCA_043746775.1 Schlesneria sp.
GTCCCCTGGCTCTTGGGCGTCAGCCCATTCGACGTGTCGCAGAAGAACCGGGGGGCTGACGCCACCCCGCTCAGAAAGCCCTCTCAATCCACCCACGAACGGAGTCATGCCATGAAGGTTCTGGTTGCGAATCTTGGATCGACGAGTTTCAAGTATCGGCTGTTCGATCTCCCGTCGGAGACGCAGCTCGCGCGAGGGGGCATTGACCGGATCGGTCAGGCCAACAGTGCGTGCTTCGTCGAGATCAACGGGCGGAAAGAAGAGTCATCGCAACAGGTGCTGGATCACGCGGCGGCCGTGCAGATTTGTTTGGACCAACTCACGCATCCCGACTACGGCTGCGTGAAGTCGGTCAGTGAAGTTGCGGCCATCGGGTTCAAGGCGGTGTTCGCGGGGAACATGAGCGGTGTGCGAATCGTCACCGACGAGTTGCTCACCAAGATGGAAGACCTGTCGGACATCGCACCGGCTCACAATCCGATGTACGCGAAGGCGATGAGGCAGCTCCGTGCGGCGTTCCCTCAGATACCGTTGGTCGCGGCGTTGGAAACGGCTTTCCACGACACGATCCCGCCCGAGAACAAGCTCTACTCGATCCCACTCGAATGGGCCGAGCAGTACGAAATCAAACGTTGGGGCTTCCACGGCGCGAGCCATCGGTACCTCAACACACGGATGGCGCAGTTGCTGGGACGGAGCGATTTGAAGGTCATCACGTGCCATTTGGGCGGAAGCAATTCCCTCTGTGCGGCCCGGGCTGGCCAGTCACAGGCGACGAGCATGGGGATGAGTCCGCAGACCGGGTTGTTGCAGAACAACCGCGTCGGCGACTTCGACCCGTTCGCGTTGCCGATCCTGCTCAGGAAAACCGGCAAGACGCTGGCTCAGATATTGGAAGACCTTTCGAGCAAGGCAGGGCTGCTCGGCCTGAGCGGTGTCAGCCAGGACTGCCGCGATGTCGAAGAGGCCGCTGCGAAGGGGAATGCCCGAGCACAACTCGCGCTGGATGTCTTCGTCGCGTCGATCAGGCAGTACCTCGGTTCGTACCTCACGGTCCTCGGTGGAGCCGATGCGATCGTCTTCAGCGGCGGCATCGGTGAGAACGGTCCACAGATTCGAGCCAACGTCTGCAAGAACATGGAATGGGCGGGCATCGTCCTCGACGAAGCCAAGAACAATGCGGTGCCCCGAGGCGGCGAGTGCCGCATCTCGGCAGCAAGCAGCAAGACACAAGTTTGGGTCGTGCCGACGAACGAAGAGATCGTGGTGGCAAGACAAACAGCCGAAGCGGTTGGACTGAAGTAAACAAACAAAGACCGAAACCCCACCGGGCTTGCCCCGGTGGTTCACAGGTTTCTGCACTACTCGAAAGCGATTCGTGCCGACGAACCGTGAGTAGTGCAAAGACCTCAATCCACCGGGACAAGCCCGGTGGGGTTTGGAGTGAAATTAAATGTTCCTCGCTCGTGTGACAGGCAGTGTGGTTTCGACGCAGAAAGTGGACGCGATGGTCGGCCAGAAGCTGCTCGTCGTCGAACCGCTGCGCGTCAATGAGAAGGATCAGTCGGGCCTCGTCTCGACGGGCCGGACGTTCATCTGCGTCGATACAGTCGGAGCAGGTGAGGGCGAAGTGGTGATGATCGTCCAAGGATCGAGTGCCCGCTTTACGCCGCAGACGAAACCGCTTCCTATCGACTGCGCGATCATCGGGATCGTGGACTCAGTTCATCTCGGGCCGAAGTCGATCTTCGATGCGAAGGGTGACGCGGAGGGAGGCAAGAAATGATTCAAGCTTCTCAACCCGTTAGCCCCGAATCGGTCGGACGCACCGCGATGATCATCGCCGGTGCGCTGATCCAAGGCGTGCTGATCTTCGCCGTTGTCGCGTACTTCATCGGCAAGGGAGAGCCAGTCCAGCCACCGATGATCTCGTTCATTGGAGCGGGCACGGCAGTGATGATGGTCGTGATGCGATTCATCCTGCCGACGATCATCGTCAATGGTGCGAAAGTCAAGCTGAAGGAAGCGGGCGACTCGGACCTGATGTCTCAATTGGCGAGCCTGTACGTCACTAAGACGGTTGTCGGAATGGCCGTACTCGAAGCGGGCGCGTTTTTGAATTTGGTCGCTTACATCGTTGAGAAGCAGTTCTGGTCGTACGGTCCTGTCGCGTTCCTACTGCTCGTGATGGCTATCTCGTTCCCGTCGCAAGGGCAGTTTGAAAGTTGGGCTGAGGAGATGAAGCGGGATTTGAATTGAGGCGGCGTTCCTCGCCGTCTTTCGGAGCGGGGGACGTGAGTCCCCTGAGTCGGGCGACGAAGTAGTGAGGACATCGCAGTGTGAGTAGAGCGCCGAATCAGGGGACTTACGTCCCCCGCTCCGAAAGACAAATAGCGGGCTAACGCCCAAGACAAAACACACATCGAGACCAGTCACCATGCAAGCCAGTGCCGAAGCCATTCGTCAGGTTGTTCAGGAAGTGCTCGCCCAGTTGGGGAAGGCTCCGAAGTCGGGGGCCGCTCCACAGCGGGACGGGGATTGGGGCGTGTTCCAATCGGCCGATCAGGCCATCTCCGCCGCGAACGACGGGTTCAAGAAGCTGAGCGACTCGCCCCTCGCCTCGCGGGCGCAGGCCATCGAGTGTGTGCGCCAAATCTGCGATCAGCAGGCTGAGGAACTCGGCACGCTCGAATTCCAAGAGACGAAGATCGGGCGACTCGATCACAAGATCGAGAAGCTCAAGATCATCAAACTCGTTCCCGGTGTTGAGTTCATGCGAACCGATGCCGTGAGCGGCGATCATGGGCTGAGCATCACCGAGTACGCGCCGTTCGGCGTCATCGGTGCGATCACTCCGGTCACGCATTCGCTGCCGACGCTGGCGGGCAACGTGATCAACATGGTTGCCGGTGGCAACACGCTCGTCGTGAACCCGCATCCCGGTGGAGCCCGCATCGCGTGCGAAGGAGTTCGCCGCTTCAACAAAGCGATCTTCAAGGCGACCGGACTTGAGAACCTCATCACGATCATCGAGAAGCCATCGCTCGAAACCGCCGCCACGATCTTCGGTCATCGGCAAGTCAAACTGTTGTGTGTGACCGGTGGACCGGCAGTCGCTCGCGCCGCGATGGAGAGCCGCAAGAAGGCGATTGTCGCCGGACCCGGCAACCCGCCGGTGGTTGTCGATGAGACGGCATGCCTCGAAAACACAGCGTCCTCGATCGTGAAGGGGGCGGCCTACGACAACAACCTGCTCTGCATCGGCGAGAAGGAAGTCTTCGCCGTCGAAGAGATCTTCAACCAACTGATGGAGACGATGCCGCGTCACGGGGCTTTTCGGTTGAACGACCGCGAGATTGATGCGCTGACGAAACTGGCGTTCACTCCGCCGACGAAGCCGGGCGATCATTATCACCTCAATCGAGATCTGGTCGGCCTGGATGCCACGAGGCTGGCCGAACTGATCGGCTTGAAGGTGCCCGCGAACACGCAACTGCTCTACGGCGAAACCGACACATCGAACCCGTTCGTCCCCGAAGAACAGATGATGCCGTTCGTCCCGTTCGTCCGCTGCAAGAACTTCGCCCACGGTGTGGAACTGGCCTTGGAATTCGAACACGGCTTCCGCCACACGAGCCTCATTCACAGCCGCAACGTCCGTCACATGACTCGCATGGGCCGCGACATGGACACCACGCTGTTCGTCAAGAACGGGCCGTCGATGGCTGGCTTGGGACTCGGCGGCGAAGGCTATCTCAGCTTCAGCATCGCCACCCCTACGGGTGAAGGTGTGACGAATCCGATGACGTTCACTCGTCAGCGACGCTGCGTACTGGTCGATGACCTGCGTGTGATTTGAAGAAGAAAGATTTTGACCACAGGGCACAGATAAGGCGAAGGCATGTCAGGCAAAGGCGGACACGGCGAAGACCACCTTTAAATAAATTATTTTCTTATCTGTGCCCATCCGTGAAATCTGTGGTCACAACTCCTGATTGGTTTCTGGTGAAGTCATGCAATTCGCAAAAGTGATCGGCCGAGCGACTTCAACAGTGAAGCATCCGACGCTCGTCGGGTGGCGGATGCTGTTGGTGCAGCCGCTCGATCCGAAAGGCGGAGCGGATGGGTCGCCTCAGTTGGTGATCGACAATCAGGGTGGAGGCAAGGGGGACACGGTCATCATCTCGTCGGACGGCAAGACAGCGAGGGAGATGGTGGGGTCGGACAACACGCCGGCTCGGTGGCATGTGTTGGGGATTGTGGACTGACGTAGGGTAAGCGTCTCGCTTGGTTCGCGGTTGGGTTTGAAGTGAAGAAAAGACGGGCAAGCGAGACGCTTACCCTACGAGAAGACAACTGTGGATCAGGCTCTCATTGAACAGATCGTGTCGAACGTGCTGGCTCAGCTCCAGCCCGCATCGGTGCGTTCTGTGGTTGAGTCACCGAAGTCCACTCATAAGACGACGACGGTTGTGAAGCCGGTGGTTGAGAAGCCAGCGGTCATCGAACTGACGGCCTCGGTCATCACTGCGGGTCTGCTGGAAGAGACGGCTCGCGTAGGGCAGCCGTTGAAGATTGGACGCCGTTCGATCCTCACGCCGTCGGCGCGAGACTGGCTGCATACGAAACGAATTGACTGGAGCCGGATCGACAAGCTGGCTTCCAACGGAAGTGGAACGACGAAACTCGCCGCGCGGTGGCAATTGATCGTGCAGACGGTCACACCGACGGTGAAGGCTCTGTACGACGGACTGAAGCGGCAGCCTGAAGGTTGGAAGATCGAACTCGTGGGACAAGCGATTGAAGCGGCGACGCTGGCGGTTGGATCAATCAGCAAAGCGGAACACGAAGGCGTGGTGATCCTCAGCGAATTTGCCGAGATCATCGCGTGTCGAGCGAACCGGAGTGATCGAGTCCGTGCGGCAGTGATCGCGGATCGGAAACAGCTTGAACTGACGATGCAGCACCTCGGGGTGAACGTGGTCTGCATCAACCCGAACGGTCGGACGTTTATTGAGATGAGAAACCTGCTGCGGGACTGTGCGGCGAAGAGGCCACAAGTGCCAGCGGAATGGTGATGCTTGAGCGTCAGCCCTCTTGGTTTTCGGAGCGGGGGACGTGAGTCCCCTGGCTGCGGTGGCTGAGTCGAGTGGTGTAGCGGAGAAGAGGGACGAGACAAAGTAGAAGGCAGAAGGCCCCACCCTAGCCCTCTCCCGACCACCGAAGCGGAGGTGCCCGAGCCGGGGCGAGGTGACAAAGCCAAGACGAAGACAAGACGAAGACGAAGAAAAACGAAAGACAACTCCATGCGAGTCGGCGAGGTGATCGGCAAGGTGACGCTGTCCAAGTGCAACGCGATGGTCGCGGGTGGCACGTGGCTTGTCGTCGTGCCGCTGACGGTTGCCGGACTCAAGGGAGATGACAAAGGACGAGAGGAAGCTCTCGTCGTGTACGACGAACTGGGTGCGTCGCCCGGTTCCAAGATCGGCTTCAGTGAAGGGGGCGAAGCGGCCAACCCGTTCGCCCCCAACTACAAGCCGCTCGACGCCTACAACGCCTGCATTTTGGACACGATTGAGGTGGAGTAGCTCGAAAGTTGGTTCGCTCGTTTCACCGCGTGGGCAACGCCCCGCGCGTCGAACGGCGAGTTCGCTTTCCATGTCGATAGACCATCGCACGCGGGCCGTTGGCCACGCGGTTAAACGAAGCAGAAGGCAAGGAAAACTCAAATGGCCAGCCAGTGGAACACCGGGATCAATGATCGGAAACTCAAGGAAGACATCTGCGAGATCGGGCGTCGCGTTTACAACAAGGGCTTCGCGGCGGCGAACGATGGCAACATCTCGATCCGCGTGGGTGAGAACGAAGTTCTCTGCTCACCGACGATGATCTGCAAGGGCTTCATGACGCCCGACGACATCTGTGCGGTCGATATGGAGGGAACGCAGATCGCCGGGAAACGAAAACGAACGAGCGAGGTTCTGCTCCACCTGGCCATCATGAAACACCGGCCCGACGTGAAGGCGGTCGTTCACTGCCATCCGCCGCATGCCACGGCGTTCGCGGTCGCTCGCGAGCCGATTCCGCAGTGCATCCTCCCCGAGATCGAAGTCTTCATGGGCGAAGTGCCGATCGCTCCGTATGAGACTCCCGGCGGACATGCCTTCGCCAACACGGTGGTTCCATTCCTGGCGAATGGAGTCAACACGATC
>JAYTQJ010000752.1:0-14718 GCA_043746775.1 Schlesneria sp.
GGCCGGAGCCGAGATGATGACCTTCTTCGCACCGGCGGCGATGTGACCCTTGGCCTTTTCAGCCTCGGTGAACAAGCCCGTCGATTCGATGACGACATCGACGCCGAACTTGGCCCAAGGCAGCTCGGCGGGAGTCTTGGCACTCACGACATGAATGTCCTGTCCGTTGACGACGAGGACATCATCTTCAGCCTTATCGGGGCTGGACTTCTTGGAACCGACTTCGCCCGCGAAGCGGCCTTGCGTCGTGTCGTACTTGAGCAAGTAGGCCAAGTTGTCGGCGGGAACGATGTCGCCCACAGCCACAACTTGCACGTCCTTGCCGATCAAACCTTGTTCGCACATTGCCCGAAACACCAGCCGCCCAATGCGGCCAAAACCATTGATCGCAACCTTCACCGCCACTATGCACACTCCTGAACGATAGACCGGCTGAAGCATCTGTTCCTGTCCGCCTGATGCCGAATCCGCCGACGTGCGGCTTTGGCCAGCATCGGCGATCCAGTTCAGTTCTGCGCGGAGACCAGCGTCGAAAACCGACGCCGCACAACATTCACAAGTCGTGCCATGCACAAGACTTCAGCCAGTGACGGGCGGGAGTATAGTTGCGGTCTCATTGCCGAACAAGCATTCGCGACCATGACAACTCGCCCACATCAACCCTCACCAAGGGGATCGTTCGGCGACGAGTTGAACGGGACGAGCCAACTCCCCTGAATGCCGAAGCCCTCGTGAGTCGATTAAATGGACGAGCCGACTTTAGGAACGGGGGCGCAATAACTTCCCGTGAGCGGCAAGGCGCTAGCCTCCGGTTCTTGTGCGACGACCGGCGGCTAGCGCCTTGCCGCTCACAAGACGGCGGTCGGCCGTTCGGGAAGTGATTGCGTCCCCGTTCCTTAGACTTTCGTAATTGACCACGGCTTTAGGAACGGGAGCGCAATCACTTCCCGAACTCAAACTTGTGTGGCTGGGGTCGGCGTTTCGCCTCCGCCAGATTAGGGCGAATCCCGCTTCGCTGGGGGCCGCGAAGCACGGCCCCCCAGCCACACTCGGGAAGTTTTTGCGGCCCCGTTCCTTAAACGACGGAACTTGGCCGGGAGCCAACGTCAGGAGCTAAGCCCGCATCATGTCTAACGACAACCTCGCAACATGGGTCGATCGCGGGTGGGAGGCACTCACTCTGGCGAGATTCCTCGTTTCCGAACTGGCGTTCGACACGTCGTGTCCGACGCGGGCGGTCACTCTCGGACAACGTCTGACCGAGTTGGCGACCGGGTTTGACCTCTGCAATCAACCGCCTGCTGTGCGACTCGTCTCCGGGCTGGCCGAGGCATTTACCGAGTTCGGCCGCTCCAATTCGGCTCCACCCGAATCGGTACTCGATGTGATTGAAGGGGCGATTCAGGAATTCGGCGACATGCTGGTGGAACTCGACGCCACCGGGCAGGCCGCCAGTTCCAAGCCGAGTCGAGCAACGGTTCGATTGGAAGCGGAAGCCGCACGTCAGCGGAGTTTGAAGCAGGAGGAGGGTTCGCCGACAACGTCCGTGCGAATCGATCATTCACACCCGACCGCAAAATTTCCGGCCACGATCACAACGATGCACGACGCGCTACAGAGTGGCGAACGAATCTTCTTGGCGAGCGAGTCTCTGTGGAAGCGGCTGCAATCCGACAACTCTTCGCCGTATATGACCTCCGTGTCGCGTATCCATCACCTCGCGGAAACACTGCGAGGACAACTGTCCCAGATCGTCGAGCAGACACACGCTGAACTAAAGACGGACCCATCAGCGAGTGTCGTCTTTCGCTCCGCGAAAGAACGCCCTTTCGCGGAGCGAAAGGCGACAGATGCGACAGTCCTTTCTGCGCCGATCCAATGGGAAGCCGATCAGCCCGCTCTCGATGAGGCATTGGAACGCTGCGACCTCCTCGACGCACCGATCGAAGTTGAGGCGGACATCACCGAGTTGTTCCCGCTAACTCTCGACCGATTCTCGTCGGCATCATCGGCCGCGCAATCAAGCGTCAGACCGACGCGGAACGATCACATCGCCCCTGCGATCCCGTTCTTAGAGCGACAGCCACAGGTCGTCGTCGTCGATGAGTCTCCGTTCTTCCGAATGCTGCTCCGCTCGGCCATCGAGGCGGCGGGACACCAGTCTCGCGTCCTCGACCGCATCGAGATTGACGACGCTCTCCTCAATGAGACCTCGGACAGAAGTTTCACTGCGACCGAGTTCACCTCTGAGGACATCGTCGTCTGGAGCGGAGCGAATTCCTCCGAGCAAACCGCGCGGCTCGTCGATTGGGCACAGGCCCGCGACTCCAATTCCACGCCGACGCTGATTCGCCTGCTGGATGGGCCACACGCAGCCGAGCCTCCCTCGCCTGCGTTTCATCGCACGCTCCTTCGCAATCAGATTCCCGAGTTGCTCAGCGCCATTGACGACAAGCTCGGCCCCCACTGCCGCTCGTCTCACGCACACCAACCCGAAGCGTGAGCGAGGAGTGTAAGCTGCACTTTAGGCGATGCTCCCCACCGACCTCGTGTCATTGGTCTCTACACAACTTAGATTCTTTGTTCGCAACTTCTGTGCATGGGCGAAGAAGTTGAAACCTGATGACGGGCCACTTCGGCGAGAGTGATTGGCCTTTCTCCCTCCCCTCGGCGGGGAGGGCCGGGGGGGAGGATTGTCGAGTTGACTTGCCACTCATCCCCCCTCCCTAACCCTCCCCGCCGAGGGGAGGGAACCAGAGAAGAGGTCAGACTCACATGGGTGGCGGCTCGGCCGCCTTAGGAATCGGCTCGCAATAACTGGCCGCTCACACAATGCCGGTCGCCAATACGAGAAGTTATTACGAACCGATTCCTTACGAGAGCCCTCTTTCGGTGATGTACTCAGTATTCGCTTCTGTTCTTCATCCGTGCCCCGGCTTTGCCATCCGTGCTAATTCGAGCTATTCAAGACGGCGCTTTTAGCACGGATGAAGAGGGGCACAAAACGAACATGCTTGAGAGGGCGATGCGCTAGGAGTTGTGTACAGACCAATGACTCGAGGTCGGTGGGGACGCGACTCGAAAATGAGTTCCAGCCTGTCAAAGAGCGCAACTTCAAAACTTACGCTTCGGGTTGCTGTGAGACGTTCGATCTTTCCTGCTCCGCGTCGATCTCGGCATGGCAGTCGAGATAGAAGGTCTCGACCTTGGCTCGCGCCCACGGAGTTTTTCGGAGGAACTTCAGGCTCGAACTGATGCTCGGGTCATGCGTGAAGCAACGAATAGGGGTGACGCGGCCCAGCTCTTCCCAGCCCCAATAATCGACCATGCGTTCGAGAATTTTCGCCAGCGTGATGCCGTGGAGCGGATCGTTGGGATGGTCTTGATCGGGTGGCACGGTCGAACAACTTTCTAAATGATCCTAAGAACTTAGCCAAGAATTACGCGGTGTTGTTCTGGGACAAGTTCTTAGCCCGGAGGGCGGCAGAGGGTAGCCCACGGCGCGAGCCGTGGGGGGATGCCAACCGGCTCCTACAGCCCGGAGGGCGACACTTTAAAGTTCGCTTGACGTGTCGCCTTCCGGGCTGAAATCACCCCTTGGACACTCAACCCACGGCTCGCGCCGTGGGCTACGCTCTGTCGCCCTCCGGGCTGAACCTGACGGAACAGTCCGCCGACATTCACGATCAGGTCGGAGTTGCCGGTCAGTTCTTCGACTTCACCGGGCGGAACGGATAGACCCACGACAGCAGCGGGTGAACGTAGCGGGTCTGGACCCAGACCTTTCCCTGACCGGAGAAGCGACAGACGAGGCCCTCGCCGCCGAACAGGAAGTTCTTGATCGTCTTCGTCGGGCGCGAGCCGGGCAGGACGACGACCTTGTAGTCCAGCGTGTCTTCAAACGCGACGATGTAGCCGGTATCGACGACGTACTCATCGGCGACATCAATCTCCAAGATGGCCCCGAACGAATTGAAGAAGAGATCGCCCGTGCCGTGAGCCTTCAGCAGGACGAGACCCTGCCCACTGAAGAAGCCTTTCGCGCCCTGCCACTTCGCCGACAACTCGACTCCTTCCGAATGCGCGAGGAACGCGCCGCGTTGCAGGTAGAGGGAGTTGTTATCCAACTCGTAGTGCATCATGTCGCCGGGGATGCCGGGAGCGAACAGCACTTCGCCCGGAGCGGTCTCCGCCGAGAACGTGTTTACGATCAGGCTTTCCCCTGCGAACATCCGGCCGAGAGCCTTCTTCCAGCCCCCCTTGATTCCCGCCTTCATCTTCAACGAGGGCGTCATCGACGCCATCGCGGCCGGTTCGGAATAGACCTTCTCACCCGGCTGCATCCGCACGGTGACAATGGCGAAGTCGGGACGCTGGGAAATCTCGAAGTCGAGCTGGCTCATGCTGACCTTCCTCTGAACGGGATGTGACACTCGAAAGTTGAAGTGTGGGCGGATTAACGTAGGGTAAGCGTCTCGCTTGCCCGAGTTTGCAATGAGAGAGCGGGCAAGCGAGACGCTCACCCGACGTTGACACCTCACCGCGCCTTGAGCTTCGGCCCGATCAGCTTGCCGAAGTTGGGCGGGTTGTGACTCTGGCAGTACAGCTTCCCCTGACCTTTGAACTTGCAGACCAGACCTTCTCCGCCGAGGAAGCTGCCGATCAGGCTGCGTCCCGCTTTGACGATGCGGAACTGAAGCGTGTCCTCGAACGCGACGATGTGCCCGGTATCGACGATGTACTCGTCCTCCACATCCACTTCGTAGATCGCCCCGAAGCTACTCAGGAAGACCGATCCCCGGCCGCTGCACTTCACCCAGAAGAGTCCCTCACCGCTGAAGATCGCTTTGCCGAAGCCCTGCCAGGTGGCATCGACTTCGACTCCGGTTTCGCTCGCCAGCCAGCTCGATCCTTGCACGACCAAACAACCGCCACGCAGGTCGTGATGCACGATATCGCCGAGCATCGTCGGGCCGATGATGAGCGTCTGATCGGGAGCCTGCGCGGTGAAGTGGTTGAGAAAATAATTCTCGCCCGCGAACATCCGCTTCAGTCCCTTCAGAAATCCGCCGCTGCCCCCTTTCTTGCCAGAGGTCGTTTCGACGGCGATCCCGGTCGTCATGGCGATCATCGCGCCGACTTCGCAGGTGATGGTTTCGTTGGCACTGAGCGACAGCTTGGCTACCGACGCGGCGGGGCGAGCCAGAATCTCGTACTGCATGAGACGAACCTCTCAATGGGAGATGTTGTGGGGAAGCAGGTTGGGTGGTGTGGGACTAGTTGTTGCGATGACCGTTCACGTTCGGAAGCGGAGTGCGAAGTGATCAGTGCAAAGTGACAAAATGTCAGAGGGGCCGTTCGGAATCACTTTGCACTGATCACGTTGCACTGTTTTTCAGCCTTCAGCGACCGTTCAGATGTGGGCATTCATCCACGCGGTCAGGCCGGTGAAGTTGCGGGACTGCATGTAGATTCGGCCGGGGCCACGGACTTTGGTGACGAGACCTTCGCCGCCGAAGAAGCTCGAAAAAATGCCGCCTGCCATGCCGACGCGGATGTGGATCGTCGGCTCATACGCGACGAGATGCCCGGTATCGACGATGTATTCGTCCGTGATCTCTTTCGCGAAGATGCCGCCGTAGCCGGAGAACCAAACGCGGCCCTCGCCACGCACCTTCAATCGGAACAAGCCCTCGCCGCCGACAAAGCTGGCCAGCCCCGCCCAGCCCATGCCGAGTGACACGCCTGGTTCGCAAGCCAAGAACGCACCCGGTTGCAGATAGAGGACTGTCCCCTTCAGATCGAGGCATTCGATGTCGCCCGGCAGTCCCTGCGTGAGCACCAGCTCGGCGGGAACCTTCGAGGAGAACTCGTTCACGAAGAGCGACTCACCACCAAAGATCCGTTTCAAGATGGCACCGAAGAAACCACCGCTCCAGCGCGTCCGCATCTCGACGGTGGCACTCATACTAGCCATCGCGTCGGCTTCGGCGATGATGCGGTCGCCGGGTTTCAACTGAACCAGAATGTTGGCAAACGAAGGACGGTTTCGCGTGGTGGCATCCATCAGTGGTCCTTTGCAAAAGAAGGGGATCAACGACCGATTGAACTACGACCCACCGGGCTTGTCGCATTGGTATCTACACAATGTAGCCATCATCGCTCCGCGTAATGAGCCTTCTGAGAGCAAGCGTCTGAGTCAGAACTACCGAACTCGAAAGGCTCGTCACGCGGAGCGATGACGGCTACTTTTGCTGGCCTTGACGTGTTGCGTCGAGACCAATGGGTTGTGTTCTTGAAGGGAAGTTTAAATCGAGTAATTAACGAGCAAGGCAAACCGGAGCCTGACGTGACCAGAACGGTCGTCACTTGTCTTCCTTCAACTGCTTGAGGTGCTGCTGCACGTCGTCCCAGTCGATGGCGAGGCGACGATATTGCTGTGCTCCAAGCTTCGCAAGCGCACCGCGCACGGTGGCGATACGAGCCTCGTGTTCGGGATGTGTACTCAGCCATCTCATCGCGGCAGGCAGGTCGTTCCCTTCGTCTTTGAGCATCTCGAAGAAGCCTGCCAGCTCCAGCGGATCAATGGCGGCGGCGTGAAGCAATTGCACGCCGACGACATCTGCTTCGGTCTCCAGTTCGCGGCTGTAGCTCGTCAGTGCGGCCGACTTACCCAATTCGACACCGATCGCCACTAGGCCACCCACGTCGCCGATCATCAGTTCGATGGCGACCACGATTCCGAGCGATTCGGTAATGCGCTGCAAGCCGTGACGTTTGATCGCGTGAGCCATCTCGTGGCTGAGGACTCCCGCCACCTGTTCCGCCGTTTTCGCCTTCTTGAGTAGTCCGGTGTAAACGACCATCTTGCCTCCGGGGAGACAGAACGCATTGACCTCGGGTGAGTCCATCACGCGCACTTCAAACGTGAGGCCCTTCAATTCGGAGTGCGGTTCCAGTCGAGACACCATCTCTTGAATAGCATCGACGATCACCTTGTCCGTGACGCGTGTCCCTTCCAGTTCGAGTGACTCCAATGCCAGCTTGCCGATCTTCGTATCGACGCTGACGGGCACGGCGATGATCGACGCCTTGGCGATCGCGATCAAAGCGTAGTAGCCGCCGATGAGGCACAGCACGCTGACGATCGCCATTCCCAACAACCACACTCGCCAACGAATGCCCTCGGAGAGACGCTGGCCGCGCACGGCGGAAAACTGTTCGGCCAGCTCGCCTCCCGATTCCATGTCGAGTGCGGCGGGGAAGCGGCGGTCCTCGCAAAAGATCGTCAATTTGCGATCGGGTGTCCGGCAGAAGACCATCCGACCGGTGGCACCACCGATGTCGAGTTGGCAGTCGCGATAGAGGATTCCGAATCGCTGACCGGTCGAGGTGAGGGCGACCATGCCACTGGTACTCAGCTCGATGGTGGCACTCGCGCGGCCCCCGTCGATCTCGTCGCTGAAGACGCCCCCTTCAAATTCCGATGGACCGTACATTTCAATCAATCTCCCGCCTCAAGCTCGCGTCGAGCCAATCCAGGTTTCCGCGTTTCGAGGCAATCGCCAGTTTCGATGTAGGGTGGGACCAGCTCGCTTCGAGCGACGGCCCACCATCAAAACGTCGAGAAATCATGGTGGGCCGGCGCGGCGAAGCGCCGCTGGTCCCACCCTACAAGTTTTGCAGACACAACAAGGCGATGACCCTAGCCCCACTCGCATTGCGCTGAGGCGGGCGTATGTTACGTTTCCGCCGCTCAGTCTTCACGCCAACGAACTCATCGACCGAAAGTCGCCATCATGCTGGCTCGCATCCTTGAACCCGAAGTGATGGACACCGCTGCCGAAGCGAGCGACTACAACAGCATGGACCACAGCGCCGTGAATCGCGTGTTCGTGGATGACCTGCTCGCGGTGGCCGTTTCGGTTCCGAAATCGTCGAGCGGAACGTGGCAAGTTTTCGACGCCGGGACCGGCACCGCGCTGATCCCGTTGGAACTGGTGAGTCGCCCGGTCGCTGTCACGATCACCGCGAGCGACCTGGCCGAGCAAATGTTGATCGTCGCGCGGGCCAACGTTCAAGCGGCCGGACGATCGGACTCGATCCGACTCACGTTGAGTGACTGTAAGCAACTCCCCGACGACGACGCCACCTACGACGTTGTCATGTCAAACAGCATCGTGCATCACATCCCGGAGCCGCTATCGGTGCTGCGCGAACTGTGGCGAGTCCTCAAGCCGGGTGGCCTGTTGTTCGTGCGCGACCTGATGCGGCCGGATGATCTCGCCACGCTCAACCAGTTGGTGCAAACGTACGCGGGCGATGCGAATTCTCACCAGCAGCAGATGTTTCGAGACTCGCTCCACGCGGCGCTGACGGTTTGCGAAGTGAGCGACCTGCTGGCGACAATCGGCATCCGCACTGAGGCTGTCCGCGCGACGAGTGATCGCCACTGGACGGTTGCGATGCGGAAGCCAGCTCCACATGCCGCGCTATTCTGACCGCGCCGAGGTTCAGTCTCCCACGAGACTCTTCAGCGCGGAGCCGACTTCGAGGATCGCTTCCGTTGCCGCGTCGAACTGATCGACGCGCTTGACGAAGGCGTGGATCAGTCCCTCGTAGCGATGCAGCGTCACCGGGATGCCGGCTGCGCGAAGCGCGTCGGCGTAGGCTTCGCCCTCGTCGCACAGCGGGTCGAACTCGGCGGTCTGGACTAGCGCGGGAGGGAGTCCGTTCAACGAAGCCGCTCGCAACGGTGAGGCGTATGGCTCACTCATTTGCTGCGGCACGCTGACGTAGTGGTTCCAGAACCACTTCATTTGCTTCGTTGTCAGGAAGTAGCCGTCGGCGTTGTCTCGATACGACGGTCGGTCGAAGTCGCAGTCGGTGATCGGGTAGATGAGAGCTTGAAACGCGATCGGCGGGCCGCCGCGATCGCGCGTCATCAGGCACAGCACGGCGGCGAGGTTCCCCCCCGCGCTGTCTCCGCAGACCGCGATCCGCGCGGGATCAACGTGAAGATTGGCGGCCTCGCTCGCCACCCACTGCAAGGCAGCGTAAGCGTCCTCAATCGCGGCAGGGTATTTATGTTCGGGAGCCAACCGGTAATCGACCGACACGAACACGAAGCCCGATGCGCCGGTCAGTCTCCGGGCCACGTCATCGTGCGTGTCGATGTCGTTCAACACCCAGCCGCCGCCGTGGAAATAGAGACACGCACCGAACGGCCCGTCCCCGATTGGCCAGTAGATGCGGATGCGCAACTCGCTCCCCTCGGGGCCGGAGATCGTCCGCGTCTCGACTCGCGCGAGTTGCGGAGGCTCGCGCTTCACGGCGCTGCCGAGTATCAACGCGCGGCGTGTCGTTCCGATGGGAAGCTCCTCCAGCGAGGGCGTTTTTAGCCGGGCCAGTTGAGCGAGAAAGTCGGCAGCTTGCGGATGGAGTGGCATGGTGTGTGAGAGCCAGAAGGAAGTCGATCGATACGGCGTGCGGGCGATGAAAAAATGTTAGGCATCGAACACCAACCCGAAGCGTGAGCGAGGACATCGGAAGACTTGCCATCAGTCGCCCCCGTCCTCGCTCACGCTCTCACGTCCTCGCTCACGCTTCGGGTTGGTGTTCACGCGGCTTCTGGGACCGTCCACTTCCCATGAGCGGCGGCTATGATACGCGCCGATTTTACTGGCACCACTCACGAAGGAATTGCGATGTCACTTGGCGGAAAACGAATCCTCATCATTGTGGGCGACGACTACGAAGACCTCGAACTTTGGTATCCGAAGCTGCGGCTGATCGAAGCGGGGGGAGTCGTCACCGTGGCGGGACAGCAGGCGGGCAAGGTCTATCGCGGGAAGAACGGCTACCCGTGTCTGTCCGATGACGTGCTGGGCGAGATGAACTCGGCCGACTTCGACGGGCTGCTCTGTCCCGGCGGTTGGATGCCCGACAAGTTGCGGCGCGATCCGAAAGTGTTGAGCCTCACACAGGAGTTCGCTCATTCGGGCAAACTTGTCGCGGCGATCTGCCACGGCGGCTGGATTCCGATCTCGGCCAACGTCTATCGGGGCGTGCGCGTGACCGGCTCACCGGGAATCAAGGACGACCTCATCAACGCGGGCGGTCTATTCGAGGACGCGGCCGTCGTCGTGGATCGCCACTTCGTCAGCAGCCGCAAGCCCGACGATCTGCCTGATTTCTGCAAGGGGATGCTGGAGGTGCTGGCACGCTGAAGTGATCGCACGCGCGATCAATCTGGAATCCTCAGAAGTAGCTGGGCGAGAGAAAATGGGTTCATCCGATGTTTTTTGGGGGAGGGTACGCGGGCTTTGCCTAACAAAGACGTGACCGCCCAAAGTAGCCTTCCTCGCTCCGCGTGAAGTCAGCCGAGTTACCAGCGACCCGACTACGCGGGAAACAGCGTCATTCCGCGTTCGGCTCTCTTCACGCGGAGCGAGGAAGGCGACTTTTGGCGGGCGCATCTTCGTTGGCTTCTGTTCCAGATTGGGTTGCGGCTCAAGGCCGCGCCGGAAACTTCGGGTGCCACGGTCACGGAGCTTCGACGTGGCCGTGCGAGGAAGTGAAGGCTGCTTCTCGTTCTCAAGGCCACGTCGAAGCTCCGAGACCGTGGCATCCCTCTCCCCGATTCAAAAAGGCGATAGCCTTGGGCGTGAGAGCGGTGGCATCGACACGTTCGAGCCGTCTCATCATCATCTCGCCCGCGCCGTGATGGCCCGTGCGGCTCGCCTAATACCTGACTTCGCCAACCTTCTATGAGCTTCACCAGTGAGCTTCCCTATGACCGCTTCACCCCGTGATGAGATCGAATCGCTGCGTGCCACGATTCGTCACCACGACGCGCTCTATTACGTACACGCCGCGCCCGTCATCGCCGATCACGAGTACGACCAACTGATGCAGCGGCTGATCGTGCTCGAAGAGTCACATCCCGATCTGGCCTCCGACGACAGTCCGTCGCGCAAGGTCGGGGGCGAGCCGATCGAAGGCTTTGTCACCATCGAGCATCGCGTTCCGATGCTCTCGATTGAGAACGTCTACATCGAAGAAGGTGACAAGGGGAGCGTTCGCAAATTCGACGCCGATGTGCGGAAAGACCTCGGCGTGCAGCCGGCGTATTCCATCGAGTTCAAGATCGACGGCGTCTCACTGGCGTTGATCTATGAGAACGGCCGACTCACGCGGGCACTCACGCGCGGTGATGGTCGGCGCGGCGATGATGTCACGAGCAACGCCCGCACAATGGGCGGCGTTCCACTGAGACTACTCGGCGACGACGTGCCTCCCGTGATCGAGATTCGGGGCGAGGCGTACATCGCCAACTCCGACTTTGCACAGATGCGAGCCGAACAAATCTCGAAGGGAGAAGTTCCGTTTGCGAATCCGCGCAACGCCTGTGCGGGCGCGCTCAAGCTGCTCGATCCCAAGCTGTGTGCCGCGCGCAAGCTGAGGTTCTTCGCGCACAGTGTCGGCTACAGCGAAGGGACGACGTACCGCACGCACCGCGAATTCTTGCAGTCGGTCGAGCGTTGGGGCATCCCCACCACACCGCGCTGCGCCACGCTTCCCAATATGGATGAGACACTCGCCACCGCGCATCAACTCATGGACGAACTCCACACGCTGGACTTTGAGGTTGATGGTCTCGTCATCAAGTTGGACGAACTGGCGCAGCGCAATGAACTCGGTTCGACCAGCAAATCGCCGCGTTGGGCGATCGCCTATAAGTGGGAGAAGTACGAAGCCGAGACGCGCATCGCCGACATTCTGATTCAAGTCGGCAAGACCGGTGCGCTGACTCCCGTCGCGTGTCTCGAACCGGTCGAGATCGCCGGGACCACAGTCTCCCGCGCGAGCCTCCACAACCGCGATGAGATCGCGCGGCTCGGCATTCAAATCGGCGATCGCGTCATTGTCGAGAAGGCCGGAAAAATCATCCCGCATGTCGTGCGTGTTGAAGCCCACCATCGCGATGGAACGCAGAGACCCTTTGAATTTCCCACCGTCTGTCCCGAGTGCGGCACCGCCGTCGTACAGGATGAAGGTGGCGTTTACGTCCGCTGCCCGAACCCGACGTGCCCGGCTCAACTGCGCGAGGGCCTCTGCTACTTCGCCTCGCGCGCCGCGATGAACATTGATGGGCTGGGAGCCAAGTTGATCGAGCAACTGACCGACAAGAAACTGCTCACCAGCTTCGCCGACATTTTTCGTTTGGCCGGTCGTCGTGCCGAGCTGATCGAACTCGACCGCGTCGGT
Organism: Schlesneria sp.; assembly: GCA_043746775.1. Classification (GTDB taxonomy): domain Bacteria; phylum Planctomycetota; class Planctomycetia; order Planctomycetales; family Planctomycetaceae; genus Schlesneria. The sequence continues at coordinate 12,271 of JAYTQJ010000752.1, forward strand.
GAGAAGTCGATCGACAACCTGCTCAAAGGGATCGAAGCGTCGAAGCAGCAACCGCTTTGGCGACTGCTCACCGCGCTCAATCTCCGACACGTCGGCGTGCGAACCTCGCAACAATTGGCGGAACGATTCGGCGCAATGTCGGCGATCGCCAGCGCGAGTGAAGAAGAGCTGTCGCACGTCGATGAAGTCGGCGATGTCATCGCAAAATCGGTGCGAGCATTTTTTGCGAGCGACTACGGCCAACAGATCGTCTCCGATCTGACGAGTCTCGGCCTGAACATGGGCAACGCGGCCGAAGCCGCTGCCACGGCGGCGGCGAAAGCGGCAGGCGTCCTCTTCGGTAAGTCGGTCGTGGTCACTGGAACGCTTTCCCGTTTCACGCGAGATCAGATTCAGTCGCTGATCCAACAGCACGGCGGCCGCGCGTCGAGCAGCGTCTCGAAGAAGACCGACTTCGTGGTCGCGGGAACCGACGCCGGAAGCAAACTCACCAAAGCACGCGATCTTGGCGTGACGGTCCTCGACGAAGACGCCTTTGAGACGCTGCTCACCCAGCCCGCAGCCGCCCCCATTGCAGCCCCGACTCCCGCGTCACCACCATCGCTGTTCGACTGACCGCAATGGATGATCGCCACTCTTGATGCGCCCGCCAAAAGTAGTTGTCCCCCACGGGAACGGAATAACTACTTTGAAAAATGGCCCGGCATCGGAACCACGGGTGCAGTCGCCTCTGGGTGCGGCCAGTCTGATGAAGAACCGTAGGCTGGACGCCTCGTCCGTCTGTTTCCAACTGCGCTTCGCTCGGACGAGACGTTCAAGCTACGGCTTCCCGCAGGCTGGAAGCCCTGTCGCTCCGCGACAGAAATCGCGAACGCCCGAGTAGCGTTTGCCGTGGACTTGAAGGACTCGACAGATCGAAGTCACGCACGTCGCGACATGACAGACCACGACGTATAACAGCCTGTGGAAAAACGTAGCGTAGGCGGCTCGCCTGCTTGTATTTCTAGTTGAGAAACACAGGCGAGCCGCCTGTGCTACGTTTTTTCAACAAGCTGTTAGGCCGCCCGTTTTTTTGAGACGCGGCGGGTCGCGCTCGACCAGACGACATCTCCCCCACGAACTTCAGAGAATCCAATCGCCCATGTTTGAACAAGCCTTCAAGAACATCGACGACGTGCTGTGGAAAGAGGCGGGGTGTTCCAGCGAGTTGGACTACACCGAGCAGACCTCTTGGCTGTTGTTCCTGAAGTACCTCGACGGGTTGGAACAGGACAAAGCGGACGAAGCCGCGTTGGAGGGGAAGAAGTACGCCTTCATCCTCGACAAGACGTACCGCTGGGAAAGCTGGGCTGCGCCGAAGGGGGCTGACGGGCTGATCGACCACAACCAAGCCCAGACCGGCGACGACCTGCGGGACTTTGTGAACGACAAGCTCTTTCCGTTTCTGAAGGGCTTCACGCAGAAGGCAACCGGGCCGAACACGATCGAATACAAGATCGGACAGATTTTCGGAGAGATCAAAAACAAGATTCAAAGCGGCTACAACCTGCGGGAGATCATCGACCACATCGACGAGTTGCGGTTCCGCTCGCAGACCGAAAAGCATGAGCTGTCGCATCTGTACGAAGCCAAGATCAAGAACATGGGCAACGCCGGGCGGAACGGCGGTGAGTATTACACGCCGCGACCGCTGATTCGGGCGATTGTGCGCGTCGTGCATCCAATGATTGGCGAACGAATCTACGATGGGGCGTGCGGGTCCGCCGGCTTCTTGTGTGAGTCGTTCGATTATTTGAAGAATGGGACTGATGGGAAGAATGGGAATCATGAATTTCATAAATCCCATTCTTCCCATCAATCCCATCAGCCTTCGCTGACAACCAAAGACCTGCACACCCTGCAAACCAACACCTTCTTTGGCAAGGAAAAGAAATCGCTGGCCTACGTCATCGCGATCATGAACATGATTCTGCATGGCATCGAAGCTCCGAACATCGTCCACACGAACACGCTGACCGAGAACCTCGCCGACATTCAGGAGAAGGATCGCTTCGACGTGGTGCTGGCCAATCCGCCGTTTGGCGGCAAGGAACGGAAAGAGGTTCAGCAGAATTTTCCTATCCGCACGGGCGAGACCGCGTTCTTGTTCTTGCAGCACTTCATCAAGATTCTGAAGGCGGGCGGACGGGGCGGCGTGGTCATCAAGAACACGTTTCTCTCCAACACCGACAACGCCTCGGTGAGTCTGCGGAAGCTGCTATTGGAAAGCTGCAACCTGTACGCCGTGCTCGATTGCCCCGGCGGCACGTTTCAGGGGGCGGGTGTGAAGACCGTCGTGCTGTTCTTTGAGAAGGGAGCACCGACGCGGAAGGTCTGGTACTACCAGCTCGACCCCGGCCGCAACATGGGCAAGACGAACCCGCTCAACGACGACGACCTCGCCGAGTT
>JAYTQJ010000753.1:0-6203 GCA_043746775.1 Schlesneria sp.
CGAAGCTCCGTGACCGTGGCACCCAACACGCAAATTGAAAAGGCATTGACACGACGGCGACCGGACTTGGTCGAGGTTCCAGCGTCGCGTAGAGTGTTCCCCCGCTTGGCAAATTTGGCCTGACAAACTGAGAACGTCCGCTTGGAAGAGAGTCCTCATGGTGTTCGCTCGCTCTGCCGACTCGCGATCGTTGCGTCCGCTCGTTCAGCCGCGTCGCGACCTGTTGAAGCTGGGCGGGTTGGCCGCATTGACCGGTGGGTTGCCGTCGCTGATGCCGACCCTCGCACGCGCCGCAACATCTCAGAACTTGTCCGGAGCAGGCGGCTGTTTCGGACGCGCGAAGCAAGTCATCTTGTTGTTTCTCGCGGGCGGGCCGCCTCAGCACGAAACGTTCGATCCGAAGCCGCTCGCGCCCGCTGAGATTCGCGGGCCGTTCCGACCGATCCAAACAAACGTCCCCGGTATCGACCTTTGTGAGCTGCTGCCGCGCACCGCCGTCCGCGCCGACAAGCTGGCGATCATTCGGTCGATGTTCACGAACAACCAGATTCACGGCGGCAGCGGTTATTGGGTGCTGACCGGTCAACCGATGCTGACCAGCGATGGCGAGAACGCGGCGCCCACGGATTGGCCGAATCTCGCGTCGATCGTGAAGCGGTTCCGTCCGAGTGACAAGCTGCCGTCGTTGTCGGCCGTGTCGCTCCCCGAACTCTTCATCGGCAACGGCGGCAACATTGAGTCGGGGCAATTCGGTGGAATCCTCGGGCCGCAGTGGAGTCCCGAGATTATCGAGTGCCATCCGGCCGAACCGCACTCGCCGTTGGGGGGCCTCTACGCGAGCAAGGTTCCCGCCGATCAGATGCGTCGCCGCGTGACGTTGCTCGATGCGCTCGGCCATGCGTTCGATGCGACGCCGCGCAGTGCGACCGTGCAACTGCACGAAGGACTGCAACGCCAGGCGTTCGAGTTGCTCACGACCGGCGGTGCGCGCGAGGCGTTTCGATTGGAGGACGAACCCGACCGCGTGCGCGACCGTTACGGCCGACATCCGTGGGGCCAGAGCGTGCTGCTCGCGCGGCGGTTGGTCGAGGCGGGAGTGCGCTTTGTCACGGTGAACTGGCCACGCGTGCCGGGCGATCGCGGCGTCGATAACCCGATCTGGGATACGCACGCCCGCAACTTCGACCGGATGGAAGACTGCCTCGCGCCGCAGTTCGATGTCGGCTTCACCGCACTGCTGGACGATCTCGAAGAGCGTGGGCTGCTCGACGAAACGCTGGTCATCGCGGTCGGTGAGTTTGGTCGTACACCCAAGGTCAACGCCAACGCGGGGCGCGATCATTGGGGCAACGTCTTCAGTTGTGTGCTGGCGGGAGCGGGCATCTCGGGCGGTCAGGTCTACGGGTCGAGCGATCGCGAGGGGGGCTATCCCGCGACCGATCCCGTCAACGCGGGACATCTCGCCGCGACTGTCTTCCATCTGACCGGCATCGACGCGCACGCCACGTTCCAAGATCGCCAAGGTCGCATTCTGCCAGTGACCGGTGCCGAGCCGCTCTACAAGCTGTTCGGTGAAGAACCGGCCACTGTGACGCGACAAGCTTCATCCGGTGACATCGCATTCGTCCCGCCCTATCACGCGGGCCTGCTCGCTCACCCCGACTTCCAGCAGACCACGGCGCTGCGACCACTCGACGCCCTCGCCAGCCCCAAAGGTTGGCGTGCCGAAGCAACGGGGCTGCTGAACGTGCGATTGCTCGACAATGCTCCGCTTCGTTCAGCCGCGACCGAGCGTAGGCCGGCCCCCTTGGTCCGGCCGGACCAAGGGGGCCGGCCTACGACAGACACGCGAGCCTCCGATCAAACTCACGCGGCCATCGGCTTGTGGTCCACGCCCATCGAACCGCGCGGCGCACACCCCGCCGATCTCAAAACGTCCGCCGTCCTCGCACAGCAGATCCGCGATCCCCAAGCCGGCCGCTTCACCGCGAAGGCGTTCATCAGTGGAGGCGGTTCCTCGCGCGAGGAATTCGAGCGGCTCGTCGTGAACCAGTTTCGTTGCCGATTGATCTTCTTCCGTTTCGCTCAACCGACGAAGTCCGCCCGCGATCGAACAGAGCTGGCGTCCATGGAGTTCGTCCCGACGTTCGGTGACGGTCTAACCGAAGCACATCCCGACTCAGGACAGCCGATTCAGTTGGAAGCCCAGCTCGCTCCGACGCCCGGCGTGAACTTCACCTTCGGCCTTGGAATCGGCATCGCCGTGATCGTCGAGCAAAAGACGACAGCCCCGCTCGTACTTCCCTCGAACAGCCAATCCGCCTTCATCCGCCTCCAACGCATCGACCTCAACTTCGAGGGCTGGCGCATCGGTTGAAACCCCGTCGCCACGAGAGAAATACGGCGTCTTTGTTTTGAAACTCACCCCACCGGGCTTGTCCCGGTGGAATCAGGTTTTTGCACTACTTGATGACCATGAAGAAGAAGAAGAAGTAGTGCAAAAACCTGAAGACCACCCCGGCAAGCGGGGTGGGGTTTAAAAAAAAGCGCCGCCTCGCTCAGCGTGCTGGTCGCAGCGAGCGGGTGCATTCCCACAGCAACACGGCGGCGGCGGCGGAGACGTTAAGAGACTCCACGCGCCCGCTGCCAGGGATGGTGACCAGGCGGTCACAGGCGGCGGCCACTTCATCGGCCAAGCCGTGTTCCTCGTTCCCCATCACGAGGGCGATGGGCTTGTAGCCGGAGACATCCAAGTCGGGATGGCCGCCGCGCGTGTCGGCTCCGATCACGGTGTAGTGCTTTCGCAATTCGTGCGCGAACAGGTCGAGCCGCTTCACGAGAAAGACCTCGACATGATCGAGTCCCCCTTCGGCGACGCGGTACGTCGCTTCGGTCGGCAGCGCGGCCGAGGGATGATCAGGCAGGATCAACTTTGTCACACCGAAAAACGCGGCCGTGCGGATGATCGCGCCCAGATTGTGTCCGTTCGAGATGCAGTCGAGCAGCAGCACCGGCTCGCGTTGGCGACCCCACTCGCGCAGCTCATCGGGATGAGGCGACTTCAACACGGGTCGATCCACGACGGCGACGATCCCGCCATGATGGATCGACCCCGAAATCTTCTCCAACTCCGCCGGTTCGACGCAGCGGTAAATCTTCTTCGCCGTCGCCAGTGCCGAACAAATGTTGCCGACACACGGCGCAGTCGCCTCGTCAAAGAACAGCCGCCGAATGGAATTCGGCTTCTTCTCAAACCGCGACCGCACAGCACTCAGACCGCAGACCGCGAGTTCTTCGTTACGCATACCGTTTCAATTCCAATCTGTCAGTTTCATCGCGGACTCGTACAGGCACTACTCACGCCAATATATCTGTGACGACCTTGCCGTGGACATCGGTCAGGCGGAAGTCGCGGCCTTGGTTGCGGAAGGTCAGTTTTTCGTGGTTGATGCCGAGCAGATGCAGGATCGTGGCGTTGAGGTCATGCACATGGACCGGCTTGTCGGTGATGTTGTAGCTGAAGTCGTCGGTCTCGCCGTGGACGATGCCCGGCTTCGTACCGCCGCCCGCCATCCACATCGTGAAGTTGCGCGGATGATGGTCGCGGCCGTAGTTGTCCTTCGTCAGCGTCCCCTGGCTGTAGACCGTGCGGCCGAACTCACCGCCCCACACGATCAATGTCTCATCGAGCATCCCGCGTTGCTTCAAGTCCTTGATGAGTCCCGCGCACGGTTGGTCGCACGCTTTGACGAGCTGCCGGATCGAACCGGGCAATCCGCCGTGATGGTCCCAACCTCGCAAGAAGACCTGCGTGAACCGAACGCCTCGTTCGGCCAGTCGTCTGGCTTGAAGGCAGTTGTAGGCGAACGTTCCCGGCTGAGTGACTTCGTCGCCGTACAGTTCCAAGACATGCTTCGGTTCCTTCGAGATGTCGGCCAACTCGGGGACGGAGGTTTGCATCCGGTAGGCCATCTCGTACTGCGCGATCCGCGCGGAGATCTCGGGATCGCCCACTTCGGTCAGCCGCTGTTGGTTCAGTTCGCCGAGTCCGTCCAGCATCTGGCGTCGCGTGTCAGCGGAGACACCCGGCGGGTTGGACAGGTACAGCACCGGATCGCCCGATGACCGCATCGACACCCCTGCGTGCTTCGTCGGTAAGAATCCCGCCGCCCACATGCGCGAGAACAACGCCTGCGTCTGCCCCCCCTGAGCCAGTCTCGAAATGAGCACCGTGAACGCGGGCAAGTCCTCGTTCGGGCTGCCGATCCCATACGAGAGCCACGCACCGAGCGACGGTCGGCCGGGGATTTCGCTTCCCGTGGTGATGAACGTGATTGCGGGATCGTGATTGATGGCGTCGGTGTTCATCGACTTGATGATGCACATGTCATCGACGCTTCCCGCCAGATGCGGCAACAGTTCGCTGACCCACGCGCCATGTTTGCCATGCTGAGCGAACTTGAAGATCGACGGAGCGACCGGGAACCGCGCCTGTCCCGAGGTCATCGTTGTGATTCGTTGACCGGCCCGCACCGACTCGGGCAAGTCCTTGTCAAAGTATTCCCCGAGCTTCGGCTTGTAATCCCACAGATCAAGCTGCGACGGCCCGTCCGCCATAAACAGCCAGATCACCCGCTTGGCCTTCGGCGCGTGATGGTACGCGGGCATCACGCCCTGCGTTCCCGAACCTTCCGCTCCGGCATTCTTCGCTCCGGAAGCCAGATCATTCGCAAAGATGCTCGGATTCATGCAGGCCCCGAGCGCCACCGCCCCCAGCCCACAAGCCTGCCTCCCAAAAAAATGCCGCCGAGTCATCGCCTGCTGATATTCGAGAAACGGGTTCATGTCAGTCTCCTGCGTGAGTGGTTTCGATTTCGTCTGATCTTCGCCTTGTCCCCTCGCCCCCCTTGGAGGGGAGAGAGGGTTAAGGTGAGGGATTCTTCTGCTTTTGCAGATCGCGCGATCAGGGGTCAGGTGGTTCAAAGTTCAATTTTCGCGGACAAACCGGTTTGATCATGGTGGCGGCTGCTGTCCGCGAAAATTGAACTTTGAACCACCTGACCCCGGCTTCCTCGTGTTACTCATCTTTGGCACCGGGATCATCGTCTTCCGGCAATCGTTCTCGCCTGGCTTGTTCGATGACGGCGCGTAGCCGATTCGCAGTTTCACCGTCAAAGCGGCCGATCCACGATTCATCAATCAGGCCAATGTCGAACATGTCGATCAAGTGCGTCTGATCCTTGGTTCGGTACGAAGTCAACTTCATGCGGACAAGCGATTCGAGTTGTAGGACTCGGATGTGACCGGTCGCCTCGGACTCGATCACATCGGGAGCGGGGTGCAGGTCTGTTTGCCGAACTCGTTCGTTGGCGAACAAGACGTGAACCGCATCGCGCGCCTTGGCTGTTGGTCCGTCCAAGTACATCGTCATCGCACCCGAGCGACGAAAGACGAACCCCTGTTTTTCCATCGCCCCCGTCGCAGCATCGAGGTCGGCCCGTCGCAGCAGTATGTCCACGTCTTTGGTGAAGCGGACGGCGGCTTCATCCACACGAGACACCCAATTCGCAACCGCATTGCCACCGATCACGGCGTAGGGAATCTTTGCCGCGTCGAGTGCCGCTGCCGCACGAATCATTCGCTCAGTGACTTTGTCCACGGCGCGGAACACCCTTTCCAAGTCGAACGGGCCAAGTTTGAGAGTTGTTGCGGTCATCGAACGGCCTGCTGAAGAGTATCGTCTCGTTGGACCAAAGCCGTGTCACCTGCCCGCGTCCGGTATATCCAAGAACGTGATCATTGAACGAGCCTCCGTCGTATGCACATGCCACTGCTTCGGAGTCCTCGGAGAAGCCGTACTCTTTGCCATGTTATTCACTCCTCAGCACTGCTTCTCCGAAGGCTCCGTAGCAAGTGGCACGTCTATTTCCGTTCGATGCAGGGCCACCCCGCCTCTATTGCCAATGCCGTCCTCGAATGAGGCCACCGGACTGTTCGTAACCGGTCAACTTCGGGTCGAAGCGCAGGACATATTTGGTTGTCCCATTTGAGTCAGTGATGGTGACTTCGCGAGGACCGGTGATCTTCCATGTGCCTCGCATGCCGATATGACTAACACTGCCATCGTCCTTGAACGCGACTTGCACGCCTTTGTCGTTGGATTTGTCCGTCCACGACCACGGGCTCGCCAAAAGAACCCTCTT
>JAYTQJ010000754.1:0-14707 GCA_043746775.1 Schlesneria sp.
CGCGGAGCGATGATGGCTACTTTGCGCAGAGACGACCGGGTAAGCCCGGTGGGGTGATTTTTCAACGGGCGGTCAAGCAAGCACTTCCTGACCGCATGAGATCTGACGGTCGGGAAGGGTGTGCAGCGGCGTTGCTCAAAAACAACGCCCCTTCATTGCGAAACGAAATAGACTCATCTTGTGAACGGCTCTGTCGGACCTGATATTCGGCGGCAAGAGCCTCACCCGAGTAACCCCGAGTACAGACTGCTCACCTCGGCCCTCAGCGAACCCGCATCCACCGATTGAGTCGCCCTCATGAACCCCAGCCAAATCATTCAAGCCGTCTACGACTTCATCAAGACCATGCTGAAAGTGGTCTGGATGCGGCAGCGAGTCGTATTCGACATCCTGTTCTTGGTCGTCGCGGCGACGGTCGGCTGGATGGTCTTGAGCGACTTCAGCCCCGCGATTGTGGTGTATGTCGGTCCGCGCGATTCGGCGAGCGCTCGAGCGGGAAAGAGCGTCGTGACGGAACTGCGTCACACACTGTCTCCCAGCGGCATTCCCTATCGAGTGCGAATTGAGAACACCACGGGCTTCGAGGATGTTCGTCAAAACGTCGAGAACACCATTGACGGCATCGCGATCGGTTTTCTGACGGAGGTCGAGAACCGACAGGGTGATGGCGATGATAAGACCGGCCCGCTCAGCGCGCTGCTACCGCTCGACTGGGACTATCTTCACGTCATCTGCCGCACGGGATTCCTGCGCGAAATCGAACGTCGAACGGGGAAGATTCCCCAGAATCTGGCGGAAGTCTTGAGCTACCTCGACAAGAAACATCGCGTGTTCTTGGGGACCGCAGGTAGTAACTCGGCCAAACTCGGTGAGATGATTCTGGACCAGTACGGCGTCAGCACGTCCTCTCACGCCGCATCGGGCATCGCGGACTGGACCGGCATGAGGCAGGCCTTCCAAGAAAATTTGATCGATCTCGCGTTCTACTGCGGGCCAGTCGGATCGAAGACGATCATGTCGATCGCCAGTGATGAAACAGTCGCGCTGATCGGTGTTGGGCCGATCGCCGAGGCACTCGCGCTCCAGCAAAACATGGTCGTGGTTCCTGCACAGCTCCCCGAAAATCTGGCTCGCGCCGAAGTCGTGCCCAAGATCGCTGTCGGTGCCATCAACAGTGGTGAAGGCTCCGGTGAAGTGAGCGCGCAATCGATTTCGTTCTGTCCGAAAGGGCTGGACACGATCAAGGTGCGGCGGTTCCTCGTCTGCTCCAGCTCGCTGTCCACTGCCGACGCCTACATCATTGCGCAAGCGGCCAAGAGGTCGTTGGAGGGCGACTACCTGATCGACTTCAACCTGAATCGAGTTCCCTCAGTTCGCGATGTCCAAGCGCCACCGTCTCACATCCACCTGCATCCGGGGACGGAACTCCTGCGCGACCACAAGTCCTTGGTGCTGTGGATCAGCCCTAGTACCTGGCCAAGCTGGCTGCAAATCACGCTGTTCGGACTGGCGTTCACGCTGGGGATCGAACTGCTGCGAATGGGGCAACGACAACTCGACGAACTCGCCGGTCTGACGGTGCCTCAGGTCGGTACGCCAAACGCCAGAGACGTACCGCACTCTCCAACCCTTGCTTCAGCATACACGACATTCCAGCAGCGGATTGAGCGCTGTGAATCGGAACTCGAAACGCAAACCTATCTCGAGTCGGACGCCAAACTCTGTGAATGGACGGACCGCATTCGCTTCATTCGGAATGACATCCGCGCCGACCTGACTCTCACCGACAGCCAGCGTGAGAAACTTCACGCCGGCGTGCTATCGCTACGAGTGGACCTGATGTCGCTCCCACGCGAGTCGGCTCCCGCAGGCAAACGCAGTCGCGGAAAGTCGGCGGTCGCGGCAACCGCCCGTCCACAACCCGATCCGTCGCAGAACGCGATCTCAAATGAGGACGCCTCGGGTGACTCCGCCTGACGCTTCCGTCGCGACACTCTGAGACGACAACGTAGGGTAAGCGTCTCGCTTGCCCGCGATTGCAGATCGAAAATGGGCAAGCGAGACGCTTACCCTACGTTTTCAATAGGATACCGGGCGACTCCCACGTCGTTGCCAAAGAGCATCACTGCTGCAACTCCTCTCCATCCACTGCGACTCAACGGGAGCGAGAGATTCTCGCGCGTCACCGGAATCGCTGTTTGACACCAGTCTCCCGCCCCCTTTAGCGTGGGGTCTGGCACTGGCGACTGGAAGCGGTGCATCAAAATGACAGCTTGTAAAGGCGACAAACATGCGCGAGACAGTGATTCGATGGTTGACGGGCGGAGCCATGTTCCTGCTGGGTGCGGTGCTGGTCTGCGCTGCAGAACCGACCGTTCAAGAGTTTGACGGTTGGAAGATTACGATCACACCGGGCGACTTCCCGATGGCAGTAGAAACACGAGATCACGTCCCCCCCGCGCCTTCTCCAGAACGCGCCGCGAACGCCCCCATCAAAGAGGGAATGTGGAAACTGGTCTCGCTCCGACAGGACGCCGCGACAGAACCCGCCGCGATTCAGCCAGGGACGCTCGCTCCGGCTCCAGCCCCGAAACCCGATACGGACGAGAGCGACATGCCGCTCATCGTTCCCGGCATCAGCCAAGGCCACAACAGCCCCGCCGACATCGCTCCACCTGCGGGGCGAGTCGATCCGCGTTCCCTGTCGCAAATGTACTCAGAGGTCTACCGGTCGATTCCCTTCAATCGCGCCGAGTACAACGCCAACCCGAGCTACATCCACGACGCAACCATGGAGTTCCTCTTCGGACAAATGCGGCCGACCGTCATTCACCGCAACACCACCACGGTCAATCACCATCACACGGGATACGGCTTCAACGGCTATGCGTACCCGCCAATCCAAGCGTACATCCCCGGCGTCGGCCTGCGAATTCACCGCACTCGCTAGCGCTGCGTCATCTCTAAGAACCTGTCCAAGAATGACTCCGCCGTTTGTCGCCTTTCGCTCCGCGAAAGGGCGTTCTTTCGCGGAACGAAAGACGACACTTATTGATGCGCCAGTCCTTAGGAAATGCCACGAGCGGCGAGACTCTTCCGAATCTCGCCGCTCGCTCGCTCGATTGATTGATGAACCAGACGCCGACAGGCAGTTTAGCAGCCGGTTGAAATCGTAGGATGGACGCCCTCGTCCGTCCGCTTCCCACGAGAAAAGACTCGGACGAGGGCGTCCAAGTTACGTTTTTCAACAGGCAGTTTAGGCGTGGGCCGGTACCGCCGCTCCAGCTTTGCGCTTCATCAGTGTGACTTGGTTGCCCGTTTCGTTGTACGAGACTTCGTCCATGAAGGTCCGCATGAGCAGCACGCCACGACCGTGGGCGCGAGCGACGTTTTCAGGATCGGTCGGATCGGGAAGTTGGCTGACATCGAAGCCCGGGCCTTCATCGCGAATCACGAACTCAACTTGTTCTGCTGAAAACTGCGCCACCACTTCGACTCGGCGATCTTTGTAAGGCGACTTACCGACTCGCAACGCAATCAATTTCTCATACGAACCGTCGTCGAGGTCGCGCAGCTTTGAGCTGACTTCCAAGTTGCCGTGGATGATGGCGTTCAACAGAGACTCTTCCAGCGCGACACCGACGCGCGTTCGCTCCCGATCCGTGAAGACGCCGAACCGCATCCCGAACTCTTGTAGCGTGCTGACTGCCGAGCGAACCAATCGGCGGTCGCTTGGAAATGAGAACCTCAGTTCCTGCCGGACGAGAGCCGTCAGCACGGCATCCGTCTGCCGTCGATCCTGACTGGCGGTGAGAACGGTATCGACGACACGGCCCAAATCGCGAGCCATCAGAATTTTGGGAACGTAGCTGGCGGCACCCTGTTGCAGAGCCGTGACGGCTAACTCTTCGCTGCCCGCCGACGTGGCGATAATGACCGGCACGCGCGGGAATTTATGCTTGAGTCGATTGAGCAACTGCATGCCGTCCATTGAGGGCATGTTGAAGTCGGTGACGACCAGGTCCGGTTCGTTGGCTTCACATCGCACCAACGCTTCGGCACCGTCACCCGCATAGTCGATCGTCCAATCGGGATTCTCACCCAAGAGTCCGCCGATCATGCGGCGTTCGACGGCTGAATCATCAACAACCAGGATTCTCGACATGTTTCGTACCTTTGGTTTGGAATGGACATCATTCGAGAGTGTCGTCAGGTAGCCCCTCACTGCCCGCGCCGCTCTCGCCGTGTCGCGTTGCGGAAACCTAGGTCACGATTCCAAGTTGTCAAAAGAAAACGGACGCGTGCGAGCATGTCGCCCGCCGAAGCTCCACGGTGGTTTGCCACATCCGGAGCCTCGCGTTCACCTCGCCAACGCAACGAATTCACGACGCCATTTGCCACCGCAAGCAACCCTCTCACCCCGAACAATCCTCCTGACCGGTATCCGACCACAATATCTGCCAGTGGTGGACTTTGTTGCTTCGTCTCCGGCCAAACTTCGGACCTACCTTTTCAGAAAGCGTCCATCCCGTTGATGGGCTGGCGACACTCGAGACTTCCACTTTGGAAGACGTTGTCTTTACGGAATGGCCTGCAATGTTGCTCCAATCACCTCGCCCCGACGCGACGATTTTCCAAGGGTTCGATTTCGCCAGCTCGCAAGATGAGTTGGAGCGCTCCAACTCATCTTGCGAGCCGAGCCGTGCTCTACAGAAAAGCGTGGCAATTCTGGATGCAATGAGCCAAACAGCCGTCGTGCGCCCCATCGTCTTCAACCGCGAACTGGCCCTCGAACGCTTGGGCGGATTGCAGGAGCTGTTTGTCGATGTGATGCGGCTGATTCAGGTGGAAAGCCCGAAAGTGCATTCCCAAATCCAGCGGTCACTCTCAGAGCGTGATGCCGTGGAACTCAAGCGGGCCGCACACATGCTGAAGGGAACCGCGAGCATCGTTGGAGCCGCCGACCTCGTGAAGAGGTTGGCGCATGTCGAGACCCTCGCCGCCGCCCACGACTTCCCACACGTGGCCCGCGAACTGCCAGAGATCAGTCGCCAATTTGACGACCTGCAAGAGTGCGTCGCAACGGAACTGCAACGGCAATTCTGAACGAACAGCGAGCCAATTGCCGCCATCGGAGCCATCGCTCCAATAGGGGGCATTGGCATCCATACAGCTGCGTCCGCGTGACGGCGAGTGCTTCTCCTGCGTCACCGTCGTAAGGGTTCGCGGTCGTCTTGGCCCTGCCTTGCCGCGGAGCACATCAATTCTTCATAGAGAGGCATTGGCTTCAACCTCGTTGGCCAGTCTGCTATTCTCCCGCCCCGCCTGCCCCGACTTCGGTCGGCGTGACGTGTGTTGTTCTGTCAGTTTGCCTGCCCGTGAGTCTGCCACTTCGCTTCTCCTCTCCCCGGTCGGTCTGTCAGTTTGTCCCCGTTTGTTTCCTGAGCAACTTTCCCGGTGTGGAAAGCTGTCTCGCCGAGTTTTCCCATTATGCGCCGGTTCGATATCCGCAACATTGCCATCATTGCCACGTCGATCATGGGAAGACCACGCTCGTCGATTGCCTGCTCAAGTCGAGCGGCCAGTTCCGTGAGTCCCAACTTCAAGGCGACTGCATCCTCGACTCGAATGATCAGGAACGAGAACGCGGCATCACGATCCTCGCCAAAAACATCGCGCTGATGTACGGCGACATCAAGATCAACATCATTGACACGCCGGGCCACTCGGACTTCGGCGGTGAAGTTGAGCGTGTGCTGCGCATGGCCGATGGCGTGCTGTTGCTGGTCGATGCGTTTGAAGGCCCTCGCCCACAAACCCGCTTCGTGCTCAAGAAGGCGTTGGAGATCGGACTACAGCCCATCGTCGTCGTGAACAAGATTGACCGCCACGACGCTCGCCCCCAGGAAGTGCTGACCGAGACCTTTGACCTGTTTGTGGAACTGGGAGCCGACGACAAGACGCTCGATTTCCCCTACGTCTTCGCCAGCGGCCGCGCGGGTTATGCGACGCTCGATCCGACGATCCCCTCCGACAACATCAAGCCGCTGCTCGACACCATCGTCCGCTGCATCCCCGGCCCGCTCACGAATCCAACCGGCCCATTCCAGATGATGGTCACGTCGCTGGCTTACTCTGAGTTCGTCGGACGCATCGCCACGGGACGGATCGTCAGCGGAACAATCAAGCCAAATCAAAAGGTCGTGTTGATGAAGGCGGGCGGCGTTAAACAAGCGCAGCAAGTCGTCGCGGTGGAAGTCTTCGACAAGCTCGGGCGAACCGCAGTTGCGGAAGGAACCGCTGGCGACATCGTGGCGCTGACGGGTCTCGATAAGCCCGAAATCGGCGACACCGTGGCCGATCCATTAAACCCCGTTGCGCTCGAACGCATCAGCGTCGATGAGCCAACCATATCGATGTCCTTCACGATCAATTCGTCCCCGTTCGCCGGCAACAAGGAAACGGGCGGCAAGTACCTGACGACGCGGCACATTCGCGACCGTCTCAATCGAGAACTCGAAGCCAACGTGGCTCTGCGCGTGGAAGAATCGGGAGACAAGGAAGCCTTCAAAGTCTCGGGCCGTGGCGTGCTGCATCTGGCCGTGTTGATCGAGTCGATGCGCCGCGAAGGCTACGAGTTGTCTGTCGGCAAACCGACGGTCATTCGCAAATTGATCGACGGCAAGATGTGCGAACCGTTCGAGTTGCTCGAAATTGATGTTCCGACCAACAACCTCGGTCCGGTCATGGAAACGGTCGGCAATCGTCGCGGTGAGGTGATCGACCTAGTCGGCAATTCACTCGGCTTCACGCACGTCGAATTCTCGATCCCGTCACGCGGTCTGATCGGCATCCGCACACGGCTCCTCAACGCCACCAAGGGCGAAGCCGTCATTCATCACCGTTTCGACCAATACAAGCCGATCGAAGGTGATGTCCCGCACCGCGCGAACGGCGTGCTGATCTCGCAGGAAACCGGCAGGGCGGTGCCCTTCGCCCTGTTCAAGTTGCAGGATGGGAAGGACTTCTTCGTCTCGCCCGGTGATGAGATTTACGAAGGGATGATCGTGGGTGAGAACGCCCGCGACAGCGACATGACCATCAATCCCATCAAGGAAAAGAAGCTGACCAACATGCGGTCGTCGGGAACGGATGAGAACGTCATCCTGAAGCCGCCCCGCAAGATGTCACTGGAAATGGCGTTGGAGTACATCGAAGACGACGAGTACGTCGAGGTCACGCCGTCGATCATCCGCCTCCGTAAGATTTGGCTCACCGAGCAAGATCGCAAACGCAACTCCCGCCCCTCGGCCTCCCAGTAGTTTCGAGTCGAGGAACCCGACAACGTTGTATTGCCCCATGTGTCGCTTCACCGCGCGGGCAATGCCAGGTTGTCGGACCACTGGCTCACGTTCTGATTCTGAGCCATGCCCACGAGGTTGCCGCCGCCCCCCACGGACAACGCCGTTAAGGATTTCTGTAGCAGAATTCGTGAGAATTCTGACGACTCGACGGTTCTCCAGAAGTCTGACGACTTCTGCTACGTTCGGTTGGCCCCTGTTTTACAGCTCCGAAATCCTTAACGGCGTAGCCCCACGGAGTTCACTGCCGTGACGCCGTTCTCGCGCCACTCCGCTCTGTCCGCTGTTGGTCGAACCAAGGCGCGCTCGAACGCGGTTTGCGTTTCCAATCTATGGCTCTTACGATTCCGCCCCTCGCGCGCTGGCCACAACGAGTGACGAAGTGGCCTTTCAAAACAGCATCGCCGGTGAGCCGAGTGGCTCTCGCAACACGGTTGAGAAGCCCGACCCTCGGGTGAGACCTTGGCTGCAATCGAGCGTACTGGCGTGCGAGCGTGTCCTCAGTCACCACGCCCTTCAATCGCTCGGGCGTGTCATTCTTGTCCGTTTCCCTTGCCCCTCAGAAAGCCCAACATGACCGACAACATGCAGCCAGCCACACAGTGTCTCCACGCCGGACAGGTGCCCGATCCGACGACCAATTCGCGGGCGGTGCCGATCTATCAGACGACTTCGTACACGTTCAACAGCACCGAACATGCCGCCAGTCTGTTTGGGTTGCAGGCGTTCGGCAACATCTACACGCGGCTGATGAACCCGACGACCGACGTGCTCGAAAAGCGAGTCACCGCGCTGGAAGGCGGTTCGGGCGGATTGGCTGTGGCGTCGGGACAGGCCGCTGAATCGCTGGCCATTCTCAACATCTGTCAGGCCGGACAGAACATCGTCTCGGCGACGAGCCTCTACGGCGGAACGTACAACCTGTTCCACTACACGTTCCCCAAGTTCGGCATCAAGACGAAGTTCGTCCCGACATCCGATGTCGAGGGATTCCGCAAGGCGATCGACGACAAGACGCGCTGCGTCTACCTCGAAACGATCGGCAATCCGCGAGTCGATGTCCCCGACTTCGAGGCGATCTCGAAGATCGCTCACGACGCCGGGATTCCGGTGATCGTGGACAACACACTCGCATCGCCGGTGCTGTGCAATCCGTTCCAGTGGGGAGCCGACATCATCGTCCACTCGTGTACGAAGTTCATCGGCGGCCACGGCACGTCGATCGGCGGAGTCATCGTCGAGAAGGGCGACTTCAACTGGGGCAACGGCAAGTTCCCCGAACTGACCGAGCCCGACCCGAGCTATCATGGCCTGAAGTTCTTCGAGACGTTCGGCCCGATGAAGCTGGCCTACATCCTCAAGGCGCGAGTCCAACTCCTGCGAGACCTCGGCCCGGCGATCAGCCCGTTCAATTCGTTCCAACTGTTGCAGGGGTTGGAGACGCTCCACCTGCGGATGCCGCGTCACAGCGAGAACGCGCTGGCGGTCTCTCACTTCCTGAAGTCGCATCCGAAGGTGAGCTGGGTCAACTACACGGGCCTCGAAGATCACCCGTCGTACAAGCTCGGCAAGAAGTACCTCCCGAACGGCTGCGGCGCGATCCTCGGCTTCGGCATCAAGGGAGCCACGCCGACTCAGCAGAAAGAAAACGGCATCAAGCTGATCAACAGCGTGAAACTGTTCAGTCACCTGGCCAACGTGGGCGACAGCAAGTCGCTGATCATCCACCCGAACAGCACGACGCACCAGCAGTTGACCGCCGAAGAACAGCAGGCCACCGGCGTGACCCCCGACTTCATCCGCCTGTCGGTCGGCACAGAAGACGTGCAAGACATCATCGCCGACCTCAAACAGGCCCTCGACTCAGTGTGAGTTGATTGTGACAATCCTCTGGTGTGGCTGGGGTCCACGCTTCGTGGCCCCCAGTCGATGAAGTGAGGCCGTGATTTTTTCGCCCCTCGGCTTGTCCGAGGGGTTTAGCGGCTTCTGCGCTACGAGTAGCGCAAAAGCCGTTGAACCACCGACGCAAGGTCGGTGGCGACAAATCAGGCGCAGTGTGTGTGAAGCGAATCCAATTCACGGGATTCATCGCGGCACGAAGGAGATTTCCATGAGCAGTCCGTTTCCCGGCATGGACCCGTATCTGGAAGCTCACTGGCGTGACGTGCATACTAGGGTGATGACCTACATCTGCGACCAGATTCAAGAACAACTTCCGTCCGATCTTGTCGCCCGTGTCGAAGAGTCGGTCTCGGTCGATACGGAGGACGGGGCGCGACTGATCTCGCCCGACGTGAGTGTCGTCGAAGACTTCGAGCACGCGGCGATGGGAGTTCGGTCAGAGTCCGTCGCGGTGGCAGAACCGCTGCTCGTGTTGGAGGAAGTGCCGCAGACCGCGCGGCATGTTCAGATTCTGGATGTCTCCTCGGGCGAACGAGTGGTGACGGCGATTGAAGTCTTGAGTCCCACCAACAAGCTGACCGTTTCGGGGCGCGAGGATTACCGCCGCAAACAGCGCGACTATCTGAATGCAGGCGTGAACCTCGTCGAAATCGACCTGCTGCGAGGCGGCCAGCACGTCTTGGCCGCAGCCTTGGAGTTCATTCCCGAGTCGCGCCGCCGCACCTACATGATGAGCGTCCGCAGCCGCACCCGAACCAAAGTCTTCGGTGCCTCGCTGCGGGAACCGCTGCCGGTGATCCCCATCCCGCTGCGCCCCACGGATCGCGATGTCTCGTTGAACATCCAACAGATCATCGACCAAGTCTACGACCGTGGCCGGTACACGAAACTGAACTACCAACTCGATCCCGAGCCGCCGTTCTCGCCCGAAGATGCCGCATGGATGGAGACCCTGCTCTGTGAACAGGGACGGCGAACACGATCCTCGTAGGGTGGGCAATGCCCACCATTCCCGAACTGAAAATTGAAAACACTGGCAAGCGAAGTCCGTCGCAAGCCCGAGACGACGCACAATGAGCGAACCGAACCTCCCCACGGAAGACGCCGCCAATTCTTCACTATCCGAGCCGACTGACGCGCCGATTGTTGTTTCCACTTCGGATGGGCTAACAGGTTCAGGCACCGTGACGACAGCGAACTCCGAGCCGTCAACTCCAGGCGCGATCCAAGAGACGTTGACGTGGTTGAGCAGTTGGACGCGGTGGGGTTCGACGGACGCAGCAAAAGAAACGATCACCGAAGCCACGTCGATAGATTCGGCGACCCCCGTGCCACCTGAGCCTCAGCATCAGGAACCGCCGACGGCGAATATCCCCGAATCGTCAGCGACGATTTCTGAGGCGGAATCGCGGTCGGTGTTCGAGTGGTTCGCGGGACTGTTCACGAAGCCCACCACGTCACCCGAGGCGGAAGCCTCCTCGGCGGTCTGCCAGCCCGAGGAATTCGGTTCAAATGGTCCAGAGTGTCGAGAACTTGCGACGATCGTTCCAACCGAAGTCACGCAATCAAGCCTCTCGCAATTGGGAGCGGCTAGTTCCGTGGCCGTAGGCACAGTTCGTACTGGCGTCGCAAATGCGTTCATTGCCGGGATTCGTTTGGTCTCATCGGAACGCGACCGGGATGAAATTATCCGCTGGTTCATCAATTCGAGAGAGATTCTCGCACGGGACGTATCGAGCACTGAAATGGCGACGGCTTTGTATCAGTCCACCGACACCATCCGCTTCGCACAACTCTTGGCAAATACCGTCCGCACCAGCCTCAACAACTACTACGGAGCGAACCTGCCACTGGCACTAAAAGTGGCGATTCCGGTTACAGCAATCGGAGCCGGATTTTTCGGCATGAAGGGGGCGGGGTTGGTGGCCTTTGGGACTGGTATTGGGCTGCCCGTCGTGCTGTTGATGTTTCTCGGCACGGCCGGAGCAACGACAATCATTGAAGCGTTCATCAAGGATCGAAACGTCAGAGATCCGCTGACGAAACTCTTGTTGATGTTCGTCGCGTTTGAGACCGCCCGTCGCGCGAAGAAAGAACTGCTGGATGCGATGCGTGCTGATGCGATGGTCCCCGAGCGTGCCCAAGTGCCAGGGGATGCCGACGCGGTTCTCGCATTTCTGATGGAAATGGACCCCGTGGTATTTGAACGCCATGTGATGAGCTTCTTTGAGCAAGACGGGCATCCAACAGGCTTGACAGCCAGGTCAAACGACTTTGGGGTCGATGGCTACGTGTTCCATCCTGATGGCGTAATTGTCGTTCAATGCAAACGATATAGCGCCGACAATGCAGTCGGACGTCCGGCCATTCAGCAGTTCAAAGGGGTCATCGAAGAACAGCGTGCCTTCAAGGGCTACTTCGTGACGACGAGCCGATTCACGGACGAAGCGAAAGAAAGCGCGGCCAAGACAGATCGAATCCTCTTGGTCAACGGTGATGAACTTGTGAAGTGGCACAAGGAAGGGCGAAAGCTGATGTAGGCTCGCTGATTCCGACGAAGCCACAAGAGATTGGTTGCTAGCGAGGCCGTCTGATCCTTTGCCTCTTGTTGCCCTGCGACCTGCGTAAGCCCAAACTTCAGTCCAACTCCAACTGCTCAGGAAATGACAAATGATGAACCACATGAGAAATCCTTTCTTCGGGTTTTTGTTCGTTGGAGTTTTGCTCACGGCGGTTGTCGCGAGGGCTTTCGCAGACGAGGCCCAGGACGAAGCGATCAAGAAAGACCGCAAACTCATTGAAGGGACATGGCGAGTCGTGGCCCTCGAAGTGGACGGCAACAAGTCCATGGAAGAGGACGCCAGGAAACTCACGGTGGTCAACGGCTCGGACGGCACATGCAGGGCCATCGCCTTTTCAACGTAGGGTTGGGCCAGCTCGCTTCGAGCGCCGGTCCAACATCGGAAAACGTCGAGAATTCATGGTGGGCTGGCGCAACGAAGCGCCGCTCTGGTCCCATCCTACAGGTTACTCAGCCCAACACGGCAATGGCCCTGCGGCACATGGAGCTTCCGTTCCGAAGGGAACGGGATAGTAAAGAGACCAGCGCCGTTCAACGCCGTAAACGTCTCGAAGTCGGGCTTTTCCGAAAGCCGTACTTCCCTTCAGGGTGCGTTCTGTCGGAGAAAAGTCGCGGGCTACACAAGGCCCAGCCGGGCTTCAGCGTTCAGCGTTGAATGCCATTGGACTGACGGTTGATGTGAAGTGTGGCTTGCACATCGTGTTGGTGTGGAAGCCGCGGAATTGCATTTGCAAAAAAGAAGCGGAGCGGGTTTGTCACCCGCTCCGCTTTGAGAATTACCGAATTGCGCCAATGCCAGACGGGCTAGCCGTGTTCCGTCTATCCCGTGCGTTAGTTGACGGTTTGCTCCAGCATCTGCTCCAAGAGCTTCGCGTACTGATGCAGAGTGCGTCCGTTGCCTTGGATGACGGCTGCTCCAGAGTTGAATGCGTCATCCCAATTGCGCTGACCTTGTGCGAGCGACGCGAGCGTCTCGACGTTAAGTCGGCAGGTCGCCAGTCGGTCTTCGTGCAAACCGGTCTCGATGCCGACGATCTCTTCGCCACGAACGATGACTTGCCATTGACCGCCGCCGTGTCCGCAAACATCCAAGCCGAGCAACCGTTCGTCGGTGGACTTGGGTGGATGCACGTCCGTCTGCTCCAGCAATGGAGTCAGCAGCGAAACCACATCGAACTCGGGAACCACTGGACGTTTGCTCGGCTCGGGGAATCCATCGTCGATGACAATGCGGGAGAGCTTTGTCAGCAAGTCTCGACTGACATGCGGACATGCCAGATGAGGTGCCGCAGCTTCCGTATTGGTCCGATCGAAGATTGGGTCCATTTTCCAATACGAGTTATAAACGCGGATGTGCTCGTAGAAGAGCCGTTCGGCTTCGGTCGGATCGCCGGGCTGCTCGCTGGGGCCGATGAGCGATGACCCATAGGTACCGGTTGTCTGTTCGAGCACATCGCGGATGAGCCGAGTCGTGACCGGGTGTTTGGGTGTGAGGTGATACGTCTGGCCGTGCAGTCTCGGGTGAGTCAGCACATGGGTCATAAATGCGGAAACCCAATCAACCGGAACCAAGTGCTTGGTTTCAGTTCCGTTCAACGTCAGTCGTACAGGCTGGTCCCCCACCAATCCCGTGAGGTCTGTCGGGAACGCTTGAATGATGGTGTGAGTCAATTTCAACGCGGCGTAGAAGCCGTGGTAAGTCGTGGTCAGGCCTGTCATCGAATCACCGATGATGATGGCCGGACGGAAGATCGTGGGCGTGTCGATGAAGTCGCAGTTGCGAACCATCGTCTCCGACTCAAGCTTGCTGCGCTCGTAGTCGTTTGAGAACTGCTGTCCGACGTTCAATTCGGACTCCAGCACTCGCCCCTGACGCAGACCAGCCACGTAAGCGGTGGAGACGTGATGGAATTGTCGCAGGCCCGTCGTGCGGCAGAAGTCCAACACGTTGCGAGTCCCGCCGACGTTCGATCGCCACGGCTCGCCTTCTTTGCTAGTCGAATGGAACGTCAGACTGGCGGCGTTGTTGATGATGGCCGAGCAGTACTCCGCCACCCATCGCACGTCGTTCGCGTTCAAACCCAAGTCAGGCTGACTGATGTCGCCTTCCATGACCACGGGACGAGGCAATGCTCGGCCAGCTTCAGCGTCCCAGCCGCACATGGCGACTTCGATGCGCTGTCGAGCAGACTGTCGCCGATTGGATCGGCCAATCACCGCCACGGGCACATCGGCCAGCAACAGGTCTCGAAGCAGGTAGTTCCCGAGCAGACCGGTCGCACCGGTAAGCAAGAAATAACTCATAAGGCAGGTTTCCGCTGGAGATATCGGGGGAGATCGAGCCTCATGCGCGTTCCAAATCGCTCGGCGTCCTGAGCGAGCGGCCAAGTCTAACCGGCTGGATTCGACCAATGCAATCGACGTTCTCCCCGCGCGTCGTTTAGTTCTCTTGGGCTGTCGTCAAAATTGCGCTGAGTGAAACGACTCGCGAAACGTGCAACATTTCCCGGACAGTGAGCCTCTTCCATGTCACGCCTGCACGGCGAATCCTCCACCAAGAGAAGGATTTGTGTTCGGCGAGCAGGAGTTGTAATGATTGCATCGAGCGATCACGGCGCGACCCATCGGAATGCTCTGGTTCGGCAGATTTTGCCGACGCGACGACTCCCAGCAGGACACGATTTGGTCTGTTGCATGGGCTAGTTCCGTTGGCTGGCTGCGACGATTGTCAGTGTCGCACCGACGAGCCAGCGCTCAGTGGCCTCAAAAAAATGAGCCGACGTGACGGTTTTATGGCGATCAGGCGAGCGGCGGGACTTTTCTTACCGGCACTAACGCGAAGTGTGAACGAGGGCGAAGTCTG
>JAYTQJ010000755.1:0-2825 GCA_043746775.1 Schlesneria sp.
GATGGAAAGGCCGCCGCAAGACGACTTCATGCTCATCGCCGATACGAACGACGTGAATCCGGCGATGACGTTGCGTTGGCAAGTGACGTTGGAAAACGCTCGCAAGCAGCGGCATCCGATTTGGGAGGCATGGACGGCGTTTGCCGCGCTGCCGGCGGAGCAGTTCGGAGAGAAGGCAGGTGAAGTCGCGCGGAGGTTGGGCACTCTTGCCCGACCGGTGGGTGATGAACTCGATCAAGAACAGGCGAAGGCTAAGAATGAGAGTCGATTGGAGGGAGCGACGGCCAAGAGTGGCCATCCTCCGAATGCGATCGTCATCACCGCGATTTGCGAGCCTTTGCCGAAATCGTTGAGCGAGGTCGCGACGCGATACGGGGAGTTGCTCAAGCGGATTGACGCGAAGTGGAACGCGGAACTCACGGCGGCAATCGCGGCGAATCAGCCGACGCCGCTGACGCTGGCCGATCCGCACGAGGAGGAAATTCGTCGCGTGTTGTACGGCCCCGATGCTCCGCCCGATGTGCCGCTGGCGTTGGGCTGGGGCTTCTTGTCGTTGTTCCCGGATCGAGCGACGCAGGGGGAATATCAAAAGCTGGTCAAAGAGGTCGAACAGTGGAGCATGACGACCGCCGGCGCACCGGCGCGCGCGATGGTGTTGGTTGACGACACGGTGCCGTTCGATCCGCAGATCTTTTTGCGAGGCAACCCGAATCGACTCGGACAAGCGGTGCCGCGACAAGGTTTGCAAATTGCGTCACCCGATCGGAAGCCGTTCGCGCGCGGCAGCGGGCGGCTGGAACTGGCGCAGTCGATTGTCGATCCGCGCAATCCGCTGACGGCGCGAGTCTTCGTCAATCGAGTTTGGTTGCAACACTTCGGCACCGGTCTCGTGAAGACGCCGAGCGATTTCGGACTCCGCAGCGATCCGCCGTCGCATTCGGAATTGCTCGACTGGCTCGCCGCGAACTCCATCCGATCCGGCTGGTCGGTGAAGTGGCTGCATCGCGCGATCGTGTTGTCGGCCACGTATCAGCAATCGAGTCGAGCGGATGCCGACAACGTCATTCGCAACACGGTCGATCCGGAGAACCGGTTGCTGTCGCATACGAATCGCCGCCGGTTGGAATGGGAGTCGATGCGCGATGCGTTGCTGTTGGTCTCCGCGGAGATGCGGCGTCACGTCGGTGGCGAGTCGGTCGAGTTGCTCGGCGGGTTCAATCCGCGTCGGACTTTGTACGGCACGCTCGATCGGTTGGACGTTCCGAATCTGCTGACGACGTTCGACTTCCCGACTCCCGCCGCGACGAATCCGCAGCGGGATTCGACGACCGTCGCTCCGCAGGCACTCTTCCTGATGAACGGCGAACTGTCGTATGAAGTCGCCCGGCGATTGCAGTTCCGCCCCGAGATCATGGCGGCGAGCGATCCGCCGTCGCGTGTGAGGCAACTCTTCTTGATCTGTTTCCAGCGCTCGCCGACCGACACCGAACAACAAGCGGCTCGCGAGTTTCTCAGCGACGCACCGACAACCGAACGCTGGACGGCGCTGGCTCAGTCGCTGCTGTTGGCGAATGAGTTCGTGTTTGTGGATTGATTGCACAACAAAGTAACCCGAAGCGTCAGCGAGGGCGGGCGCTTCACGGGACTTCGAGTTCATCATCGTTTGGAGTGTCCGCCCTCGCTGACGCTTCGGGTTAGTTGGAAGGGGACATCATGTTGCAGACGGTGTTGCACTCTGTGAGTTATGCCGGGTTCTGGCCGGGGCAGGCTCGGTTGAACTTGGATAATTTCTTGAACCGGGCGAAATCGTTGGGCTTTGACGGCGTGATGCTGATGGCCAAGCGGCCGCATCTGTCGGTGCTCGATTACGACGACGCGGCGGTCGCGCGATTGCATGAGCGCATTTGCGAATTGGGGCTGAGCGTCGCGTGTCTTGCGGGGTACACCGACTTCAGCATCGGCAGCGATCGGCCGGAGATTCCGACTCGCGAGATGCAGATTCTGTACGTCGTGCGAATGGCGCGGATCGCGGCTCAGTTGAAATGCCCGTTCGTGCGCGTCTTCACCAGTTACGGGCGAGCGAACGTCGGCTTCGACCAGGCGTGGAACTCGTGCGTCGAGAGTTTGAAGGAGTGCTCGCGTCGCGTGGCGGATCTCGGCGTGACGATCGCCGTGCAGAATCATCACGACACGGCAGCTCACTTCGAGAGCTTTGCCGACTTGCTCGATGAAGTGAACGAGCCGAATTGCCGAGCGGCGTTCGATGCGTGGTCCCCCGCGTTGCACGGATCGGATTTGGTCGCGGCGGTGAAGCGATTGGGCTCGCGGATCGTCCACACGACGGTGGCCGATTACGTCCGCCGGCCGCGATTCACTTACGTTCCGAATTTGGTCAATTACGTTCCCGAACCGGACGCGATCCGAGCGGTGCCGATGGGCGAAGGCTTCATCGACTACCGCGCGTTCTTCGCCGCACTGCGCGACGTCGGCTATCAAGGGGCGGTCGCTTACGAGATGTGCTCGCCGCTGCGCGGCGGAGGGGACGAGGCGAATCTGGATCAGTACGCGCGATGTTTTCTGGACTGGATGCGCGGTTGAGGAGAGCATGACTGTTCGGTGCGCGATCGATGTGATTTCTGGGAAGAATGGGAATGATGAGACTGACGAGCTTGCGTTGCTGGTGAAGCTCATCAATCCCATTCTTCCCAGAAATCCCCTGAAGTCTCCGCCCGATCATTGCTCCGGAAACAACATGCTTACGCTCGTCCGATCATGCACCGAACGGATCGCTTCGGCGAAGAACGGGGCGACGGACACGACGGTGA
>JAYTQJ010000756.1:0-14631 GCA_043746775.1 Schlesneria sp.
GTTGAGGTCCACGAACACCGTCACGCCCACGAGACCAACCTCGGCCCCATCCATTTGCCCGTTGCCATTCGCGTCGCTGAAGATTCGCCCGCTCAGCGCGCCCGTTCCCAACCCAACACCGCCGACCAGATCGACGTTGCCGAAATCGAGCAACGAAAGGTTCTCACCCGGCTGCGGCGTGACGACATGAAATCCGCTGGGCGTCGGGAAAGTCCGCGTGAATCCCGACGGCAAGACTTCGCGCACGCGATACGTCGTCAGCGGAGCGACGTTCGAGAAGACGTAGTCGCCGCTCGCGTTGGAGGTCGTCGTCGGCTCGCCGTTCGTCAGCGAGCCGTCGTTGTTCAGATCGAGGAAGATCTGAAATCCCGCAATGCCCGCCTCTCCCGCGTCCCGTGTTGCATTCGAGTTGAGATCACGAAAGACCGTGCCACTGACTGTCGCAGGTACGGGCTGATTACCGAAATCCGCATTCGTGACGCTACCCCCAGCGCGAAGATCCACAAGGTAAAAGCCATCGCGTCGTCGCAGTTCGGGATCCCTTCGACCGAAGAGGACATAAAGTCGACCCGATGAAGGTCCGTTGGGATCAGCATCAGGCGCTGCAATTATCAAATCGTCGATGCCGTCACCATTGAAGTCGCCGATGCCGCTGAGCGACGCACCGGAATGATCATCCGAGGCTGCTCCCGAAATCAGCAAGCCGTCCGTCGAGTCAACTGCCGCTGAACCGAATGCAGAGAGATCTAAAGGCAACTGGCTAATGGCGTCGCCAAATACCAGATAAGAGAGTCCGGGCTGGAAAACATTGGGCAGGTTGTTGCGTGGTCCACCGACGACGAAATCAGCTACGCCGTCGCCGTTATAGTCACCCACAGCGGCTGCGGAATCGCCAACACCATTTTGGAACTTATTCATGATCAGGACAGTACCACGCTCAAACACCCCTTCAAACGTGGGGAATTGCAACACACCGAGGCTGGCGACATCCGCGCTACCTGCCAGGATACAAACCGGCCTCCGATCCGACGGTCGTGTCGCCAGGATGTCATCGAATCCGTCGTTGTTGAAGTCTCCAATGGCGAGTGAAGTCGCTAAGCGGTCTGAAGTCGGCGAGTTCTTCAGTAGAATGCCGTGACCATTGGCAGTGAGTGATGACAGCGAGACGACTCCTGGAAGACTGCTTGCGCCAAGAACTACGTACGCTTCACCAGTTGAGATACCGTTCCGAAGCGCGGATGGAGCGCCGATCACAACATCGCCGAATCCGTCACCATTCACATCCCCACAGGCGAGAGTTTGCCCTGCAAAATCACCGGTCACGGCTCCGTTGATCATAATTGCTTGTGTTGAATTCAAAGTCAGCAAGTCGATCGTGCCACTGAAACGTGTTGCACTCCCGAAGAGCACCCAAATCTGGCCCGCAACCTGACGCCCACCAGGGTCGGCACTCGGATACGAAACGATCATATCTGCGAAGCCATCTCCGTTGATGTCGCCAAACGCTTGGGCGTGCAATTCAAGACGCGCGCCATCGGTGCCGCGTGGACCTTCCAAGCGGAAGATTGAGTAACCCGATCCATCGACAGAGTCGACAATGATCTCACTTGCTGGAGGTCCCCCTTTGCCATAGATCACGAACGCCGTATAGAAAGCACTTGATATGAATAACGGTGTTGATACCAGGAAATCATCAACCCCGTCGGCATCAATGTCTCCGATCGTCCCGATGCTCGACGGATTAAAGTTGCCTGTGTTTGAACGGATCTTCGTCGCTGCGTAAACCGGATTGATGTCTCGCTCTGGGTCAATCTCAGCAGGAATTGCACCGCCCGTTCCATAAACGATGATGATTCCAACCCCTGATGACTTCACGGCGAGATCACCTAGTCCATCGCCATTGAAATCACCCGCACTGCCAATCTTGTCGCCAAGTTGCCGGAAATTGGCACCATTGATGATGAATCCTTGCTGGCCATCGGAGCCTGACAATGCGGTCAATGACGTCAGATCGAAGCGATTTTCCGTGTCGTCAAAAGTCGGCGAGAGCCTTTCCCAACCGGCGGATTCCACAAGCCGCACTTGATACTCCCCGGGGGACAATCCCTCGAAACGATAGGCCCCTGTTTCATCGACACCGGTTGTCAACGGGTTGTCACTCGCTGTGAACGTGGATGGTTCGGAAAGATCTCGAACCCCGTTGCCGTTTAGATCGAGGAAGACTTGGAATCCCACGATTCCGACCTCGCCAACATCACGGATACCATCCTGATCGGCGTCATTGAATGCGACCCCCGAGATGTCGCCGAAGTAGCGTTCGACGGCACCGATGTCGGCTTCTGGAATCAGGTCTCCGTCCACTTCAATCGGACGCGCGATGCCGCGTTGATCGAATGTTGGAGCCACTCCGTTCGCGGCTGTATCAATGGCTGGGCTTCCCGCGAGAAGGTTATGCGTCTTGGTCAGTCCGGTGTTGTTGGCGAGCGGTCCCAGCTTGGGATTGATTGGGCTGGCCTGAGTCCCCACCAGATTCCCCGAAGTGCCGTTTGTGAATCCGCTGGAGCCATTATTGATGCCGATGAGGTTGTTGGTGACGCTCGCCGCACTGAATGTCCCAGAGACATCGGGACTTGAAGTTGTCGCGGTGTTGCCGGCGATGATCGTGTTGGTCACTCCGGCCGTGGCCGAGCCGCTCAGTCGCACTCCGCCGCCACTGCTGCTGGCGGAATTCGCGGTGACAGTGACGTTCAGCAGATTCAACGCACCGCCAGAAATATCCAGTCCCGCGCCGGTTGTTGCGGCGTTCGTCGAGATCGTAGAGTTCGTCAGGCTGACGGAACCGGCACTGCTGGCAATCGCGCCGCCGGTGGCCGCCGTATTGGAAGTGAACGTGCTCGAAAAGATCGACACCGTTCCGCCGCTGTTGCGCAATCCGCCGCCTGAATTCGCAGTGCTACCACCTATGATCGTGACGTCGCGCAGTGTGAGGTTGCCGCCGGCGAGGACATCCAACACACGGTCGAAGTTGCCAGTCATCTGAATCGTCGCGCCGTTGCCGAGGATCACGATCTGGCTAGTAATGTCCAGGTCGCCGGTCGCAGCGGCATCTTCACTCGCTCCGGAAAGATCTAAGGTGTAGATGCCCGGCTGCAACACGATCGTGTTCAATCCAGCGACCGTGTTGGCCGTTTGAATGGCGGAGCGCAGCGTGCTCTGGCCGTTGGCGGTTTGGCTGATGCTGTTGGCCGGGTTCGAGTCCGCTCCGTCGGCGAACGTCGTCAAAAGGATTTGTCCCTCATAGGCGATGTTGACCTTGAACGTGCCCAACGTTTGCGCGGGGCTGCGATTCGGCGTTCCCACGCGTGTGTCGGCAACGGCGTTGGCGAGCAGTTCGATTCGGAAATCGCCGTTGTCGTCGAGGTTCCAAGTCCCTCCAGGAGGGACGATGCGATAGGTCACGATCGGCTGATTGCCCGGAGTTGCTGGGTCGGAGTCCAGCACGAGATTCGAGATCGTCACCGACAGCGGGGCGTCCGGAGTCGCCAGCGGGACGACTCGCACGTCGCTGTTGTCGAGGCTGTTGAAGTCGATGTCCTGATTGTCCTGGTAACGGACTTGGAAGTCGTAGCTGCTCGCTCCGCCGAGGGTCACGTTCGGGGCTGAAACCAGCGCTGCCTTTGGCGCGAACGTGTCGATCTGCAAAGCCGCTCGTGCGTTGAGCCGTCCCCCGGTCGCGACTTTGCCGCTGAGCGACGATTTCACATCGACGCTTTGCAACAACGCCTGTCGCACTTCCTGAGTGCTGGCATCGGGAATCCGTGACAGCACCAGTGCCGCAACACCCGCGACATGCGGCGTCGCCATGCTCGTCCCGCTGCGGAACGCGAACCCGCCCCCCGGTTCGGTGCTGAGGATGGCAACTCCCGGCGCGGCCAGGTCGATCGAAGTCGCTCCGAATTGACTGAACGTCGCCAACGAGTCGTTCGAGTTGGTGGCCGCGACGGCGACGATGTTGTCCAAATCAAAACTCGCGGGGTAAAAGCCCAGCCCACTGGCATCCAAGTCGACGCCGCTACCCGTGCGGCCTTCGCCGTTGCCAGCCGCCGCGACGAACAGAATCCCAGCCGCTCCGTTGACGGCAATCGCGTCACGCAACGTCTGGCTGTATGAGCCCAAGGAACCCCAACTGTTGTTGCTGACTCGCACGTTGACGGCATTTTGCGTGCGAGTCTTCAGCGTCGTCGTGTAGTTAATTGCCGTGATGGCATCGGACGTCGAACCGCTCAGCCCTTGCCCAGCGACGGAATCGAGAAACCGCAACGGCATGATCGAGGTGTTCCAATTCAGTCCCGCCGTACCGAAGGCGTTATTGCCGGTCGCTCCGATGATGCCAGCGACGTGCGTGCCGTGCCCGTGTGTGTCGAACGGATCGTTGTCGTTGTTGCGAAAATCCCAGCCGATCAAGTCGTCGGTGCGACCGTTGCCGTCTTCGTCGAGACCGTTCTCCCAACGCACGTCCTGCAACAAATCTCCTGCGTCGATGTACGACGTGCCGTTGAGATCCGTCACGAAGCTCGAATTCGCGGGAGCATTCAAATCGCGAAACGTGATTCGGCCGTCCGCGTCCGTATCCACCAAACTCGCACGAATCGCTGACGGCAACTCTCCCGGATTGAGCCAGATGTTGAGATACAAATCCGGATGCGTGTAATCGACTCCCGAATCAATGACCGAAACAACCACCGACGAGCTTCCCGTCGAAATGTTCCAGGCTTCGTCGGCATCAATGTCCGCATCCGACGTTGTGCCGTTGGCCCCAGAGTTCAGCAGTCCCACTTGATCGCCAAAAAAGGAATCGTTGGGGATGACCTGCCCCTGCACAGTCGAGTCGGCTTCAAAGTACGCCACCGAGCGATTCGCTCGTAGGGCCGCCGTAATTCGACCGACGTCCGGTTCACTGGACGTGACGAGCCACAGTCCCGGTGATCCCAGCCCCTGATTGGCTCGTAGGTCGATTCTGCTGCTGGCGAAGATCGTCTGAGCCTGGTCCAATGTCTGAACTCTGGAGGTCGCAGCCGAGGTCAACTGAACGAGAAACCGCCGCTCGGCAAGCGGTGAGTCCGCAGGCGAACGGTCATCGCCTGCTGCCGCGCTCAAATAGCAGCGAGATTCGAGTTCTTCGATCGCCACGGAGGGAAGTCGCCGAGGCTTTCGACTCTGGGCGGCGCGCGATCGTTGTCCTGAACTCCATTGCCGCAATCCCGCCAGCCAATTCTGATGCAACATGATTTGACACTCCAATTTTCGTATTCTGTTCGGATTCGCGTGCGACGGTCGGAAGTCACTCGTCGTGATCGTTTACATTTAGTCTTTGAGTCGCTTGATCAATAAGAACTGATGCTAACGCACGCAAGCGACTTCGCTCGCGGCGGTCAGCCGCAACAATTCAAAGTCATCACCAAATGAATTCGCGAGATTCTGTAACACCGCCGCTTGACCAAAGCACGTCGGGTACTCCAACCAGGGAGGCCGTCCCGTCCGCTGCCGTTTCGGACGCGGAACACGCGGACGCCAAAACGCCTCTGTTGGCACCGGAGCGTTCTGAGGAGCCCGATCAGGATCGCGCGGCGGCCACGATTGTGGAAATCCAACCAACACCTTCGCCACCGGTCATCTCGACCAACATCCTTGAGGATTCAGCGGTGAAGCCAAAGTTGTTCGAGAAGGGGATGCTGTCCCCAACGGGAAACCAATCAACCTTCGCTCGCAAAACAGATAGCCCCATTGAATTCCACGACGATCAACACACAGTGATCGAAACGGTTGACGAAGCGGTCATCAAAACGCCGGGCACCGCGTTTCCCGGATTCACATCGACGTTGGCGATTCGCCGCCGCGAAGTTTCCTTGCTGGGACAACCTGCCACTCCCGACGCCGACTTTGAGATCATCCGGGAGTTGGGCCGGGGCGGCATGGGCAAAGTGTATTTGGCTCGGCAGAGGTCACTGGACCGATCCGTGGCCATCAAGGTCATCAAGCCTTCGGTCGCGAACAACCCTGCTGTGCGAGAGAGCTTTCTGGCCGAAGCCGTCATCACCGGGGCGCTCGAACATCCCAATATTGTGCCGATCTATGAACTGTGCTCGAACCATAACGGTGAGTCGTTTTACGCGATGAAAGAAGTCCGAGGCACGCCTTGGACCAAGTCCATCGGCACGAACTCGGAAGCGGAGAACCTCGACATTCTTTTGCGTGTTGCGGATGCCATTGGCTTCGCGCATGCGCGAGGCGTTGTGCATCGCGATCTCAAACCGGACAACATCATGATCGGCGAGTTCGGAGAAGTGCTGGTGATGGATTGGGGGCTGGCTCTGCCGACGCCTGAGTTTCGCAAGCCCAGTGTCATTCGACAGAGTGGGCCAGCGGGAACGCCGCAGTACATGGCACCGGAAATGGCTACGGGGGATGTTGAACAAATTGGACCGCACAGCGACGTTTATTTGCTTGGAGGATTGTTGTTTCGCTGTCTGGTGGGAAAGTCGCCGCACGCTGGCTCCAATGCGAGACAATGCGTGGAGGCAGCCATCCGCAATGAAATCGTGCCGACCGATCGGCACGATGACCTCATGGCGGTTGCTCTGAGGGCGATGGCGACACAGCCGGTGGATCGGTATCCCTCCGCGAAAGCATTTCAGGCGGCGATCCGCGAGTACCAGGCTCACGCCAGCAGTCTCGCGCTGGTGATCCATGCTGAAGCGGAACTGCAAACCGCCCGCGAGTCAGGCACCTATCGGGCCTTTGAAAGGGCGTTGATCGAATTTGAAGAAGCGTTGCGATTGTGGGACGGCAACGTGCGAGCCAGCGCCGGGTTGTCCCGTGCGAGGTTCGACTACTCGAACACCGCCTTCGAGCGCAATGACTTTGATCTCGCCGCCGAGCAGTTGGATGCCGCACTACCGGCTCACGCGGAGTTGCTCGGACGGATTCACGCTGCGAAAGAAGAAACGACTTCGCGACTCGAACGCATTCGTCGCCTCAAGCGGGTCGCGGCTGGTCTGGCCGCATTCATCTTCGTCACGGTCTCCGTCGCGGGAGTGTTGATTCATCGTGCTTGGCGTCAGGAGCAGGCGGCGTTCGCGGAAGCTCTCACACGTTTCCGGCAATCGCAGCAGGCGATCGACCGCTTGACCGGAATCAGTGGCGACTTGCAGTACTTCCCGCGCTTGCAGCAAGTCCGCAAGAACCTGTTGGAAATGGTGGCCGACTATTACGACGAACTCGCCGCACAACCATCGTCGAACCCGGAGCTACGTCTTGAACTCGCTGCCAGTCTCGTTCGACTCGGCGATGTTCACACGTTGCTCGCGGAGCACTCGAAGGCCCTCGCTGCGTATTCGCGATCGACGGAACTCACGCGCCAACTTAGTTTGTCTCACCCCCTGCCCGAACCAACACAACTCGTCATGAGCAGTGCGCTCATCAAGCAAGCCAGCAGTCTCATTTCGCTGCGACGATCTGAGGATGCAGAGAGAATTCTGCAAGAGGTCATTCGCGAATTGGAGCCACACGCCGCCAACAACTCGAAGCTGGCAGCGAAACTCGGCGATGCTGGCTACCAACTCGCTCTGGTGCGACACCGTTCCGGTCAGTCAGCCGAAGCGATCAAGCTGTTGGGCCGCTCCGTGGATTTGTTTGAGACCGTCAGTCGAGTTGACGATGTCGAACTGCGCCGTCTGTCGCGGATCAGTCTAGCCACCACGCTCAACCAACGCGCGACTCTCCATGAACAAGCTGCGGACCTGGACGCTGCGCGGCGCGACCTGGAACAAGCGGTTATCACTTGGCGGCAGCTCCGCGATGATGCGGAAGATAATCCTGATTTCGTCGAGGGGTTGGCTAACAGCGCGATCTCATTGGGGAACGTCGATCGAGCTTTGGGGCACGATGCGCTCCAGGACTACCGCGACGCGATTGCAGCCTATGAACTTCTGGTGGCGGCTCGACCGGACGTGCCGCGCTACCGGTTCAATTTGGCGACGGCTCAAGCGAACATTGCCTACACATTGAATCGTCTCGGCCGAGCAAGTGAGGCGAAAGAGATCGCTGTCGCTGCCGTGCGCGAGTGCAAGCAACTCGGCGATGAATATCCCGAAGAGTCGGAATTCCGCGACGGTGAAGCGACCGCTCGATCTGTGCTCGGCGAAGTCTTGCGAGACCGGGCCGAGTTTGATTTGGCGGCAGCGATGTTTCAGGAAGCGATCATGCATTGGGAAGCTCAAGTCGCGGAATTCGGCGACGTCGATAAGTACCGCGAACTGTTAGCCATAGACCTCGGCGAATTGGCTCAGGTCCGCGTTCTCACCAGCCAGCCGGAACTAGCACTGGCGTTGTTCGATCGGTCGCGACAATTGCTCGACGAACTGGTCAAGACGGCTCCCGAAACGCCGCGCTATCGCGATGCCGCTGCGTGGATCCGTCTGCATTTGGCAGACCTGCATTGGTCACGCGGTAATGGAGCGGGCGCGAATACACATTACTTGGTCGCGATTCAACTACGTGAACAACTGCCGCCGCTGCCGGACTATCTCTACAACTTCGGCTGGTTGTTGACACAAAGTCTGGCTCCGCAGCATCAACAATCCGCTCGCGCCACGGAATTGCTTCGGCAGATCAGTGCTACACCGGATCGGCTGCCAGAGTACGCTTGCTTGCGCAGTCTCGCTGAGTGGCGTGCCGGTCGGCTCGCCGACGCGAGACAAACATTGAAACAGATGCGTCCGGCTGACAACGCTGAGGTCGGCAGCGTCGAATTCGTGAACGCGATCCTGTCGCACGCAGAAGGACGCGACGATGCCGAGGACTGGTTGAAACGCGGCATCCAGAAAATGGACCAAACTGTTCCCGGCCATCCGCGTCTCAAACGCTTGCGACAAGAAGCTGAAAATCTGCTGCACCCCAAGTCGCCGTGATCGTCGGTTTCAAAACCCGATAAGTAACTCGATGAGGCTGTGAGTTTTTTGTGGGATAGGCTTCCAGCCTGTCAAATTCGTGGAAAAACTCGACAGGCTGGAAGCCTATCCCACGTCAAAAAATCACAGCCTCGAACCGCGACGACCATGGTAAGCTTTGCCGGTCAGGCAGGCTGTTGCAGTACTGTCGATTAAATGGATGCCGTCAAGGCTTTGGCGTTGATTGCCGCGTTCGCGCCCCGCCGATGAATTGTGACATCATTCTCCAGCCGCCAAGGATGGTCGGCAGTTGCCAACAGGGACGTGAACGTGAGACGGCCGAGGCTTGCTCAATGGCTGACGGTCTTGGTCTGCGTGGCAGCCTGGGACGATCTGTTTGGCCTCTGCGACTGTGTGGCGAGGCGCGCATCGGCACAGGAGTTTCGGCATCCGCTCTGGATGGCACTCAACGATCCGACGGAACCTGACTTCATTCAAATTTCGTATCACCATCAAGACGTCCCGCCGTTGACGCCGCAGTTGATGCAGCCGGACACCGCTCGGCTGCCGCAACGTCCCGATGCGATGACCTCGGCGAGTCTGTTTCGAGGTGGAGCGCCACTCAGCAACCTGCCGAGCGCGCTCGCTTCGTCGAACAGTTCGTCCACCGCAGATCGAGTGCTCGGCATTGAAGCTCCCACTCGCAGCACGACTGATGGAGGCAGTCTGCTGGGCAAGTCGGCCGCCAACCGGAGTGTCACGACGCAAAAACGCAACCCGATCATCACGGACCCGCGCATTCGCGGCAGCCGCGTCGGACAGTTGACTGCGTCCGGTTCGTACTGGATTCCGGCACGCATTGACCTCGACACGATGCTCAGCAAGATCGACTCGCGGCTGATCGAGCAGGTCACGGTCGTCAAAGGTCCGTATGCCGCGCGGTACGGGCCAGGTTTTGACTTCATTGATTTCGAACTGGCTCACAGTCCACGCAGCGATGGCGGCTTGCAACTCGGAGGCTCGACGAGCGGCAATTACATGAGCAACGGCGAGCAGTGGTACGGCCGGCAGACTTTCCAGGCCGCCGACGAAGATTGGGGACTGCGCGTCGGTTACGGGCATCGTGGCGGATCGGATTACCAATCCGGAAACGGCACCGAGATTCCCGCCAGCTACAAGTCCCGCGACATCGACCTCACCTTCGGCTGGGACTTCGAGCCGGGCCGCAGTGTGGAGTTCTCGTATTTGCGGCTCGACCAAACCGACGTCGCGCTTCCCGGGCAAGCGTTCGACTTGGACTTTCTCGTCACCGATGGTTTTGAAGTGACTGTCATCGATGAGACCGTCCTATGGGCCGACCGCTTTGAGACCGAGGCTTGGTACAACCAGACGCGACTCGGCGGCAACGCTCAAAGCCCCTCCAAACGGCAGACGTTTCCGTTCATGAACTTCATTGATTACGTCGGTCGAACCAATGTGAACTCGCAATCCGCGGGGGCACGTCTGGAAGCGACTTGGGAGTTGAGTCCGGATCGCATCGCCACTGGAGGCGCGGATGTGCGGGTCGTCCGTCAGCAGATCGACGAGATTTCCAGCGGTCGATTCGGGGCCAGCACCTTCACCGACGTCAATTCACCTCTCCCACAGTCCGTCGCGGCGAATCCCGGTTTGTTCATGGAGTTCGTTGATCGCTCCCTCGAAGGGCTGACACTTCGGACAGGCGCACGCGCCGATCTTGTCGCCGCAGAGGTCACGGAGGATGCGGCGAATCTCGCAGCTCTAGGAACCGGTACTCCGCAGTCCTCGTTAGCGGACATTCTGGGAACCGGAGACTTCAATCAGAGCTTTGGCTTGTGGTCGGCATACCTCACGGCGGAGTACGCGGCCAATGAACACTGGACCTTTTACGGGAACGCAGGTCACGGCCAACGCGCGCCGTCGCTCACCGAACTTTATGTGGCGGAGTCGTTCATGTTCCTGTTGCAGAACGGGCTGAACACGGTCACCGGCGACCCGCGACTGAAACCCGAACGCCGCTGGCAAATCGACTTGGGGCTGGGCTACGACGAAGGCCCGTTCTCCGCCCGCGTCAACGGCTTTCATGCGTGGGTCAACGACGCCATCACTTTTGAGAATCTCAGCGTCCGTCGTGGCCCACCCGACGGGCAAGTCGAGCAGATCAACTTGAAGTATGTGAATACCGACTTGGCGACCTTCGCTGGCGTCGAGGCGAACGCCGAATATCAACTGACGGATTCGATCGAATTGTTCGCCATGTTGGGATATGTCCAAGGCACGGATCGCACTCGCAACGGCCACTTCGCCACCGAACAGGCCACGCCCGGAAATCCCAGTCAGCGCGATCCGACTCGACCGCGTGGTGATTTCTCAGGAGTCCCGCAAGTCGGAGATCATGAACCGCTGCCACAGATCCCTCCGCTGTGGAGTCGTTTGGGGGCGCGGTTTCAGACGCACCTCGCGGGACGACCGTGGCACATCGAACTCTCCACTCGGCTTGCCGATCGACAAGACCGAGTTGCGACCAGTTTGCTGGAATCGACGACCCCCGGTTTTGCCGTCTGGGATCTGCGCACCGCATGGCGACCGCGAGAGCGTGTCACCGTCTTGGCCGGAGTCGAGAATTTCACCAACGAAAACTACCGCGAACACTTCGATTTTCGTTCACAGAATCCGCTCGCTCGGCCTGTGCTGCAACCCGGCGCGAATTTCTATGTGGGGACCGAAGTCACCTACTGAAGGCGGCTCAATGGTTGCCGAGCTTCACCAATCGCTTCCGCCAACGCTCGAATGCCCCGATTCACGATGTGTTCTCTGACCGAAAAATCTCGTCGATGATGACGATGGGAAACCGAAATTTCATTGTGAAACTCCGCGAACACTCCGTGGGGCATCGCCCACATGGCGGCGAAAGAACAGCGAATGATTGGCGCAGTGAATACAACTAGGATGACCGCTTGGCACCAGCCAGTCTGCCCCGTTTTGGATCGAGATTCCATTCGGTGACAAAGGGCTATGGCACATCTGTGTCGAGACTGGCCTGAGCGTGCGAAGGCCCGTCTTTGTACGATAATCGTCACGAGAAGGCGCGGCGGATAGAATCGCGCGCACGGGAACTTGCCGTGACGAGCCCCTTAGATGCCAGCACTTTTGTCCGATGCCAGCTCGTGACACTTGCCAGTTTTGCCTTCCGCTGTGGGAATGCGTGCTGCCCAGTCACCGTCTTAAACTCTTGATGAGGAGATTCCTGTGGCGTACAGATTTCTTCCGCTGCTGCTGGCCTTGTCCTTCATTCCCGTATCTTGGGCGGGTGAGATTTCCGCAGACCGGATCAAGGCCGCGGTCGCCCATCTGGCGAGTGACAGGCTGGAGGGTCGCGAACCTGGAACCAACGGCGAGGTTCTCACGACGGAATATCTCGCGGACGAGTTCGAGAAGGCGGGCTTGAAGGCGATCGGCGAGCGCGACTCGTACTTCCAACCGGTGCCGCTCGTGCGTGTCATCACCAGCCCGAAGTCGACGCTCCAGGCAGTGAAGGCAGGAACCACGCTCGACATCCCTTGCGAGGAGGGCTTCGCTGGCGTGAGTCAGACGCAACAAGGCTCCGAGGAGTTCGACGCCGAGGCCATCTTCGTGGGACGCGGCATCACCGCTCCGGAATTCGGATGGGACGATTATCAGGGCGTCGATGTGACGGGGAAGATCGTCGTCCTCTTCACGAATGAGCCGCCGTCGAGCGATCCCAAATTCTTCGGAGGCACGGCGCTGACGTATTACGGGCGTTGGTCGTACAAACTCGAGGAGGCCGCCCGGCGCGGAGCGAAGGCTTGCTTCATCATTCATACGAATGAGACCGCGGGTTATCCGTATTCGGTCGTGCGGCGACTGGAAAGTGCGCAGCTCAAGCGGGAACCCGGTCAACCAGTGCTGGCTTTCGCAGGCTGGCTCTCTCGGACAGCGGGTGAAAAGCTCCTGGGGCTGTCGGGCCGCACCGTGGAAGACGCCTTGCGCGAGGCTGACACCAAGGGGTTCAAGTCCTCTTCCCTCGGTGTGAATTTGAAAGGCAACCTCCCGACCCGCATCGAGAACTTCGTCAGTCACAACGTCGTCGGTTTGGTGGAAGGGAGCGATGCGACGTTGAAATCCGAGGCGATCGTCTTCACCGCGCACTGGGATCATCTCGGCATCGGCAAGCCTGTCCTCGGCGATTCGATTTACAATGGCGCGGCGGACAACGCCACTGGCTGCGGCCTCCTGCTGGAGCTCGCCCGCGCGTGGTCGCTTCAGTCGCCGAAGCCCAAACGATCCGCTGTGTTCCTGGCCGTCACCGCGGAAGAGAAAGGGCTGCTCGGTTCGAAGTACTACACCCGGAATCCGCTCATCCCTCTGGGCAAGACAGCGCTCAATCTGAACGTCGACATGATCCTACCGCTCGGCGTACCGGCATCGGTCGTCGTGACCGGTGCCGACCGAACGTCGATCTGGCCGACGGTCAAAGCGGCGGCAGAGAGGAATCACCTGGAGATCGAAACGGACCAGAGGGCGCACCTGGGAATCTTCTACCGCTCGGACCATTTCTCGCTGGCGCAGTCGGGCGTCCCCGCGTTTTCCGTCGCGGCGGGAATGAAGATCACAGGCAAGCCGAACGACTTCGCCACCAAGGCTCACAAGGATTTCAACGACAAGGCGTACCACTCGCCGCAGGATGAATTTCAGCCGGACTGGGATTTTTCAGGCTTCGTTGTGTTGGCCGAGTTCATGCTCGACGTGGCCCGCGACGTAGCGAACGCCGACCGATTGCCGACTTGGA
The DNA here is from genome assembly GCA_043746775.1 of Schlesneria sp. Classification (GTDB taxonomy): domain Bacteria; phylum Planctomycetota; class Planctomycetia; order Planctomycetales; family Planctomycetaceae; genus Schlesneria. The sequence goes on from JAYTQJ010000756.1 coordinate 13,777, forward strand.
ATGTCGGGGATGAATTCCGTCCTGCACGCGACAAGCAAGAAGCCAAGTAGGAACTCAGGACGATGGGCCGCCGCATTCTTCGGAAGCATGGCGCTGACGTACTACGGACGATGGTCGTACAAATTCGAGGAGGCTGCCCGGCGCGAAGCGAGGGCCTGCTTCATCATTCATACGAGTGAGACCGCGGGAGATCGGATCGTCGGTCTGACTCCGATCGGCTGCGGCACCGTCGAATTGCTCAACATGAATGATGAGGATCGACGCGAACTTCGCTGGGCCGCGTCCCAGAATGGAAATTGAAATCGGAAATCCGATTCACGAGATCATCACGCGATGTTACGGTCTTGTGAGTTCCGTTTCATCCAAACGAATTCAAACCTCTGAGTGTCGCGATGACCCAAGCACAGATTTTGACGGAATTCCAACAACTCACGATGCCGCAACAGATCGACTTGTTGCAGGCGGCATTGGATGTCGTTCGGAAAAACCTCAGCCATTCACAGCCCGGCTCACCGAATGCTTCCAAGCGAGAGCTGGCCGATGCCGCTCAGCGGTTGCTCGCCGATTACGAATGCGATCCCGAGTTGACGTGTTTCACCGTGCTGGACGAGGAGCCGATCCATGCGGCGCGGTGAAGTTTGGTGGTGCAATCTCGATCCGGCGGTCGGGGCCGAGCAGAAGAAGCAACGTCCTTAGCATCATCGTGAACGACGATGCCGTTGGAGTTCTGCCGCTCAAGGTGATCGTGCCACTGACGGACTGGAAGGGCCATTATTCGGTCGCCGCCTGGATGGTCCGCATTGATCCGACTCCCACCAACGGCGTGCAAAAGACCTCCGCAGCCGACTGTTTCCA
>JAYTQJ010000757.1:0-6175 GCA_043746775.1 Schlesneria sp.
CGGAGCTTCGACGTGGCCATGAGAATGAGAAATAGAGTTCACATCCAAGCACGGCCACGTCGAAGCTCCGTGACCGTGGCACCCCAAATTGAAAAAGGCGATGGCCGTGGCGTCGCGGTTGCTGTCAGTACCACTTGTGCTTATCGACGAGCGTTGCGGGCGGCTCGCCCTTCACGAAGCGGCGGATGTTGTCGAGCAGTGTTTCGAGATGCCGTTCGGCAATGTGCGGTGATGCGGCGGCGACGTGGGGCGTGATAATGACGTTGGGCATCTGCCAGAGCGGATGGTCGGTGGGGAGCGGTTCGATCTCGCACACATCGAGTGCCGCGCCCGCGATGTCGCCCGCGCGCAGGGCTTCGGTCAGATCGTGCAGATCGACGATGGCGCCGCGACCGATGTTGATCAGGATGCCCGTGCGTTTCATCTGCTGAATGACAGGGCGACGAAACAGCTTCGCGGTCTCGGGCGTGTGTGGTGCCGCGATGACTACGTAGTCGGACTGACTCAGCAGCTCACCGAGTCGATCAACGGGCCACACGTCGGCAAGTATGCCGTCCACTTGGCGACGAACCGGATCGACACCGAGTAGCCTCATTCCGAAGGCCGCCGCGCGGCGCAGCACTTCGGCTCCGATGTGTCCCACGCCGACAACGCCCAGCGTGCAGTCGGACAAATTCTGGTGAGCGCGATCCATCGGCAGGACTGTTCCCGGCGCGGCAATGAAGTTGGCGACGTAGCTCTTGTCACCGACGGGCGACCATTCGCCTCGCTGTTGCTGTCGCAAATAGACGTGCAGGTTGCGAGCGAAGCAGAGCATGTAGCCCAGCACATGATCGGCAATCACGTCGGAGAAGAGTCCGCGCATATTGCTAAGCAGGCACGGATGTTCGACGAGTGCGGGGAAGAGAAAATGTTCGAGACTCGCGGTGGGGGACTGCACCCAGCGCAACCGCCGCGCGTGCGAGAGCAGCTCGGGGGTGAGCTTGCCGAAGTACGCATCGGCCTCAACGATCTCGCGCATGGCTGCGTCGATGTCGTTCGCATTGACGACGCTCATGGGCGCAGCTGCCTCGCGAATGCGGGCCACGCGCACAGCATCGACCGGGGGATGGATGACGAGTTTCATAGGTTGAACATCCTGTGGAGTGCGAGCGAATGAGGGAGGCTTGATGACGATGTGGTTCATCGAGCGACGACGCGTTTCACGGACACCGATCACCGCTTGGCAGGGAAAAATTGACCGTGTGACTCGCGATTCTTGCATTCACTTTCGCGTCTCGTCGGCTCGTTTCGATGCGTCATTCGAGAGGCAGATGGCATGGTAACGAACGAAGTGTCAAGTGATGCGCGCCGCGCGCGGAGGAGATTCAAGAAGGTACTTTTTCCAGCTTGCTCTCATGAAAGTCCCTCGGCAGAATGTCGCCGCATTGAAGGCTCCCTTGAGCCGCTGACATCTCACATACACCTGTCACGAGGTCGCCAGATGCGAGTTTATACGCGTGGAATCAACGAAGGCTTGATGATCGGAACCGGCGTTCAAGTGAACGTCTTGGAGGTCCAACGCGACCGCGTCCGATTGGCCATCATCGATCCCGATTCGTCTCCCACGTACCGCGAAGAAGTGTTGTTCCTCCCCTCCCCTAATGGCGATGACACGGATACTGAAGAGGGTTGGTCGGCCGAGTACGTGCCCATCTTCGATCTCCTCGGAACGACCTCGTTGGTGGGTTCCCTACGGTGACGGGTTGAGGACAAACCGAAGGCATCTGGCATTGGGAGCGTCCTTCCTCACTCACGCTGCGAGCTTCTTCCTTGCTCACGCAGCGGGTTGGTGTTGGCCTCGTGTTTCACGGATCGATTACAGCTTCAGGCGGTGCATGGAATGCAAGCCCCATCCAGTTCGCGTCGCTCTGCCGATGACCCGTACACCGACGACCAAATCGTGGGGTTCGGGCTGCGCCCCGATCGGCTTGCGCGTCATGTCGCGGTCATCATGGATGGCAACGGACGGTGGGCGAACTCGCGCGGGTTGCCGCGGATTGAAGGGCACCGGCGCGGCGTGGGGACGGTACGGGCCATCGTCGAACAGTGTTCAAGATTAGGTCTCGAACAATTGACGCTCTACTGTTTCAGCAGTGAAAACTGGAAGCGACCGCCACTCGAACTGAAGTTGCTCATGCAACTCTTTGAGCAGTATTTGATCGAAGAGCGGACCGAGATCATTCGCCAGAATTTGCGGTTCGCGGTGATTGGTCGGCGCGAGGGACTCGGCGATGGCGTGTTGCGCGAGATCGAGCGGACCTGCGATGTCAGTCGTGAACACACGGGGATGCGACTGTGTCTCGCGGTGAACTATGGCAGTCGTGGCGAGATCGCGGATGCGGCGCAAGCGATTGCACGCGAAGTTGTGGCGGGGCGACTGGACCCCAACACGATCAATGAAGAAACCGTTGCCGCACACTTGTACACGGCAGGGATGTCCGATCCCGACCTCGTGATTCGCACGGCGGGTGAGCTGCGCGTCAGCAATTATTTGCTATGGCAGATCAGCTACGCCGAACTGTGGGTCACTGACAAATTTTGGCCAGACTTCACCACGGACGATTTGCATGAGGCGCTCCAGAACTTCGCCGCGCGCGATCGCCGGTTCGGAGGACTGTCGAGTTGATTCGCTTCCCGCCCTGGACCGTCTACCATCGGAGTCAACTTCTTGCGATCACGTTTCGATTGTTGTTGGCTTGTGCAGAATTTTTCTGCTTCCAAGTCGCCTTCATCGCTCGGCGTGAAGTAAGCCGAACGCGAGTTTCGGGTGCGGGCTGTTGATGCACAGGTCGATTCCCAATCGGCTTACTTCACGCCGAGCGATGAAGGCGACTTGGATTGCGACCGACGGCTGCGATGGTCGATCGGTAATTGAATCACTTCTCCCAGACTTCTGATCCCATGCTGCGTTGGCGACTTATCGTATCGGCCGTCCTGATTCCGCTGTTCGTGGCGCTGTTCTGGCTCGATGCGCGGCTCGGCGCTTCTGCGCCGATTCTGCTCGCCGTGGTGACGTTGCTCGCGATTCGCGGTGCCAGCGAAATGGTGGACCTGCTTTGGACGAGGTCCTTCACACCGAATCGGGTCATCGTGTCGGCGTGTTGCGTGTTGGTGGCCGCCGCCGCGTGGTGGGGGCGGTTCGGTCATATGCCGATCAAGATTCCCTCGGACGACAACACGCTCGCCCAAGTCATGTTGGCGTATTCGCTGACCGTTCTCGTGTTGTTCTTGCTCGCGACGTATCGCTATCGAGAACCGGGGGCCAGCATGGAGACGCTCGGCGTTGAGTTGCTGATCGTCAGCTACATCGGCGTGTTGTTGGGCGTGGCGTCTCAGTTGAGATGGGTCGCCGGTTCTGATGCCGGTTACTTGGTGATCGGTTCGCTGCTAATCGTGACCAAGGGGGGCGACATCGGCGCGTACTTCTTCGGCCGGTTGTTTGGCAAACGGAAATTGGTCCCGCTGCTCTCGCCCGGCAAGACATGGGCTGGCGCGGTCGGCGCACTGATCGGTTCGGCGGCCACAGCGATCGCTTGGCTACACTACGCCACGCCGCTCTTCACGCCGGTCGGTTCAGAGCGATGGGCCTCGCCCGATTGGTTGAGTGCCGCCGTGTACGGCCTCATCTTGGGAGTCACTGGGTTGGTCGGCGATTTGTGCGAGTCACTCATCAAACGCGACGTGGGAAAGAAGGACTCGGCTCACCTGCTCCCCGGCTTCGGTGGACTGCTCGACCTGATGGACAGCATTCTCTATGCGGCACCAGTCGCCTACGTCCTCTGGAAGGCGCTGCCGCTGGCGACTTGGATGCCGTGAGGCCCAAGTGCGGTTTGCCTTCTCAACCAACTGCGAGAGGGGGGAGTCGAACCCCCACGCCGATTAAGGCACTGGATCCTAAGTCCAGCGCGTCTGCCAATTTCGCCACTCTCGCTTACGGTCATCGCCTGCGCGGCTTGACCACGCGGGGCGGGATTCTAGTCGCCTCGCAGTACACTGTCAGCCAACTTGATGTCACGAGGGCTTCTGCCAAACTCGATATCGCGATTTGTAGGTCGGACACTCTTGCCCGACGTTTCTTGCGAAGAGCCGACGGGCAGGAGTGCCCGTCCTATGGCACTAACTTCGTTGGCACTGACTTCGTTCACTTTGTGACACGCTGTGGCAGAAGGCGGTTCGGTGGCCCGCCTCACACATGATCGTGCTTGTTGATCAGGTCGGGGCCGTCGCCCAAGATTTTCTCGTACTTGCCAGTCGAGGTCTTCTGGTACTTGGTGAAGCCCTGCTTTTCGAGGTTCTTGTTGCTGATGTCTCCTTTGATGCGGTCGCCGGGGGGCATCGGGCCGTTGATGACCGAGATAATGCGTTCGACCGGCTCGCCCGTTTCGGGGTGAACGGTGAGCGGCGTTTCGCCGAGACGTTGCAGAACTTCGAACGTCTTTTCGTGGGAACCATCGGGCCGGATGACGGCGTATTCGTACAAAGGCATGACTCGCACTCCTTCAAAGGGACGAGCATTGTCTTGCCCCGCCCAAACGATGCAAGTCTGCCTCGGCAATCTTGGCGAAGCACTTACGATCGGCGAGATACAAGAAAGGTTTTAGCCAGCACACCAACCCGAAGCGTGAGCGAGGGCGAAGTCTTTCGGCGGCCTCGTTCACACTTCGGGTTGGTGGAGGCAGGCAACTCTTGCCGCTCACCTAGCTGATTTCTTCCGCAGCAATTGGCGACCACTTGATGCCGCGCCTATACTCGTCACGTCCAAAAATCCTTGCCCGATGACGGGCCATGAAAGAGCAATGACTGTGACTCAGACCACGCTGCCGCTTCAGGATGTTCACGTTCGCGAAACCATTCCGCTGGTCTCGCCTCGCTATTTGAAGCAGGAAGAAAACATTACCGACGCCGCGATGAAGACGGTGTTTGAAGGCCGTGAGGCGGTGAAGAAGATCATTTCCGGAGCCGACTCGCGCGTGATCGTGGTCCTCGGCCCCTGTTCCATTCACGACCAAGTGGCCGGACTGGAATACGCACGCCGATTGAAAGCACTGTCGGACAAAGTGGCCGACAAACTGCTGCTGATCATGCGGGTCTACTTTGAGAAGCCGCGCACGACAGTCGGCTGGAAGGGACTCATCAACGACCCGCATCTGAACGACACGTTCGACATCCAGACGGGCGTACGGATCGCGCGTCGGATCCTGCTCGAAGTGGCCAACATGGGCTTGCCCGCCGCCACCGAATTGCTCGAACCAATCACGCCGCAGTACATCGCCGATTTGATCTCGCTGACCGCGATCGGCGCGCGAACCACCGAGTCCCCGACGCACCGTCAGATGTCGAGCGGGCTGTCGATGCCGGTCGGCTTCAAAAATGGAACCGATGGCAGCTTGCAAGTCGCGATCGACGCGATGCTCTCCGCTAAGTCTGCTCACAGCTTTCTCGGCATCGACAACGACGGTCAGACGTGCATCGTCAACACGAAGGGCAACCCGTGGGGCTTCCTCGTCCTGCGCGGCGGTCGCTCTGGACCGAACTTCGATGAGAAGAACCTCGAACTAGCCACGTCGGGTTTGACGAAGGCCAAGCTCCCGACGCGGCTGATGGTCGATTGCAGCCACGCGAACTCGAACAAGGAGTTCGCCCTGCAAAGCGTCGCGTGGGACAGTTGCATCGCACAGCGCGTCGCGGGAAATCAAAACATCGCCGGGCTGATGCTCGAGAGCAACTTGAACGCGGGTGCTCAGTCGCTGACATCCGACCTGTCGCAACTCAAGTACGGCGTGTCGATCACCGACGGCTGCATCGGCTGGGACGAGACCGAGCGGCTGGTGTTGTCGGCCCACGAGCAACTCGGCGGAGTTGCGTGACCACGAATTGGACTTCGCGGGGAACGACAAGGACCGGATTCCTCGCCAAACAACCGATCGCCTGCGGGAAAAAATCCCGAGATCACACTGGTCCGGATTATTCACCACGGAAATGCACAGCAGGAAGGCGGAGTCAGGAGCTGCGAGAAGAATGATGCGCCCGCCCAAAGTCGCCTTCCTCGCTCGGCGTGAAGAGAGCCGAACGCGGAATGACGCTGTTTCCCGCGTAGTCGGGTCGCTGGTAACTCGGCTGACTTCACGCGGAG
>JAYTQJ010000758.1:0-14630 GCA_043746775.1 Schlesneria sp.
CCGTTCGACAAACTCGCGTTCACCTTCGACAAGAACAAAGTTTTCGTCAGCACTCGCGAACAGGTCGAAGCCCGCGAGAAACAAGTCGCTGAACCGAAGCCTCCCACCGAAGAAAAGAAATCGGGAGCCACTTCGCTGCCGAAAGGGCTGGAGTTCCTCAAGCCGTATCCGAAGCTGCATGGCTTGTCGCTCGACATGACCGAGCCGCAGTTTTTGGAGATCGTCAAGCAGCAGGAGTTGAAGACTCGCAAGACCGGCGAAGGAGACAAGACCGCGTATCACATTGGACTCGGTGATGGACTCACGCTGATCGTCATGTTTCGCGATGACGGTACTTGCCGAGGCATTCAACGAATTCGCGGAGAGGACAACATCGAGACCTCGCCGCCGGTTGGCCTCGAATTCCTCAAGCCGTATCCGAAGCTGCACGGCTTGTCGCTCGACATGACCGAGCCGCAGTTCTTGGAGATCGTCAAGCAGCAGGAGTTGAAGACTCGCAAGACCGTCGAGGGCGCGAAGGTCACGCATCACATCACGCTCGGCGACGGGCACACGCTGATCGTGATGTTCGACAAGGACGCGAAGTGCAGCGGCATTCAGCGGGTGCGCGGCGAGGACAGCTCCGGTGCTGGGCGCGGGTCTAACGCCAACGGCGACCTGCGGTCCAACCCGGCGGCGGGGTCGGGAGACCCGCGGCGAGCGCAGCCGCAGATCGAGAAGCCGACGGCTTGGACTTCCAGGCGACCAGATGCGGTGGAATCGAAGTCGAAAGAAACGGCTGAGATTCTCGATGACGGCTCCGTGCAGATGAGCTTGCCGAGTCCGAACTCCTCGAATCCGCAGTTGAAGTTTCAGTTCAAAGAAGAGACGGCGATTGACTCGGTTCGGTTGGAAGTGCTGCCGGACCTGCGCTTCGCTGATCGGCGTCTGGGACGCATTGCCGGTCGGGAACTCTTTCTGTTCGAGTTCAAGCCGCATGTCCTCTCAGCGGATGGGAAGCTGCGTTCGTTTGAGTGGAAAGAGTGCCGCTCTTTGCAAGACGCCGAGGACGACTCCGTCGCGCATCTGATCGACTACGCCACTGACACCGGTTGGAAAGTTCCACCGCTGAAGGCAGGCCAAACGGCTCATGAGCTGGTGTTTCGAATGGAAGAGCCGCTCGTTCTGAAACCGGGCGACGCACTGCTCGTCGATGTCGATTCTGGCGGCAGCGAATCGCTCGACACGCTTGCCCGCTTCCGCGTCTCGTTCCCGAACAGATTGCCTCCGCAGGCGCGTTCCGGAACAGAGCTTGGGAACGAGAAGGCCGACGCGGCGAAGCAATCTGTGGAGATTCGCTTGGTCGGAGGTCCGAAGGCTGAGCCGCTGCCGAAGGTGCAGGTCGAGTTCACGACGGGGTATGGCAGTAATCGCAAGTCGTTCGGAACCTTCACGACCGATGAGGCTGGTTGGCTCAAGGCATCTCTGCCGGTGGAATTCTACGAACTCGATCTGAAGTCCGATAAAGAGTGGCCGTACTTGCCCGTAGAGAAGCCTTCAGGGGGAAGAAGCGCCTGGCAACCAAATGTTCGTGTTACCGGGCAAGGCGTTGAGAAGTGGCTCGGTGGCAATCGTTGCGACAAAGGCTTCGAGCTGGCGACAAACGAACGACCGGCACGGATCACGTTCATACTGGAGCCGGCGGTTGAACTCGTCATACGAGCCGTCGATGTCGAGACCGGCGAAGGGATCGCCGGCGCGGGCTTCCACGAAGCGATCCTGACAGGCGAGGAATTGGGTCATCCGGTTTATGGCGAGAACCTCGGCAGTAAGTTCCCCTACGACAGAAATTACGACACTGAAACAGCGATTGGCCCCGAGGGCCTCACGGACAAGAACGGCTATTCGCGGCGTTGGGCTGGCGAGCAGAGTGCCCGGAGTAAGATCGGAATTAGGAAGTGGCCCGCTGGTTACAAGGCGGTCGAACCGCACGCAGTGGTCTCGGTACTCGGACAAGCTCGCGTCGAGCAGGTCTTCAAGTTCCGCCGCATTCGCTGGGCAGTTCGAGTCGAACCCGAGAAGAAGAAGGTCGCGCTCGGCGAACCGCTCACGCTGAGGTTCTTCGTGAAGAACGCGACGAACGAACCGCGCGGACTGGAGCTCGGCGGCGACTATCGCAATCGGCTCGGTCGGCCTGAGTCGTTTGAAGTCACCGTCATCAATAACGAAGCCAAGAAGATGCCCGTCCCCGATGCCGGACCAACGCTGGGCGGCATCTCTTCGAACGTGCTGCTCAAGCCTGATGGCGAAACGAAGGTCGAACTCAAACTGTCTGATTGGGCGACGATCACTCAACCGGGCAACTACCGAGTCTTCGTGAAGCGGACGTTGAAGCTGTTCCCCATCAAAGCTCAGCAAGGAGACCGCATCGAGTGGGGCGATCAGCCGGAAGTCGCCGAAGTCGCAGCAAGTTGCGAGTTCGATGTCATCGCACCGCGCGCGGCAGTGATCGACGCAAACTCAGAACCTAACGCAGAGCGCAAGCAGAGCAGCCCACAGCCAACAACCTCGCCGCCCGTCGGCCTCGAATTCCTCAAGCCGTATCCGAAGCTGCATGGCTTGTCGCTCGACATGACCGAGCCGCAGTTCTTGGAGATCGTCAAACAGCAGGAGTTGAAGACTCGCAAGATCGGCGAAGGGGACAAGACCGCGTATCACATTGGACTCGGTGATGGACTCACTTTGATCGTCATGTTTCGCAATGACGGCACTTGCCGAGGCATTCAACGAATTCGCGGCGAAGATGCAGTGGATGAAACCATCTCACTGGCTGAAGCCGTGCGCGACTTCAATGCCGAGAACAAGCAGCTTGGTCGAGGTCTCGATCAGCCCGCGATGACGGAAGACGAAGTCATTGCGGTCATCAAGCGCGATCAGTGGAAGCGGGGCGATCCGTGGTCGCTCAATGAGAAAGAGATCGCGGCGTTCAAGGCGATTGCTGAGTCGAAGCGGTTGCCAAAAGGCTCGTACTTGGATGTCGATACTGAAGATCGAGCCGAGACGTTCTTGTTGAAGCAGTTGTGGCAGGTGCGATTGATGCTGCCAGCCATCGGGCATGATGGTTTCGTCGGGCTGACGATCCGCGACACATTCGTCGCCGAAGAGAAGATCGACCCGAAGAACGTCGCTTGGGGCAAGCCGGATTCGGACGGGCTGTCGCTCGGCGCGTATCTCTCGCCGAGGAAAACTCAGTACGCGCTCGGCGACCGAGTTCGCTTGCGGCTCTTCGTTCGCAACGACAGCACGAAACCCGTTGGCGGGCTGACGTTCCTGAACGTGACGACGCTCGTGGGGGAAGACTTCACCGTGACCGATCAAACGGGAGCGAAAATCGCAGTTAGTCCCGACCATGACGTGCGTGTTGTTGGAGGAGCGACCGGCGGAGCACTCGCCCCCGGTGACGTTCACGCTTTCAACATTCCCGGCGAAATCAGCATCGGCGGCGACAGCTCGAAGAACCGACTCGTCGGACCAGTGATCGACGCGAAGCCTGGCCAGACGCTGCAACTCAAAGTCCGCGCCCACAATGGCAACGACCGCGAACGCAAAGCAGGCGAGGTGGAACCCGAGTCAGGGGTGATTACATTGGTCGTGAAGGACGCTGCCGGTGTCGATCAGTAGGCGGAATGAGGTTGATCGCTGGCTGACTCTGCCCTGCCAATCGCTTTTGTCAGACCGACTCCGGGGGTGTCGCTGCGCTCAACCCCCGGATTCATCCGAACTTTGTCGGTCGTGCCTTCAAACGGGTCGGTGTTGACTACCCCCTCCCTCGTGAACCAGCGGCGGTTGAACACTTGGTGCGGATTGCTGCCGACTCCCCAGCCGATTTAAGCCGGTTCGCGCTGCTTCCACGCCCGCTCGACACCCACGGCAATCTTCCGAACAAGCAGTTGTTTGTATTCCACTTCCGGTTCGCTCTGAAACACTCCGGTGACTGTCACGCCGGTATGCGAATGCGTCGCCGACATCATCATGCGGTTCTCCGGAATGCCGGTCGCTTTGGTGATGCGCGCTTTCGCCTCATCAAACACATCGCGGGGCACCATGCAGCTATCCACGACGAAGAAGACCTGCGAGCCCCCGTCATTTTCGAGAACGAGGCAGCGGGCATGCAAAGTGTCGGTCGACTTCGAGGCTTTGATATCCGTCAACGCACCGTGGACCGAGACCGGCCACTTCTCAGGTGTGATCTCTTGAGCATACGCTCCCGCGCGAAGCGACTTGTCAGCGGCATTCGCAGACCCTGCTGTCCACAACAGGCCCAGCAACAACGCAACACGCAGCAGATTCAGGCGTATGGCAACTTCAGCGGAAGAGTTTCGGAGAAGCGATCAGTCATCAAAGGTACGATGCGATCGGATGGCACTCAATCGAACTCGTTCCACAGAAAACGTTGTGCAGGTGAGTGGTAGCCGAACTCGTGAGAGTTCGGTGCCAGAAGTCTCACGACTTCTGCTACTCGGTTGTGCCAGAAGTCTCACGACTTCTGCTACCCGGTTGTGGATTACCAAAATCAATTCCTAAAATGTTTCGTAATGCAGTTCAGAGAGGCCATACGTCGCTCCTTGCGAACTCCGAACCTACCGCCACCCTGCTTGTGAGACCGCCCATGAAAACCCACCTCCGCGTGCTGCTGCTCCTCGCCGTATCTTGGCCCACGTTCGTCGCCGCGCAACAACCGATCACGCTGAAGGATGTTCCGGAAGGCTTGCCGGTGATCTCGGCGGACGAACCGCTGGCTGCCGAGTTCTCGGCGAAAAAGGCCGCCGAATACTTGGATCGTTCCGCGCTGAATTGGGTGAAGACCAAGAAGTGTGCCACCTGCCATACCAACCTGTTTTACATGGTAGCGCGACCGGCGCTGAGCACGATCCTGCCGGACTCCGGTGAAGTCCGCAGCTTTTACGAAGACTATCGCAAAGTGCGTTGGCAGAAGACCGGCCCCACGGAAGCGGCTGGCTTCTGGCCGATCGTGGTCGGCACCGGCCTGACGTTCAACGACGTGCAGACCACCGGCAAACTCAGCGATGTCGCGCGGGACGTGCTCGACATGATGTGGAAAGTGCAGCGCGAGGACGGCGGTTGGAACTGGCCGCACTGCGATTATGCGCCGATGGAAATCGACGATCACTACGGCGTCACCGTCGCCGCGCTGACCGTCGGGGTCGCGCCGGGCGACTACGCGAAGACTCCACAATCTCTCGCAGGTCTCGAAAAGCTGCGCACCTATTTCAAGAACAATCCGCCCAAGTCGCTGCACCATCGCGCCATGCTGGCCTGGTGTTCGGTCCGGCTCGACGGCATCCAGACCGACGAGCAGCGCCAACAAACGCTGACTGAACTGCTGGCCCTGCAGCTCGACGATGGCGGTTGGTCCACAGCCGGTTTCCTCACCGATTGGAAGGGGCTGGCCCGGCGCGATGGCAAGCCGCTCAACACCAAAACCAGTGACGGCTACGGCACGGGCCTGAACATGGTCATCGCGAGGGAGCTTGGTGTCCCAGCGGACGACGCTCGGCTGCGGCGCGGCGTCAATTGGATCCACGCCAATCAGCGCGAGAGCGGTAAATGGTTTACGCAATCGCCCGTCAACGACGCTGGCAATCTCATTTCCAATGTCGGCAGCGCCTACGTCATCTTGGCGTTGCAGGCGTGTGGTGAGTTGCCGGGCTGGCCCTTCAGCGTCACGAAACACGGGAGTCCGTAACCTGTTGGTTTACCTCCGCAATCATGGTTTTACCGGAGTGGTAAACACAATTGGGCGGTCCGGGGAGCGTGTGGCTTGATGTTGGTGTCGGTATCTCAGCGGGGTGGCTCCGGTGAATTTCTTGAACCGTTTCACGAACGCACTGTGATCGTAGAAACCACAGTCCAGTGCGATTTGAGTGATGCTGGTGGTCCCGCTTTTGAGTGCCTCGATCGCGTGAGACATGCGCACCTGTTCTACGAAACTGTAGGCGGTCAGCTTCAGGCGTTCTTTGAAGATTCGCATGAAGTGGCTGGCGGAGATGTTGCACACGGCCGCCAGTTCTTGAATCGTGATGCTCTGAGCGTAGTGCTTCGAGACATGATTGATGGCGGGCAGCAATTGGTTCAACTCGGCCTGTTTTCCCATCACGTCTTCGTAGGCTTCGTTGATGATGACCAAGCCGATGACTTCACTCGTCACGCTGTGAATGGGGAACTTGCTGGAGAACGACCAAATGGGAGCATTGGCGAAAAAGCTGGTGATTGGGCGAGAGTGATCGCCCTTGATGTGCGGCAGGGAGTTGAGGTGAAACTGATGATTGATGTTTTGAAATATCTGCTCGCGGCTTTTGCGTTCGTGGGGCTGTTGTGCGGGAGTGCCAGCGCGGGCGAGGCCGAGGTGCTGGTGTTGATGCACGAGCCGGGGCGGGTGGAGCGATATGACCTGGAAAGCGGGGCGCATCGAGGGACGTTGTTGAGCGGATTGCCGCCGGCGAATGTGCTTTTGTTGGATGCGGACGGGCGGTTGCTGATCTCGACCGGGTTGCCGGGTGGGGCCGGGACTGTGCTGCGGTTTGATCCGCGTGGGAACGGTGGCAACGGGCGGATCGAGTCGCTGATCGAGATTCCTGAGGGCTATGGCGGACGGTTGTTTCGCGCGACGGGGATGGCGTGGCTCGGCAACGAGTTGCTGGTTGCGAGTCAGGGGGATGGCAAGGTCAAGCGGTACGCCTACCCGTCGGGCGAGTGGCAGGCGGACATCGCGCTCGCGTCGCCGGGCGGCATGACGCAGATTGCGGTGAATGGCGGGCGGCTGTTTATCACGGACTTTGTGGCTCAGGCGTTGCGACGAGGTTCCGAAAAGCTCGACGGCGCGATGAGTGAAATCTGGGCGCAACAGGCCGGGCAAGCGCCGTGGGGTCTGGTGTTTGACGACAAGGGCCAGGCGTTTTGGAGCGCGTCGGGTAATCGCGTGCTGCGTTCCGATGGCAAAGAAACCGTCGAGTGGGCGGGCGCGGCGGGGGGATTGAACACGCCGGTTGGTCTGGGGCTGGGACCGGATGGGCTGCTCTATGTGGCGAATCTGCATGGCTCCGTGAGCTTGTGGAAGACGGATGCTCCGAACGTGGGATCGCCGATCCGCGTCATCGCTGGGCCGGAAGTGAAGACTCCGATCAGCTTCGCGTTTACCAGGCAGCCTCTGGCCACGAATGAGTTCGTCTACGCGCCGCCCGCCGATGCGAAGCGCATGTCGGCCGAGAAGCTGGCCTTCTTTGAATCCAAGATCCGACCGCTGCTGCATGCGCGCTGCATCGAGTGTCACGGGGACAAGGCTCAGGAGGGCAAGCTGCGGCTCGACTCGCGGCACGGCTGGGAACAGGGAGGCGAGTCGGGGCCAGCCATCGTGCCGGGCAAGCCGGAACTGAGCCTGCTCATCAAGGCGGTGCAGTATGCGGACAAAGATTTGAAGATGCCGCCGGAGAAGTCGTTGTCCGCCGAGGAAGTCGCGCTGCTGGTCGAGTGGGTGCGGCAGGGAGCGATGGACCCTCGGCTGGATGCCCGCGCCGCGTCCGCTCAGCCGGAGAGCAACGACTGGGCCGAGGAGTTTCAGAGGCGACTCGATTGGTGGAGCCTCAAACCGCTGGCCAATTCGGAGCCACCGGTCGTGGTCGATGAGCACTGGTCGCGGAGACCGGTCGATCGCTTCATTCATGCCGGGCTGAGCGCGACCGGTTTACAACCCGCCACAATCGCTGAGCCGGACGTGTTGCTTCGTCGGCTGTCCGTCGTGCTCACGGGCCTGCCACCGACGGCGGCTCAACGAGCGAAGTTTCTGCAACAGTGGTCGGTCAACTCGACCACCGCCTACGAAACGCTGGTCGAAGAATTGCTCAACTCGCCGCACTTCGGTGAACGCTTCGCTCGGCACTGGATGGACGCCGTGCGGTACACCGACACCTACGGCTACGAGTGGGACGTTCCCGCGAAGGGAGCGTTCGAGTATCGCGACTACCTCATTCGGGCGTTCAACGGGGATGTCGGCTTCGATACCTTCTTGCGCGAGCAGTTGGCCGGTGATCTGGTGACTCCGCCGCGAGTCCATTCAGAGTTGGGGATCAACGAGAGCATCATCGGTCCCATGTTCTATCACCTTGGCGAGCATCGCCACGGCACCAGTCTGGCCTACAACGGCGTGCATCAGGAGATGGTCACCAACAAGATCGACGCCTTCTCAAAAGTCTTTCTCGCCACGACGGTGGCCTGTGCCAAATGCCACAATCACAAGCTGGAAGCAGTCTCGCAGCGAGACTACTACGCGCTGGGCGCAATGTTCATGACGCCGCGCTGGGTCAGCCGACCGGCGGATGCTCCGGGCAAAAATGACGCGGCGATTTCCCGGCTCAAAGAGCTGCGCCGCCTCATTCGCGACGATGTGGCGAAGCAGTGGGCGGTCGCCGCACTCCCGCCGTTCGCCTGGCGAACACCGCTCGACGTGCCCCATGCGCCGCAGCCGACGCTCGATGACATCGGCTATCCGCTGGCCAAGCTGCTCAAGGCCGAAGGGAACATCGAGACGACATGGACCGCACTGGCCAGCGAGTGGGCCGCCACGCGAACGGCTCGTGTAAAGTCGAATGAGGCGTTTCAGAAGCTCGTTGATTTCTCACAGCCGCAGATTCCGACGGGCTGGGTCACCGATGGCGACGGCATGACGCACGGTTGGGTGGATGACGCAACACCGCTGATCGCTCTCGAAGGCGACGCGGTCGTCGCGCGATTGCTGCCGCGCGGCTACCACACGCACGCGCTCTCTTCCAAGCTGCCCGGCGCGTTGCGGATGCCGCCGCAACACCTGGTTCCGCAGCAGTTCGTCAGCTTGCAACTGGCGGGGGGCGAGTTCGGCGGCTACTTGCAGATGGATGAGAATTCGATACTGCACGAAGGTGTGGGCATCGTGAATCAAGTCCCGCCGACGTGGCGTTCCTTCGGCGATACCGCGATGAAGGGAGGCGTCACGAAGGTCACGATCGACTTCGTCACGTCGTCGCTCAACCCCAATTTCCCGGCCCGCGTCGGGATCGTGCCGGGGCTGGCCAACACCGATCACGGCTACGACAAACGAAGTTGGCTCAGCATCACGGGGATCGTGACGCACGACGCGGGAGGGACTCCGCAAGATGTGTTGGACTCCTTCGCGTCGCTCTACGATGGCCCGGCCCCCAAGACGCTCGATGAAGCGAACGGGCGGATCACGACCTGGTTTTCGGCAGCCGTCCAACGCTGGTGCGCGGGTCAGTCGCGGCCCGGTGACCGACAAGCCATCGACTGGCTCCTCACGCACAAGCTGCTGCCGAATCAAGGGAAAGCTGGCAGTCCTCTCGCCGCGCTGCTGGCCGAGTACCGTCGCGTCGAACAGCAGATTGCTTTCCCGCGCGCGGTCAACAGCATGGATGAACGCGAGTCGGCGAAGTCCGGCATGTATCTCAACGTGCGCGGCAACTTCGATGCCTTGGGAGAACTGGTGCAGCCGGACTTTTTGCAGATGTTCGCGGGCCGCAACACTGTGGCGCAAAGCACCGGCAGCGGGCGGCTGGAGCTGGCCGAATCGCTGCTCCATCCCGAGCATCCGCTGACCTCGCGCGTCTATGTGAACCGCGTCTGGCAATGGGTCTTCGGAGCGGGACTCGTCACCACGCCGGATGACTTCGGGCGACTGGGCGACAAGCCGTTGCATCCCGAGTTACTCGATTGGCTGGCACGCGACTTCATGCGTCAGGGCTGGTCCACCAAACAACTCGTCCGGCAACTGGTGCTCAGTGAGACGTTCCGGCAGTCGGGTGTTGTCAGCGAGGTCGCGAAGCAACGTGATCCGGCGAATCGGCGACTCCATCACTATCCGACTCGCCGCATGGAGGCGGAGGCGATTCGCGATGCGCTGCTGGCAGTCTCGGGTCGGTTGGACGCGAAGCTCTACGGCCGCCCGCTCAATCCGCCGCGACCTGCCGAGGACGCCGCCAAGCGACTCTTCTCTGGTCCGTTGGATGGAGACGGGCGACGCTCGCTGTATCTGACGATGTCGATCATGGCACCGCCGAAGTTCCTGATGACCTTTGACCTGCCCGACCTGCGACTGCCGAGCGGTCAGCGAAATGTCACCAACGTGCCGACGCAGGCGCTGCAATTGTTGAACGATCCGCTCGTCGATTC
The DNA here is from genome assembly GCA_043746775.1 of Schlesneria sp. Classification (GTDB taxonomy): domain Bacteria; phylum Planctomycetota; class Planctomycetia; order Planctomycetales; family Planctomycetaceae; genus Schlesneria. The sequence continues at coordinate 10,216 of JAYTQJ010000758.1, forward strand.
ACTCGCGCGGCACTGGGCGGCAGGTCTCATCAAGCTGCCTCACGCTTCGTCCGAGGAACGACTCGACAGCATGTTCGTCACGGCCTTCGGTCGGACTCCGACGGAGTCTGAAAAGGCCCGTTGGACGGCCTTGCTCCAGAGCGTCGTCACGCGGCCCGATGTCATGGCGGACGAAGCAGCGTGGGCACAACTGGCTCACACGATCTTCAACGCTCAGGAGTTCATTTATTACCGGTAGACTTCGCCGCGAGTTGGTTGCCGCGATGTCACCCGCAGCGTCAGCGAGGGCGAACTGTGACGACGCCCTCGCTGACGCTTTTTGTAGTTGCGCTGTTTTGTTCTTTCGCCCCAACGGGGCAGCACTATGTCAGCCTAGGGCAAGCGACCAACGGGAGCGCCGCCCTAGGTTTCGGTCGTCACAGAATCTCAAGCCCTGAAGGGGCGGCCCAATGCTGCTCGCAGGAATAGTGTCGCCCCTTCAGGGCTTGGAACTCACAGTAAACCGCCAACCCAGGGCGTTGCCCTGGGCTGGCATAGCGTCGCCCCTTTGGGACTGAAAACCCGAAAAACGCAACGTCAGAAGTGTCAGCGAGGGCGAACTGTGACGACGCCCTCGCTGACGCTGCGGGTTACAAATCCGGACGAGCATCTCTTGTTTCAACAGACCGATCAGGAAGTTCCCCATGCACTCTCAATCTCACGTTTGCCCCGGTCGCATCGCGCCGTCAGCGACACGGCGCGGGTTTCTGCAACAGGCATCAGCGGGCTTCGGTTGGCTGGCGTTGCAGGGACTGTGTGCCGGGCCTGCCGTAGCCGCTCCGCTGTTCCGACCCAAGGCGAAGAACGTCATCTTCTGTTTCATGGACGGAGGCCCAAGTCATGTCGATACCTTCGACTACAAGCCAATGCTCAAGAAGCATCAGGGGCAACCCATCGGCTCGAACTGGATCAACAAGCGATCGGACAACGGGGCGGGGCGAGTCTGGCTGGGTTGTCCGTGGGAGTTCAAGCAGCGTGGCGAAAGCGGCCTGTGGGTGAGCGACCTGTTTCCGCATCTGGCCAACGTCGCCGATCAGCTCTGCGTGGTCCGGTCGATGATCGGTGAACTGCCGCTGCATGGTCAGTCGAATCTGCTGCTGCACACCGGCCGCGTCGGGGGGCAGGCTCCCAGTCTCGGTGCGTGGATTTCTTACGGCCTCGGGACCGAGAACGCGAATCTGCCAGCTTATGTGCTGCTGAACAATGACTGGGTGCCGAATGGCGGACTGGAAAACTTCGGCAGTTCGTTCCTGCCCGCCAGTCACCAGGCCACGACAATGCGGGCCAAAGGAACGGCCGTCGATAACATCGCGCCACGCGACACAGCGGCGCTGCAACGTCGCAAGCTCGAACTGCTGGCTTCTGAAGGTGCGGCCTTCGGCGCACAGACTTCCGATCCGCAGGCCATCGAATCCGCCATCGCGAACTATGAAACCGCCTTCCGCATGCAGAGTGCGGTCCCCGACCTCGCGGACATCAGCCGTGAGCCGGAACATATCCAGAAGCTGTACGGCGTGGACTCCGCTGACGAGCATCAGCGGTTCTATGCGACTCAAGCCCTGCGCACACGACGACTGGTTGAGGCCGGTGTCCGATTCGTCGAGATCACCTGCCCCAGCTTCGATGGCAACAACTCACCGTGGGATCAGCACACGCATCTCAAACTCAACCATGAAAAGAACGCCCGCGTCACGGAACAGTCCGTCGCTGCTCTGATCGCAGACCTGCATCAGCGCGGGCTGCTCGATGAAACCATCGTGCTGTGGGCCGGCGAAATGGGCCGCACTCCGGCCGTCGGAGCGATCAACGACGCCACCGGCCGCGACCATCATGTGAGCGGCTACACCGTCTTCATGGCGGGCGGCGGCTTCCAAGGCGGAGTGACGTATGGCGAGACCGACGAATTCGGCACGAACGCCATTCTCAATCCGCTCACCGTCCACGACCTGCACGCCACGATCCTGCACCAACTGGGCCTCAACCACGAGCAGCTCACGTTCCGCTACGGCGGCCGCGACCACCGCCTGACCGACGTGCATGGGCATGTCGTGAAGGAGATACTTGCGTAACAAACGACACTCGGCCTCGTCGCCTCCATCAACATTTGGAGTCTGCGGTGCTTGACCCCTGGCTGCTCGAAGTGCGAAGACAGGAGATCGACGGCGGCATGGGATGACCTGCCGATGGCAAAGCCGGACTGCGGATGGAAACAAAGGAAAGTTGCTGTATCGTGACGTTCATTACAAAACTGCGGCTTCTGATCGCCATGTTCCTGATACCCGTTTGCTCTGCTGTCGCGGCGGAGTGGCCGAAAGTTGCCAGCGTCGAGCGACAGCCGTTGCTGGCTCAGGTGCAGCGGTTGCAAGAGGCGATGGAGCAGATCGGATATCCGCTGTCGGAGGACTTGCAGCGCGGTATCAAGGAGTTGAACTCGGTCAACGATGACGCACGAGTCGCGGCGCGCGTGCAGGAGTTGCTCGATCCGCTTTGTCTGGCGGCGGTCACGTTGCAGCGCGATGCAAAACCGCTGGTCGTGTCGCGCGGAAGGGACGTGCAACTCGTTGAGCAAGGTTGGCGACCGTCGCTCATCAAGGTCATCAACGAACCGGAACTGCGAGTCCGCCTGCGGATCGGCAGTCCGAACGCTCATCCGCTGCCGCATGCGCCCGCAAACGAGGTCGCGTCGAGATGGCTCGGCTTGTCGATGTTGGAAGGTCAGCCGCTGACTGCCGCGCTGTCGGGCTTGCCGCTGGAATATCGGCTGGTCGAGGTCTTCAGCCGCGATGCCGGGACTCGGTCGGCGCAGATCGAGTTCGCCGCGCCGATTCCGAACGCTTCCGTCGCGAAGAGCGATGCGTCTTCGCTGATCGAGGACTGGCGGTTCGACAAAGACGCGGCCGGTTGGCAGGCGATGAATCAAGTCGAACTCAAGGTCGAAAAGGGATCGCTGTTCCTGAACGCGACCGGCGTCGATCCTTTCATAAGCCTCACCCTCAAGCAGCCCGCGAAGCCGGGGAATCTGGTGCTGCGATTCTGGGCGAAGGGGGACGAAGCGGGCTTCGGGCAGATGTTTTGGTGGACCGAAGAGCGACCGCAGCCCGATGCCGCGCGGCTCGTGACGTTCAACATCGAACCGGGTCGCGAGATGCTTTACGAGCTTCCGTTTGGTGACGACGGTCGCGTTACCGGTCTGCGAATTGATCCCAAGGAAAAACCCGGCAAGATGCGGATCGACTGGATCGAACTGGCGTATGCCGACAAGGCGAGCGAATGGGCGGGAGTCCCGATTTCGTTCCGCACGCTGCCCTCGACCGAGGTCACGCTTCGAGTGATCGACGAGGCGGATCGCCCGGCAATGGGCTGCTTCGAGATCACCGATGCTCAGCGCCGCGTCTATCCGCCGCAATCGAAGCGGCTCGCTCCCGATTTCTTCTTTCAACGACAGATTTATCGCACGACGGGCGAGACCGTGCGACTTCCCGCCGGGACGTACTCGGTCAAATGCTCGCGCGGGCCGGAGTCGATTCCCGAAACGCAAACGCTGATCGTCGATGACAAACCGGTCGGGCTGGAGTATTGCGTGCGGCACTGGATCGACCCGTCGCGACGCGGCTATTGGTCCGGCGATCATCACATTCACGCGGCGGGTTGTGCGCATTACGAGAACCCGACGCAGGGGGTCCATCCGCCCGACATGCTGCGGCATTGCATGGGTGAGGATTTGAAAGTCGGCTGCTGCCTGACGTGGGGGCCGTGCTTCGATTTCCAGAAGCGGTTCTTCACCGGCAAGCTCGACGACCGCAGCCAGTACCCATATCTCCTGCGGTACGATGTCGAGGTGTCTGGCTTCGGTTCGCACGCCTCGGGACATCTCAACCTGCTGCGATTGCGGGACCAGATTCCCCCCGGCGGCGACTCGAAGGAGCACTGGCCGACGCTCGGCTTGAACACGCTGCGTTGGGCGAAGCGGCAAGGAGCCGTCTGCGGTCCGGCTCATTCGTCACTCGGCCTGACGCGGTTCGTCGATCGCGTGCCGAACACCGACGGACTCGACGGCCCGAACGGTCTGCCGAACTTCAACATCCCCGCCTTCGACGGGATCGGCGCGAACGAATTCATCATGAACGTCGCTCACACCGTTCCCGGCCCCGACCCTGATGAAAAGCCGGTCCCGGCGGTGGACTTCATCTCGACGATGAACAGCGATCGCACCGCTGAGTTCAACATCTGGTATCACACGTTGAACTGCGGCTTCCGGGTCCGAGCCAGCGGCGAAACCGACTTCCCGTGCATGAGCGGCGAGCGAGTCGGGCTGGGTCGCGTGTATGCGCGACTCGATGGCAAGCTCGACTTCGACCGCTGGTGCGACGCGCTCG
>JAYTQJ010000759.1:0-32256 GCA_043746775.1 Schlesneria sp.
GGCCCACCATCTTCATTCGCTCTCTGGCTTGGTGGGCCGGCGCTCGAAGCGAGCTGGTCCCACCCTACGAGGAGCTATCAGACCGCAAAGCCCTCTCAATCATTTTGTCGACGACGTGAAGACGACCGCCGCTTCGCCCACGGGGTCGGCGACGAGCCGGTCAATCTTGATGTCACTCCCTAGGACTCGCCCCACTTCTTGCCACTGTCGATTGCCGGTGGCATCGGGAAGGGAGACCACGTAGAGGATGTTGTTGGCGACGGGAGTCCACTTGGTGCGACAGGTCCACTCTCCGCGAGCAGACTTCTCCAGCCAGCCAATCGAGACCTTCAGAGTCAGCACGTCGCGTTCGAGTTCCGCCTGACGTTTGACTGCATTGGCGAAGACCGGTTCGAGCGAAGGAACCTTCGCCATGAGCGAGGTCGCTCGCTTGCGGTACTCCTCGACCTTCGTGTTGTACGGGTCCATCCATGAGGCCGCCTTCATCGCCTCTTTGTCTTCGTCGTCCAAGGCTTGGAAGATCGGAGTCAGTTCCTGTTCGAGGAGCTGATCGCCGCTCCCGGCGTACTCCAAAATTTGCGTGACCAAGCGATATCGCAGCAAGGGATCAACCTGCGTCGCCTTCAACCAGGTCTCGGTGATCTCACGCAGGACGGAGTGCCAGTTGTCGATCCCCACGTCCTTGAGAATCGTCCGCGTCTTCGTCGCGATCTCTTGCTGAGGCGGTGGCACCGACTTGAACATCGGAACATCGCTCGGCTTCAAATCCTTCGTCACCTTGATCATGCCGTTGTAATCGACGATGTAGCGTAAGGTCACCACGCTGCCGAACGGTTTGGTTTGAGCTTCTGGAAAATAGAACGTGTGGCCATCGGTGTCGCGCAAGATGTGGCCCTCTTTGACGAACTTGCCGTTGAGCAGCCTCGTCAGTTTTTGCTTCAGCCCTTGGTCGGGATCACCCTCTTCAATGAATCGCAGTTGGACGGCATTGAGCCACGTCTGATAGCGCGTGATGAGCGACAGATCGGGCGTGTTGGGATGCTCGATCAATAGCGTGCGGATTTCGCGCAGCCGGGCATCCACATGCTTGTCGCTCGCGGGCTTGAGCGACTTCCACTGCTCGATCAACTTTTGGCGAGCCAGCACGGCGGGCAACGGACAGACTTCCGCCGCAGTCTTCATCACCTTGGCCCGTACGTCTTCCGGAAACACCGTCACGAATTCTCGCAGCGTCGCTTCATACGCACCCGTCTTGGGTAGGGCCTGACCGATTGTCGGCAAGTGCAACGCCGCGTGAGTCAGCCGTTCGAGCAAGTCGTGTTTGCGTGTGAGGTCCGCCACACCTTGTCGCGCCGCTTCGAGTCGCTGCTCCATTGCCACGGCCTGGTCTTGGAGTTCTTTCGCGACGGTAGCCTTCGCCGATTGGAGCTTGCTTACCCGCGTTCCCGCTTCACTGAGCAACTGCGCGGATTGATCGACATCGGTCGGAGCGGCTCCGCGCAGCGCGCCTTCGACGGATTGAATCGGCTGATTGGCCGAGGCCAGTAGCTCGCGAAACTGCTTCTCACGCTCGGCCGTTTCGCGCGTGACCCGGTCCTGCCACGTCGAGCGGACCTTATCGACACGCACTTGCTCCTCAGCCGTCTGAGCGAGTCCATCCGCCTGCTTGATGGCCGGTTCGATCCGTACCGCCTCGGTCGATTGTTCGGCCGTTTCGATCGCCGCTTGAAACTGAACTACGCGGTCCTGCTCTGCCCGCTCGGCATCCGACAGGAGTTTCTGTGTGGCGAGCCACAATTCACTGGTGGACTTGCCGCCGCGCTGAGCCATCAGTTGGCGAGCTTCGGCCAGTTTCCCTTCCGACACGAAGGCACTCACCGCCGCCGCGATCCGACGATCCTTCTCCCCTTCGTTCGAGACCTGCACGATCCAACCGAACGCTCCGACGACCGCGATCACACCGGCCGCCATCGACGCAATTTTGAATGTCCGACGCGACTTCTCTTTCGCCGCCTGATCGGCGATCCGCCGCGCGAATCGTGCTTCCAATCCCTCGGGTAGCGAACGCTGATGCCGGTCGAATTCGAGGCCCATCCGTTTGAGATCGGCCAGCGTCAGCGCGTCATTCGTCACCGCCCGCTCGATGCTAGTGACGGACTTCGCGTACTCCTGATCGCTCTTCAGCGAGCGGTCTTCGTCGTCGAGCCAATTCAAAATCGGAGCGACCTGTTCGCGCAACGGGTCTCCCGTCGGAAGCGGGACCGCCTTGAGTTCGCGGCTCCATTCGTCGCGCAAGGACCGCGCCCGACCGACATCGCGCGCGTTGAAGACCGCATGCAGCTCGGCTTCCAACTCTTCCAAGCGACCGCGCGATTGAGTCCGCTGCGCCTGAGTGACGCGCGACTTAACGGCTTTGAGCAGCGACTCCGGGATCGACTCGCGCCACCCGTCGGCTTGAGTCTCCGCGAGCAGCGACTTCAGCGCTGGCATGTCGCCGCGCGAGGCCGCCGCGCGGACTTCGGTCTCCATCTCACCGAGCCGTGCCCGCTCCATGTCGCGCACGTCGGCGTCCCAATGCGGAGTGGTCGGGTCGAGCTGCGCGAGTGACCTCAACACGGGAAGCCGCTGCGCCAACGAGCATCTTCCCAGGGCCAGCAACCGCTGGGTGTCGAGCAGCTTCAAGAGCGGCTCTTGCAGGGCATAGCCTTCGTTCAGCGCCGAGGCGATGTCGAGCAGCAGCGGTTCCGGCGGCGAGAAGAAGTACGTCGCGACGACCTCCATCAACTGCGGTCGCTCGGCGAAATCGAGGACCGCCACGAGGTCCAACAGATTCGGAGCCGCCTCCGCCAATTGCAGTCCCTCAGCCCGCAACCCCTGCTTGAGACACTCATCACACTTGCGGAGCCGCGCGTTGGTGCTGTGGCAATGACCGGAATACTCGACCACCAACGCCGCCAACTCGTCCGTCTGGTCGATCACCTCGCGCTGCAACAGAAACCGCAGCTCATCAACCACGCGTTGAATCTCAGTCATTGCTTCCCTCCCCCACAAGCTTCTCAACGTTGCGACCTCTCCGGTTCCCCCGTTTTCCGCCGGTCTGCTTCGAGTCATCGAAGTTCACGACATCGACGACCTCGGTCAACTTGATCGCTGCTCCGACAGGGTCTTTCATCGTGCCGGTCAATTCGTAATAGAGACGAGCCGAGATCACCGAAGCGTTGTTCAATGACTCCTCCAGCGGCGAGAACTTCTCGACAGACTCATACAACAAGATTGCCTTGGTGAGCTTTTGGATAGCGTCTTTCAGCTCCTCCCCCTTGAGTTGCCCTTTTGCGTCTTCGGTCGCCTCTTGAAGACTCTTGCAAATCTTCACGGCCCCGATTGGCTTCTCGATCGTACATTTCTTGAGCAACTCTTCAATTGCAGCAACCTTGGGATCCTGCTTGGAATCCTCGCCCGTCACGGCCTTCTCGATCACTCCCTTGGGTTTGTCGTAGATCGTTTTGAAAAGCCGAGGGATGTCGGACTTGGCGACGGTGAGACTCCCCGTCAGTTCACTTTCAATCCCTTTGAAAAACTTCTGAACTCCGGTCAGTTGCAGCCTGATCTCCGGTCCCTCTTTGCCGGAAGCCAGTTCCAGTTTGAGTTCCAATTTGTTGGAAGTCGGGCCGGTGTTATCTGGGAATGACTTCAACGCCTCGCGGGTGAATTCATCGAGCGAGCAGGCCCACGCGGATTGAGATTCACGGCTCTCTCCTTCAAGGGAAATCGTCTGATCGTCGATCTTGAGGATGAGCCGATCCAGCACCAGCTTCGGTTTGGGCTGGGCTTTCACGGATGATTCCACGAGGGCCGACGCGGGGAGCTTCCATTGCAGAACACACTGCTGACCATTTTTTTTGAATTGCCGCCCCACAGTGGACTCGTCTTCGCCAATCGGGAATCGACTGAAGGAAATGTCCTTGATCGGCGGGCTGTCCGGCGTCGCCGACAGGATGCGGAGGCGATACCAACCGAGCCACGGGACATCCGCTTCCAGCAGTGACTTCAAGCGGTACTTCACATCGGAGGCGGCTTCGTCGTACTCCGTGAACAGCGCCACTGCGGGCGGTTCTCCACCGGCATCGTTCTTCTCCACGATGGAACGCTTGGCCTTGTACTTCTCAGCGTGCGATGGGCTGGCTTTATGATCGACATAGGGAAGCCATTCTGGTTTTAGCAGCACCATGCCCGGCGACGGTTGCCCGGCCACTCGCTTGAAGCTGTGCAGGTCCAAGAAGGCACCTTTGTCAGGAAGAGTCAGAAACAGTGGCTCGATCTTCGGCTTGGCAGGGGCGGGCTGGGCGACAGGTATGTCTGGTTTTGGTGGCGTGACAGGCACTTCAGGGGGAGATGGCGGAGGCATTGGGTCCGCTGGCTTTGGATTGGGTGCCACGGCGGGGGGCACTGTCGATGGAGTGTTAGAGGCGACCTCGGCGGGCTTGTCCTTGGATGCAGAAGCTTTGTGCGCGTCCTCCGACTTCGCTGCGGGTTGTGCCTGTGCCTTGATCGGAGCGGGAGGGGCATTGGCGAGATCACCTTGATCGTTGTCGTCTCGGGCGGGACGCATGAAGACGACGGAGAGCAGCGCGGCAAATGAGAGGGCGAGGGCACCTAGGCCGAGCCACATCCCGAGACCGGCTGCCGGGCGCTGTGACTCGGCTTCGATGACATCGGCCAAGCTTCGGGGCGGGCGCGATTGGGAGGCCGACGACGTGCTGGCGGGCTGCATCTTGTAGGTCGGTTCGCGATCCGGTGGTGGCTGCGGAGGCGGCGCGGGTTGAGCCTGCGGTTGCTTCAATGGCTGCGGTGACGCGACGGTGCGTCGAAAGCTGGCGGGGGTGCGATCCTCGGAAGAGAACTCCACATGAACCCGCTCGGCTTCCGCAAACACGACATCCGAGGGACCGGTGCGCGAAGTCGCGCGGGCTGGCGTGTTGTGGGGACGCGATCCCGATCGCGCGGCATCGACGAGCGGGCCACCCGTCGCGCGGCCGAGCGATCGAGAAGTCAGATCGAGACGCAGCGCGTTCACGAATCGCAGCGACTCGTGCGCGTCCTTCGAGTCTTGCACGATCGCGCGCCAAGTACAGGTCGTGCCCGTGGCGAGTCCCGTGAAGTACGTACTGAATGTCACGTCCCAACGTCGCTCGACCGGCAGTAGTGAGATCGCTTCATTGAACAACGGCAGGATGTCCTGACCGGGAGCGAAGAGCAGCACGACCAAGCGATCGGGGGCTTGCAGAAAGGATTCGGCCAAGACTCCCGCCCAGCCGGCGTCTCCCGTCAGCTCCTGCCACGCCCGACAAACGCCACTCGGCGGATCGGTCTCGCGTTTGACCGGCTTCAGCGCGATGACGGTCGGTTCGCCAGACCACTCATCTCGCATGAAGCCGCGCATCGACAGCAGGTTGGCCGGACCACCCGGCAGGAGTTCTGTTCGGTCGAGGACGACGTGATGTGCGAGCTTGTTCGCACGCTGGGAATAGTCCAAGCCGAAGTCGGCAATGCGCGACAGCACGTTCACCGCGCGACCGGACGATTGCAGTTTGAGGTGCGAGTAAACGACCGGGTTGCGATCCGCGCGAGCATCGCCCGTTGGATAGACCGGACGATAGCCGGACAATCCTTCGAGAGCTGTCGTCAGCGGCGCGGCCATCCCCTGCGTCGTGAGGACCGTGCAGAAGCCGCGACTTCCCGGTTTCAAGCCGCGCGCGGCCGAGGTGTAAAGCAGTTCTTGGCTCATGAATCAGCCCTTCTTCGCTATGGTCGGGATCAGGCCGGGGATCACCTTGGAGATGCCATACAGGAACGGCACCGTCGCCCAATAGGGGGCTGCTTCGGAGGGCTTGATCGCGGGGAGTCCCGTCTTCTTATCGACGGCCACGTTCCAACCGACCGACGTGACGGGGACATAGGTCACGTCTTCCGAGAAGTTTTCGGCCGCAGTCACGATCTCGGGTGAAATCTTCAACAGGAGCTGTCGGGCCAACTGCGATTGCTTGGCGACGGCATTCGGATCGAAGGCTTGAAAGGTCTCGTCCGAGTTCGCTGCCGAGCGGGCCTTTTGCCACGGATCGGGACTCGGGTCGGCACCGAGCATCGACCACCAGACATCGAATTTGGTGAGGATTACAACCAGCGGTCGCTTGGTCCGTTCGGACTGTTTCAGTCCCGCGAACCGCTTGATGCGCGCGATGGCCTCCTGGAGAATCGGCTCCTGCCGCATCGCTTTCATCGCCGTTGGAGCCGCCAACGTCTCTTTGCCGATCATTCGTTGGAACCGCGCTTCTTGCGTTGGATCGAACACAAAGAACAGCACTCGGGATTGAGCCATGTGCCGCGTGACGGGTGCGGCGGCGGAGTCCTTCCCCGCTTGAAATGACTCCCCCGCGTTGTCGTAGAGACACAACGTTCGCGCCAGCTTGGCCGCGTTCTGCGCGTTCCGGTGATCGTGTTGTGGTTGCAGTGTAAACAAGAACGGTCGCGGAAAGCTGACGGTCTGATTGCCAAACGAAACGGTGTCATACAGATCGCCCTGTTCTTCCGTCTTGCGAATCAAGCTGGTGAGCGGAACGAGTTCGTCGGTGGATGATCCCGAGAAGACCGACTCTTCGTACGCGTTGAGCTGTTGATTGAGGACCGGATCGGCGTCGGCGAACCCGACGCGAAACTCGAGCGGCAGAATCTTGCGCAGCTCCCAGGTGAGGGCCGCGAGGAAGTACGACTTGCCGCTGGCGGGAGCGCCGAAGATCGACAGAAAGAGCGGCTCCAGTTCGAGCAACGAACGCGGAATCACCAGATGACAATTCGGACAGGCCAACTGGTGGCAGGGAAACCCCTTCGCGTCGAGCGCTTCGCCATTCACCGTGAATCGCGTCGGGAGGAACCGGAGCGGCTGTTCGGGGCCGAGCCGAGGATCGCCCAAGAGGTCCGTATGTTCGGAAATCCAGAGCAGCTTCTCGGGAGCATGCTGTTCCCAACAGTGAGGGCAGGTCACTCGCGGCAACAGGCCGGTCGGGCGCGGTTCAGCGGCGGTCTTGGTCATGAAGTTGGCCCGAAAATGAGGATGACATCCGAGAGTGGCAAGCTGTCACGGAGAGGCGTTGGAAGACAGCGCGCCCCGATTCTGGGCATCACACATCCCATCTGCCAAGCCCGTGACGGACAATGAACATTCTCGATCAACGTCCCCCGAGGGACGGATCGCGTCCACGATCGCACGCCCGGCAATCGACTCGTGCTCTGCCGTCACAGACGGGACATTCCTCACTCACGAAACGCGTCTTGTTGATCGTCCGTTTTTGGACGGTACCGATCACTTCGGAATAGGTCTCCTTGCGCGAGACGCTCCCCTTGATACAGCCTTTGTTTGGGCACGGCACCAAACTGGACCCGTTGCACTTGCTGCACAGCGTGTCTTCCAATGCCAACAACCGCCCGTTGGTTCCTTTCTTCTGCTGCTCCGGATTCGTCCCGACAGGAATCGAACGGTGGTAACACAGCAGTGCCACTGTGGAGGGAGTTGCCCGCGCGGTGACATCAGGCCAATCCGTCTCTGCGAGCAATCCGGCATCGGACGCGAAGTTTGGAAGAGCCACTTTGACGAACGAGGCCGCGATCATGCTGGGAATCACAGCGACAGACTTGCGCGATCCATTGATCTTGTACCGGGACGAAATCAACCCCACAGCCTCGCCGCTCTGGGAGAGGACCGGGCCTCCGCTGACGCCATTCAGTTCTGCCTCGAAGATCAAATGGTGCCCGTTCGATTCCTCCGGACTCCCGGTAATCGCGGCTCGTACATCTCTGAGCTTCCGGTTCATGAACGCTGACGTGGGAAAGCCCAGCGTCAGGATCTCGGCACCACTGGGCGGGACCACTGAACTCAGGCGGAGTGCCGCAGATTGAACCTGACCACACTTCACCAGCGCCAAGTCGTGATCCGCCGAGATCGCCACGACTGTCGCTGGTAACTCGCGCAATTGAGTCGGATCGGCAGGATCGCGCACCCGAATCGCCTCCACCATTCCCAGCTCTTCGTCACGGACGACACTGCGATTGGTGAGCACATATCCGGGGGACACGACAAATCCCGAGCCGCTTCCGAACAGCACCAACTGATCCGCAGAGGACGCTTCCGACGCAGCTCCCGGTGGTCGTTCTCGCTCGGGCAGGTACATCGGCATATTCATCCAGCCGACGCTTGGATTGGACGGCGGGGCCTGTCCGATTTGCGTCAAGTCGGTGTAGAGCTTGTTGAACTTGGACAGTACGGACGCGGGGACATCGAGCTTCTTAAGACCGGCCTCTTTGATGACTCGCCCCACGTTGTGAGTGACCTCGGGAGTGCGCGGTGCCAGTTCGGCCGCCTGCGTGAACCGGTTCAATGCTTGTGGAAAGCGTTCCATTTTGATCTCGATCAGGGCGAGATTGTTCAGTGCAGAGACGTGTCCCGGTGTGCGCAACAAGACCTTCTTAAAGTGATCGTCCGCCTCGGCAGGTTGGTTCGCGCCCACGCCCGAGTACATCAGTCCGAGGGTGAAGTCCGCTCGAATGCTATTGGGGTCGAAATTACTGGCGCGATTCAACAGCGTGGCGGCCTCCTTAAAGTTGCGTTGCTGCATCATGGTGCCAGCCTGCGCGAGCAAGTTCCCTGACTCCAACTTCTTTTGTGCTGCGGCTTCAGGTGTGATCCACTGATTTCCCCAGCGGACCAGTTTCTGACCAACGGCCTCTTTCCACTTCGCCACTCGATCCGCGAACTTTTGCTCCTGCTGGGCGGACATCGAGTGCCGTTCCACAAAACGTTCGTAGACCCTGAGAGCCTCCGCCGCTTCGCTCTCCTCCTTGAGCCGCGATTCTAATTTGGCAATCATCGCCTCCGTTGCTGCGACTTGATCTGTGGGGCGTGTTTGAGCCACCTTGTCTTCGACGATCAAGACCTCGGCCGGCTGCTCTAACGATTGGCTGGGTGTCGCTGCTGGCGACTCAGAGGGAGTCGAGAGTTGCCCGTTCGGCGCGAAGGGTCTGTTTGGCTCAGCAGGATTTTCGCTCGCAATCGCAGCCGGTGCAGGCGTTCCCTCAGCGCTCGGCACATAGCCGGTAGCGGGCGCATCGGGCGGCGGCACGGGGGAACTGCTCGAGGTGGCATCGGCGAACTTCGCGGCCTTGATCTTGTCGAGCAGCGTCATGGCTTCGTTGGTCGATTTGATCTCCGGGTCCGAGAGCGCCGCTTGGAGACTCTGTTCGGCTTGATCGTACTCTTTGTACTTCAAATGGAGCGACGCAATCTGCACCGCCTTTTCCAAGCGGTCAGCCGATTCCGCCGAGGAGACGGTGGCCACATTTTGATTCGCTGATGGCGATGCGCTGCCGCCACTACAGCCGCACAACTGAGCAAGTGACACAGTCAACAAGGCAATCCACGCTCTGTTTGTGAGAACCATCGGAAACTCCCGCCGTCAATCGAGTGGCATTTCGCATCGCAGACAAACACAGGAAAATGCAGTAAATCGATGCAGAGGATCAGACGATATCCGTCACTCCTATGGTTCACAACAGACGTGCGAAGAGTTCCTTGATGAGAGAGCTAATGACCAAGGCGACTGTCAATAACCGCCATTCCTTCCGCGAAAACCTGACGTGCAAGTGATGGATCGGATGCGAGCCAGGCTTTGAGAGGGGTACGCAATGGAGACTGCTCTCCAACCAACGTCGTGGCCCGGACGACTGCATCCGTGACATCTGCAAACGAAAACGTCCGGACCAAGGGGTCCGGACGATGCGTGTCGGAAAGCGATCGCACTCTCGTTTTCAAAGTGCAATAGCGGCGCGGTTCACTGTTCACTGCTCGATCTGTTGCAGGGCGTACAGGATTGCGGATTGCAGTTCGGGTTGGGTGGCTTCGTCGGCGAGGCGGTGGAGGCTGGCGGCCGCTTGCTTGGCGAAGGGGCCGATTTCACCGAGGGCGTAGACGGCACCGGTCTGAACTTTCAGGATCGGATCGCGGGCGGCTTTGGCCAGCGCGGTGACGGCCTCGGGTGATTCCGGAGCCAGTTCTGCCAGCGAGTACGTGGCGAGCCAACGGACGTTTTCGTCTCGGTCACTCAGGCAACCAAGCAGCGTTTCGAGCGAACGATACGACCACTGCTCGTACCGAATGAGGACTTCGGCGGCGTGCAGCCGGACGTAGCCATCGCGGTCGTCGAGGCTTTCGGCCAGTGCGCTGAGAGCCTGTCCGGCTTGCGGCCCCATTTCGGCGAGGGCCGCTGCGGCGAATGATCGCTGACCGGGGGCCGACGACTTTAAGCCATCGACCACGGTCTGGATCGCTTCGGGTGGCGACTGTTGCATGCGTGCTAGCGCCAGCGCGGCGTGAGTCCTGACGAACCCGTCCTTGTGCTTGAGCAATTGAGTGAGCGCGGGCGCGGCGGCGGTGGCTTCCGTCCCCATACGACCGATCTGATGCAGTCCGCGTTTGAGACCTTCCACATCGCTGGTCTCAAGCGAGCGAATTTGATTTCTCAATTCACCATCGGCGGCGGGACAGAGACTCAACAGCGCGACGGCACTCGACTTGGTCGCGGCAATGGCGGCCGGGCTGGCGGGTGCCGGTTCCTTCAGCGTGGTTTCGAGTTCATGGCGAACCTGTTCGGCGCTGCGAATGACTTTATTGGCGTTGGTCGCAGCTTTCGATGTGACCTGGCTCACTTGAGTCTTGGCCGTTTGAGTCGCCTGCTTGGCGACGACCTTTGCCTGAGTTGCTCCTTCTTCGATCGCCCACTCGGGGAGATCGCCCACGTTTGCGAGATCGTCTTCCACTTTCTGAACGGTCGCGCGAACACGCGATCCGGTCTCGAAGGCCGGTGACGCCGCCGGGCTTCGCTTCTGAGCGCCGGTCGCGGAAGTCTGTTCGATTGTCGGTTCGGAATCGCTCTCGGCAAACGGATCAATCGCAGCGACAGCCTTACGCGCGGCGGCCGTTTTCGTTTCGATCTTCTTCGCGGCCGCAGCTTCCAATCCGTCCAATTCGTCGTCGGTCAGAAAGGGATCGACGTGTTCAACCGCGCGCTTCGCGGTCTTGGATGTGGTGGTTTCTTTCGCGCTGGCGACCTCGGTACGAGTGGAGTCGGCCGACGAGGCTTTGGGCTTCGTCGGAGACTTCTTCGCCAACTGCGAGTCGGTGGACTTGTCCGTCGAATCCTTCGAGGACTTCGTCGCAGGCGACTTCTTCGCCGTCGCAGTGCTGGCCTTCTTCTTGCCTTCGACTTCGACGAGCTTGCGATCGTCGTTGCCTCGGCCAGTGACACGGCTCAGCCAACTCGATTGCTGCGCACAGCCGCTCATTTGAACAGCCAACGCCGCAACCAACATCCACTTACAGGACCGATACCACTTGTTCATGACACGACCTTGTGTTCTTCGACCACTCGCAGACCGTTCTTCCACGACTCGACCCGACAGCGGACAGCCCGATGTGTCGGGGCTGTTTCAGTGTCGTTCCAAAGTGTGAGATCGTCGCCCAACACTCGGTGTCGAGTGAGGGCGAGTCCAATTCGATCTCAAGCGCAGCGGGAGGCGCTCTGCTCAAAATATCGGTTGCAACGGTCGTGTGAGTTCAGCCTGCGAAGCCGGAAATCGTTGTTGTTCCGAGGAATCTGAGACGCTGCGAAGGCTTGATGGCATATCCGTTTGCGCAACCGTCAAAGTTTGACATTGCCGCGCTCGCCGAGCGCGATCTCAGCTCGTGAACGCGGCATAGGCAAATAACACATCCTTGCTCACGAGTTTTGAAGTTCCGCAGTTTGAGCTGCGAAGCAGCGCCAGCGAGTAGCCTTTGGCGTCAGCCCAAAGTTGGTGGCGAGGGGAATGGCTTTGAGCCGCGAAGCGGCGGCAGACTGGAGGCTGCCACTTCTGCCGCCGCTTCGCGGCTCAGATCACCCATGTTTGCCTGTTTCCTTGGGCTGACACCCAAGGCTATTTGCTGCCGTCGCTTCGCGACTCTCAAAATGTGCAACTTCAAAACTCACGCTGCGAGGCTGTGAGTTTTCGTAGGGTTGGCGGCTCGCCTGCCCTTTCCTCCAAGAAGACGAACAGGCGAGCCGCCCGTGCTACGAAAGAATCACGGTCTCTGCGGGTGGGTGGGGCTGGAGCGGCACTTTCTGCTGTTGCGTGGAATGAGGTTGAAACTCGCGTTGCCTCAGTGGGGGGATTCATTTATGAGCCTCGCGCCCGGTCCTGTCTGGCCTCGTCACAAG
This sequence comes from Schlesneria sp., assembly GCA_043746775.1. GTDB lineage: Bacteria > Planctomycetota > Planctomycetia > Planctomycetales > Planctomycetaceae > Schlesneria. The sequence goes on from JAYTQJ010000759.1 coordinate 12,300, forward strand.
GATGTGATGCCATGTTTGTTTCGCTGCTATTGGCACTGATGGTTCTCGGCTCAGAGCCGGTTTCGGCGGGGTCGTTCGCCACCTGCGTCCGACCGACGGTAAAGTGCGTCGCGCTGAAGATCGAACACGCGGCGGGAGCGGCTCAGTCCGCCGACTTCGATCAGATCACCGATTGGCTGCGGCGGTGGGAGCAGGTTTCGCAAAATCATCCCGCGCTGTCGCTGACGCGCCGCGACTTGTTGCGACATCGTGTCTCGCTGGCGATGAACGCTCACGCGGCGACGGCCGTTGAACAATTGGCGGGGCAAGTGCAGGCCACCAAGCTCCGCGAGACGTTTGGCTGGACGGTCATCACGCGCGACGCCCGCCAAGTCTATCTCGAAGCAACTCCGCAGGATGAGACCGAGCAACTGTTTTACGGCTCGGTCCAAGTTTGGCTCGACGTGACATCGGGCGCGCTGGACGAACTTCGAGTCACTGATCGTCTCGGTCAAACACGCATCACCTGCCAGCACGAACGGACAACGCAGGCGTTTCCAATCCGCCTCGTCAGCGCGAGTGACGAGGGCGTTGGTTACTCAACGGTGACCAGTGACGACCTGCCGTCGCCGCTGTCATTCAAATAGGTCTCAAACAAGCGACCCCGCCGGAGCAAGCCCATTGGTCTCTACGCAACACGTCAAGTCCAGCAGAAGTAGCCGTCATCGCTCCGCGTGACGAGCCTTGTGAGTTCGGCCGCAATAACTCAGCCGTCTGTTCTCAGCAGGCTCATCACGCGGAGCGATGATGGCTACTTTGTGGAGAGACCACCGGGGCAGCCCGGTGGGGTAAGTTTCAAAACAGGGCCTCAACCGACGACGAAGACGGTCTGCGATCTCGGGCCGTGGGCGCCGATGACGAGTGACTGCTCCACATCTGCGGTCTTCGATGGACCGGCAATGAATGTGCCGAAGCGGGCCTCGCGGAACTCAAGCCGCTCGTAGGCTTGGTGCATGTTGTGGAGGACATCTTCCGCACGGACGACGAACGCCAAATGTTGGCACAGGAAATAGATCACGCGGTGCTTGAGGCCCCGGTCATGAACCCAGCACGCGGCGTTCTCGGCCACGGCGAACTCGCACGGCAGGAGGGCGAAGTCGATGTCTTCCAACACATGCGGATCGTCGATGGCATCCAGGTCCACGGTGGACGCTCCCGCGCCGGGAATGCGTGAGACAGTCTGCTTCGCGGCGGAGTAGGCGGGGATCGCATCGAGTTCCGCGTTGATCGCTGCGACATCGGGGACTCGCACGCAGCGGCCGCCGATCATTTCGAGGACGCTGGCAAACTGAGCGATCGGATCGGAGTACTCGATCCACGGCCCGGTCAACTCGGGAAGCGGCGTGCTTTCGACCAGATGCTTGCGGACGGAGGCGAGAATTTCATCGCGTGACGATGGCATGGTGACGGCGACCGGTCTGTGAAGTGAGGATTTTGAAACGTGAGCCGACCGATGGCCGCAGCGCGGCCGGTCCCATCGCGGCGGCGAAGTCTATCGAGTGAACCGGCGGGTTTCAGCCTGTTGAAAAACGTAGAGTAAGCCTCCGGCTTGCTCGTTCCTCGCTGCAAAGACGGGCAAGCGAGACGCTTACCCTACGTAATTCAATAGGCGGTGAAACGATGTCCATCAGTGTCCCGCCACGGATCGCAAGACGATCGAGGTCAGGTAGTCGAGGACACCCTGCGGATCGACCTCTTGCAGCACGTCGATGTTGTTGCGCCACTCGGGCTTCGTCCGGCGGTCGAAGATCGTCATGCCGCGCGTCAGCTTTCCATGCGTCTCCACGTCGATGGCCATCGTCGCCCGCTGGAAGAGTCTCGGCCGGGCGATCGACGCGAGCGCGGTCACCTCGGGAAGCCACATGCCTTCCACGCCGAGATGCTGGTGGTGTGCCCGCAGTGAGAATGGGATCAACTGCCGCAGCAAGTGCCCGCACCGAGTGTCGTCCGTCAGATTGAGGCGATGGAATTGCTCGAACGTGAGCATCGTGCGCTGGCTGACATCGAGCGGGACGAGTGTCTTCGTGGCGGGATACTTCAGGACCAACCGAGCCGCTTCGGGGTGATGCAGCACGTTGAACTCGGCGGCGGCGGTGATGTTGCCCGGTGCGGAGACGGCTCCCGCCAGCGAGACGACACCCAGCAAATGGCTGAAGAACTCGGCATCGCGGTCGCACGCCAGAGCCAGGTTGGTGAGCGGCCCGAGCGTCAACAACATGATCTCGTGCGGATACTGTCGCACCAGTTCGGTCAGCAATTTGGGCGCGTCTTTCGGGTGATGCAGGTCGGCGACCGTTGGCATCCAGTCGCCCAAGCCATCGGGACCGTTGAGGCATCGCTGCCGATGTTGCCACGCGGGAGATTCCTCAAACTCGACCTCCGCCTCCTGCAAGCGCTGCCCCGAATCGGCCACTCCGATGCGCGGCCATTTTGGCGGATCGAGTGCTTCCACAACCGATTGCAGGTTGCGGCCCGCTTGCACGGCCGACACGTTGCCACCGACGGCCGTCAACGCGATCACATCAAGATCGGGGTCGAGCAGCGCGAGAGCGATCGCCAGTGCGTCCCCAATTCCCGGATCGGCATCAATGATGATTTTTTGAGGCATGGCGAGGTTCTCGGGTGAGCGGGACCAACGGGGGGTTCGAGCCGGCGAGCCGCCGACTCGAACAATTCCCATCGGTCCGAAACGGCGTGTTGACGTGACCGACAGCAGTCGAAGTCCGACGGACTGAGGCTGTAGTCCGGACCCCTTGGTCCGGACGATGCCTCCACTTTTAGCGTATTCAGTTGCTGTTCTGCCTGAGGTCTCGTCCGGACCAAGAGGTCCAGACTACGACTTCTGGCAGAATCGTCCGTGTTCTGATTCTCGTGATGTCGGTTTGTAACCTGCCCCACGGGTTTTTCAATACGCGGTTCGACTTCGGCCGAAAGCCGGGGCTATACTCCCGCCCCCCGAATCCCTCTCGCCCCTTGCTTGCCTCTCTGTTTCTTTCCTCGTTCTGCGTGCGGTACTGCGATGTATGTGTCTGTTACTTGCGCTGGCTGCGGTCATGCGTTTCGAGTCGATGCGAAGTTTGCGGGGAAGCGCGGCAAGTGCCCCAACGCGGAATGTCGGCAGGTCTACACCGTTCCCAAAGCGACGGTGAAGTCTTCCGCCGATGACGACGATCTCTGGGATGAGCGATTACCGGAGGAGGATTCCGATACGGGGGACTCAGCACGCGGTGGGAAGTCTCGCGCGGGGAACAGCCTGTCGTGGGGGAAGTCGGCAAAGTCGAAGGGGAAGGTACGGAAGGCCGATTCCGTTTTCAGTCGGCTTGACGGGATGTCGTTCTTCGTGGGAGCGGGCGTCGCGGCGGTGGTCGCGGTGTTGCTGATGGCGGTCGTGCCGATGGCGTCCGCGAAACGAGCCAGCAGCAGCGAATCCACCCCGCCGAAGTCGAGCTATGTGTCCGACATTCAGCCGGTCGTCAAGAAGTACTGCGGCGAGTGCCACGGTGGGGACAAGCCCGAGGCGGGGATCTCGTTCGCGAAGTACGCCGATGAAGCTGCACTGTTGAAGGACCGCAAGACGTGGGAACGAAGCTTTCACGTGATCTCGGAAGGGATCATGCCTCCCGCCGACAGTCCGCAACCGACGGCCGATGAGAAGGCGAAGCTGATCGAATACCTCGAAGGGGCGTTGTTTCGGATCGACTGCACAAAGGTGTCGGACCCCGGTCGCGTGACGATCCGCCGGCTGAACCGGACCGAGTACAACAACACGATCCGCGATCTGGTCGGCGTGACCATTCGCCCGGCAGATGACTTTCCTTCGGATGACGTGGGTTACGGCTTCGACAACATCGGCGATGTTCTCTCGCTGCCGCCGTTGCTCATGGAGAAATACTTCGACGCGGCGGAACAGGTCGCGATGGAAGCGATCTCCGTCTTCGATCCCAATCGTCCGCCCGAGCGACACTTCGCGGCGAATGAAATTCAGCGGAGCGGAGTCGCGCATGCGCATGGCGATGATGGGCTGATCCTCGTCTCGACAGGAGATTTTTCTGTGGAGATCAACGCGGCTCACGCGGGGACATATGTGCTGAAGACGAAAGCATCGGAGACGCCCGCCGGCTCGGATCATGCTCAGATGGAATACCGGCTCGATGGCAAGCCGCTTCAAAAGTTCAGCGTCGCCGCGATCGAACCGAAGTCGCAGCCATTCGAATTTCGCTTCGCGGTGCCGCAGGGGAAGCACAAGCTGTCGGTCGCGTTTCTCAATGACTTCTACGACGAGAAGGCGAAGGACAAGAACCGGCGCGATCGGAATTTGATTGTCCGCGACGTGCAACTTGTCGGGCCGGTGGAGTTCGATGCGAGTGGATTGCCCGAGTCTCACAAGCGGCTGCTCGTGGCAGTCCCGAGTGCCGACAAGAGTCTCGCGACGGCAGCCCGCGAAAATCTGCGACCGTTCCTGCGGCGAGCGTTTCGACGCCCGGTCAGCGAAGTCGAAATAACGCGCTTCGTCGAACTGGTCGATCGGGCGGTGAAGCAGGGCGAGTCGTTTCCGTTCGGGATGCGCTTGGCGGTCACGGCGGCATTGGTCTCGCCCCACTTCCTGTTTCGCATCGAGTCCGACAAGAACCCGAACGACTCGAAGGACAAACACTCGCTCAACGATTACGAGTTGGCGTCGCGGCTCTCGTACTTTCTCTGGAGCAGCCAGCCTGATGACGCATTGCTGGCCAGTGCCGAAAAGGGCGATCTCCACACCGATGCGGTTCTCGACGAACACGTGCGACGGATGCTGAAGGATCCGAAGTCGCAGGCGCTCGTCGATAACTTCGCCGAACAGTGGCTGCAACTGCGAGTCCTCAACGAGATCACGCCCGATCCGAAGCGGTTCCCCGAATTCAACGCCGAGCTGCGCGAAGACATGAAGCACGAGACCCGTCGGTTCTTCGAACATGTCATGCGCGAAGACCGTTCGATCCTGGAGTTCCTCGACGGGACGTACACGTTCGTCAACGAGCGGCTAGCCAAGCACTACGGCTTTGAAAATGTGAAAGGCCCCGAGTTCCAACAGGTGAGCCTCGACGGCAAGAACCGCGCGGGACTGATGACGCAAGCGAGCATCCTCACACTGACCTCGAATCCCGACCGGACCTCGCCAGTCAAACGGGGCAAGTGGATCATGGAAGTGATTCTCGACAAGCCGCCACCGCCGCCGCCGCCCAATGTTCCCGAGTTGGAAGAGTCCGCGAAGGCGGCTCCCGAGAGTTCGCTCCGTCAACAATTGGAGTTGCATCGCCAGAACGCCGCCTGTGCCTCGTGCCACCGCGTGATGGACCAACTTGGCTTCGGCATGGAGAACTTCGACGCGATTGGTCGCTGGCGAGACGGCGAAATGGGCAAACCGCTCGACACGACGGGCGAACTCCCCGACGGAGCCACTTTCAAGGGACCGGTCGAGCTGGCGAGTGTCCTGCGTGGCAAACAGTGCGAATTTGGCGAATGCCTCGCAGAAAAGATGCTGACTTATGCGATGGGACGGGGATTAGAGTTCTATGACCGCTGCGCCACCGATAAGATTGTCGCCGCACTGAAGCAGCAGGACTTCAAGTTCTCGGTGTTGGTGACTGAGATCGCCAAGAGCGAACCGTTTCGCATGAGGCGCGGGGAAGATGGGAAGTAAGTGGCTGGCTCATACCAACCCGAAGCGTGAGCGAGGACGGTTGCGCTCTTTGGTTTTTTAGCCCCAAGGGGGCGGTCCTAAGTTAGCCCAGGGCAAGCGACCAACGGGAGCGCGCCCTGGGTTGTGGTCGTTACGAATTTGTAGCCCTGAAGGGGCGGCCCAACACCGTGTCGAGAGTTGGGGGTGCCCCTTCAGGGCTTTGTTTTCCCGCAAAATCGCAAACCTAGGGCGTTGCCCTGGGCTGGCATAACGTCGCCCCTTTGGGGCTAAAAAAGCAAAGATCGCAACTTCGAATAGTGCGACTTCCTCGCTCACGCTTCGGGTTGGTTTTGGGAATAAGTTTGGTTTTCAGCGGAGCCGCTCGGCTTCGCTCTCTCTCGCGGCGTGAGGCCGCATGTTTCAAGGAATTGCTGTGAACGATCAAGACCAGGCTCAGAACGAAGCGAATTTGGTGGAGGCGGCTCGGGAAGCCAGTCTCCTCGCGCAAGAGGCGCAGGACAGTCAGGATGACGACGAGGACGGTGAACTCGAACAAGAGTTCGCCACAGAAGGTGAAGAACTGGGCGAAAACCTCTCCGACGAGGAATTTGCCAACGAGATGAAGAACAAGATGGCGGCGCTCTTCGAGATCGACCAAGACGAAGAAGAGCCGATGAGCGAACTCGACGTGCTGTCGCTTGAAGAGGCGGCGGTTTACCTGAAGGTGAACTACAGCGACATTCGACAGATGATCAAGGAACAGGGGCTGCCCGGTCGAAAGATCGGCAGTGACTGGCGGTTCTTGCGCGGTGCGCTCGCCGATTGGCTGCGCAATCCGGGAGCCACTTCGCCGACTCCTGTTGCTCCACCCGCAGCGCGTGTCGAACGGCCGGCTCGTGAAGAACAACGTCCTCAGCGGGAAGAACGCCCACGCAAACGCTTCCCCGAAGAGATGGCCGATGGCGGCGAAGGCTATCCAGAACAAAGTCGTCCCCCACGCCCGCGACCTCAGTTTCGCAGCCAAGGACAATTCGGAGCGGCTCCAGCCGGTGGTCCTCCCGCGAGCGGTGGTCAGGGTGGCTATCCGCCTCCGCGACGAGGCCGTTATGCCGATCAACAACAACAGCAGCAGCCTCCACAGGGTGAATATCAACCGCCGCCACGCAAGCGACCGTTCCAAGGGCAGGCGGGTGGCAACGCGGGTGGTCCACCCAGTGGGGGACGCCGCTTCGCCGGTGGCCAAGGGGGCGCGGGTCAAGGTGGCCCGCCACAAGGCGGCGCTGGCCGGTTTGCAGGTGGCCCGAAAGCACCGCAGCGCGAAGCACTCGGCAACCAACGCTTCAAGCGATTGGATCGTCGCCGATTCGGTGGCGATCAGGGCGAGTGAGCTAGTGGTGGGATGCCCGTCTCGAATCCTGCGATCCCACCGGGCTTGTCCCGGTGGCTCGCGGGTTTCTGCACTACGCATATAACTCCATAATTGACCGGCCAAACGAAAATGATCGGCCGAACGAGTCGTGCAAAGACCTGATTCCACCGGGGCAAGCCCGGTGGGGTTTGGGGTTTTGAGGACTGATTGAGGGGGATTCACGGACCCTCTTCAAAAGCATGAGCCTCGTGAGCATGACCTGAGTTTTTAATCCTGAGGAAGAAACATGAGTCACCATCATCCTCTGCATCGTCGCACGTTTTTGAAGGGCGTTGGCGCGACGCTCGGTCTGCCGTTGTTGGAGGCAATGCTGCCGAAGAGCGGCTTTGCGGCGCAGTCGGCCGGTGCGCCGAAGCGGATGGCGTTCGTCTTCGTTCCCAACGGCGTGATCGTTCCTGAGTGGACCGTGAAGGGCGAAGGAACCAACTGGCAACTGTCGCCCACGCTCGAACCGTTGGCCAAGGTGAAGGATCAGGTCTGCGTGATGACCGGTCTCATGCAGGACAACGCTCGACACAAAGGGGACGGCGCGGGTGATCACGCGCGTTCGTCGGCCGCGTTCCTGACGGGTGCTCATCCCGTCAAGACGAGCGGCGTGGATATCAAGGTGGGCCAGTCGGTCGATCAAGTCGCGGCGGATAAAGTCGGCAAACTGACCAAGCTGCCGTCTATCGAACTCGGGACCGAGGGAGGTCGCAACGCGGGGCAGTGCGACTCGGGCTATAGCTGTGCCTACTCGAACAACATCTCGTGGAAGACCGCCACCACGCCAATGGCCAAAGAGATCAACCCGCGTCTGGTCTTCGAGCGACTGTTCGGATCGACCGACGACCGCGAAGCGGCGAAGGGACGCGCGAAGCGAGACGAGTATCGCAAGAGCATCCTCGATCTCGTGACCGACGATGCGTCGAAGCTCAAACAGCAACTCGGCCAGACCGACCGTCGCAAGGTGGACGAATACTTCTCCAGCGTGCGTGAGATCGAACAGCGGATCGAACGGGCGAAGTCCGAATCCACCAGCCAAAAAATTCCCGACCTGACGCTGCCGCGCGGCATCCCGAAGGAACTCGATGAACACATCGGGCTGATGTTTGAACTGATGGCTCTCGCGTTTCAAACCGACACGACGCGCGTCGCGACGTTCATGCTGGCCAACGAAGGGAGCAACCGCAGCTATCCGATGGTTGGTGTGAATGACGGGCACCACCATCTGTCGCATCACCAGAACAAGCAGGACTGGATCAAGCAGCTCGCCAAGGTCGATAAGTACCTGATCGGTCACTTCGCCAAGTTCCTCGAACGCCTGAACAGCATCAAAGATGGAACCGGCACACTGCTCGATAACTCGATGATCGTCTACGGCAGCGCGATCGCCGACGGCAACGCTCACAGCCATCACGATCTGCCGGTCCTGTTGGCGGGTAAAGGTGGCGGCACGATCGCGTCCGGTCGGCACATCGTCTCCCCGAAGGAAACGCCGCTCAACAACCTGTTCCTCTCGATGCTCGACCGTGTGGATGCGGGCGTCGATTCACTCGGCGACAGTTCAGGTCGGTTGAAGGGGCTGGAAGGGTGAGGATCATTTCGGGATGACGGCTGAGAGAATGATTCCACTTCGAGAAAGGCTGCCCTGATGAGTGTTGCCGAATCACCAACGAACCAGTCTGAGATTCTGACTCGAGCGATTGATGAGCACTCCGCCGAGTTGTCGCCGGAAGCAGCGAAATTTCTTCTCTCGCTGAAATTGGCCGCGCGCGATGTCTCACGGATGAACGAACTGGCCGAGAAGTCCCGAGCCGGAATGCTAGATGAACAAGAAGCCCACGATATCGATGAGTACCGCCGCAGTTCGCGGATGGTCGATATCCTGAAGCTGAAGGCGCGGCAGGCACTTCAACCGGGATCGTGAGCGATGAATGACACGCTCCGACAACTCGTTCGCAGTCGCGCCGCGTCGCGGTGCGAGTACTGCCATCTGCCTGAATCTCTGACCGACGCCCCGTTTCAAGTCGATCACATCATCGCCCTCAAACATCGTGGCGAGACTCACGCGGAAAACTTGGCGTGGAGCTGTTTTTACTGCAACAGCTTCAAGGGGCCGAACCTGTCGGGTTGGGATGTCTGCGATCGGACCGTGACACTTGTTCCATCCTCGCACCGACGAGTGGCAGCAACACTTTGTGTGGCGAGGACCGCTTCTGATCGGACTGACCGCAATTTGCAGAGTGACCATTGATGTCCTCGTGATCAACGACCCTCAAGCGGTTGAGTTCCGCAAGTTGCTGTTGGAGATGGGACATCCTCTTTGAACGCTGGAAGTACTTGTTCCTCGATGATTTGCCGAAGCCATACCAAGGACCGCCGATGCTCGCGTATTTACAACTGGTTCGACTGCCGACTGTGTTCACGGCGATGGCCGACATTGTGCTCGGTTATGTGCTGACACATCTCGCCGTTGTCGGGCCGACCGGGTTTGATAACTCTGCGAAGTTCTTTGGACTGCTTGCCTCATCGTGCTGCCTGTATCTGGCGGGAATGGTCTTCAACGATGTCTTCGATCGGAAGCAGGATGCCGAAGAGCGGCCTTCGCGTCCGATCCCGTCGGGGCGTGTGTCGCTGCGAGCGGCGGTGATTCTCGGCGCGGTGCTGATGATCGCGGGAGTCGCTGCTGCCGCGACGGTGACGCGGGTGAGTCTCCACGTTTCTCTGCTGCTTGTCGTGGCGATCCTGCTCTACGACGGCGTGCTGAAACGAACACCGCTCGCACCGATCGCAATGGGACTGTGCCGCGCGTTGAACGTGATGCTCGGCGCGAGCGACCACGAGTTTTGGAAGCCGTTCTTTCTTGGGCCGCCTCAAACGTATGCCGCCGCGTTTCTCGGACTGTACATCGTCGGTGTGACGCTGTTCGCACGGACGGAAGCGCGCACGAGCAACCGCTGGATGTTGGGGCTGGCGCTGGTGATTCTGGACGCGGCCATTGGCGGACTGGCGTGGCTCGTTCACTTCTGGCCGACGGGAGCGAGAGTGCCCGTTGTGACTGCGATGCTGGCTGTGATCGCATTCACGCTGAACCGCCGCGCCATCACGGCCATCGCCAACCCGACGCCTCAGAACGTGCAGCCGGTGATCAAGCTGCTGCTGCTCTCGTATGTGATGCTCGACGCTACGCTCGTCTTCTGGAAGATGGCCGAGAGTGGCCAGATCGGTGCAGCCCACGCCCTCGCCACCGCGGCTCTCGTCGTCCCCGCACTGCTGCTCTCACGTCTGATCCCGATGACGTGAACGAGTTCACGGCGGGAAAGTGAGCGCAGCAGAACCACGGATCACTGAGCGCGGCTTCATTTCGTTCAGAGCCTCACTCCAAACTTCGGGCGGTTCGAGTGTGCTCGTGATCGGCCCTCGCTTTTACTCTTCCCCGTGTCCACCCGTGTTCCCCGTGGTTTTGTCGTGCGCAGCAAGAAGTAACCACGGGGAACACGGGTGGACACAGGGAAGGCCGGACGAGTGCGATCCAAAGGCTCGACGTTTCCAGCTCGTCTCGCCAGCTCTCTACATCAAGACGGCCCCCATGCCCCGCTCTTTCCAAGACGAAAGAGAAGGGGCGGAGAAGCTGGCTACTGCGATGTCAGGTCTTAATTTTGGGGTTGATGTTGGGTGGCCGGGGTTGGAGCGTCTTCGCGAAACCCCGGGGCTTCCTTCGCAGAGCCTCAGTCCAGCCCCGGCCACCCAACCCCGAAATTGAGAACAGACAAGACCTACTTGCCTTCCAGCCACTCGGTCACCACTCGGTCCAGCACATCCAGCGGGATGGCTCCGTTTTGGAGAACGATGTCGTGGAACTCGCGCACGTCGAACTTGTCGCCGAGTTGTTGCTTGGCCTTCGCTCGCAGTTCCTTGATCTTCAGTTCGCCGATTTTGTAGGCGAGGGCTTGGCCGGGCCAGGCGATGTAGCGGTCGATCTCGTTCGTGATGTCGTGCTCGTCCTTCGGAGCGTTGTCTTTGAAGTACAGGATCGTCCGGTCGCGAGGCCACTCCATCGAGTGGATGCCGGTGTCCACGACCAGCCTCACCGCACGCCACATCTCGTAGGTGAGCTGGCCCATTTTCGAGTACGGGTCGGCGTAGAGGCCCATCTCGTCGCCGAGGCTTTCGGCGTACAAGGCCCAGCCTTCGACATAGGCCGTGAAGCCCGCGTGCTTGCGGAATTCGGGGACATGCTCCAACTCGGTGGCCAGCGCGATTTGCAGGTGGTGGCCGGGGACCGCCTCGTGCAGTGAGAGGGCGGCGATCTCGTACTTCGGCCGCGTCTCGGGCTTGTAGAGATTGACGAAGTACGTCCCCGCGCGCGTGCCGTCGGCGGCGGGTTGGCGGTAGTAGCCGGTCGTCGTGTCGGGAGCCATGTGTTCGGGAATGGCCTCGACGCCGTAGGGAATGCGCGGCAGTTTGCGAAAGAACTTCGGCAGATGCGGATCGACACGCTTCGAGAACGCCTGGTATGCGGTCAGCAGATCGTTGGCGTCGGTGTAGCGGTACTGCGGCGCGGTGCGCAGATGCTCGAAGAATTCGGGCAGTGTTCCGGTGAAGCCGACTTGTTCGCGAATCTGCTCCATCTCGGCGCGGATGCGTTTCACCTCACTCAGCCCGATGTCGTGGATCTGCTGCGGAGTCAGTGTTGTCGTGGTGAACTTCCGTGCGAGGAACGCATAGAACGCCTGACCGTTCGGCAGGCGGGACGCTCCCGTTTGAGACAGGCACGCGGGGAAATACTCCCGCTCGAAGAAGCCGAGAAATTTGCGATAGGCCGGAACGAGCTGTTCGCGAATCGCGGCTTGTCCTTCGCGCTGCAAGCGATCGCGGTCGGCGGGAGCGATCTCGGGCGAGACTGCCTTGAACGGCTTGTAGTACGGGCTGGCCGTCGGGTCTTCGACGATCTGCTTCCTCAGTTGAGCAGGCAGACGCTGCATGACGATCTTCGGCTGAACCATCTTCGCGTCGATCCCCGCCCGCATGACGGCGATGGTCTGATCGACATAAGCCGGGAACGTGCGGAGCCGCGTCAGCCAGTCTTCGTAGTCTTTGAGGGTCGAGAACGACAACCCGTCGCCGACGGAACTCTCATCTTGAATTCCATTGCGATGATCGAGCGGAACGAGATGCCAGTGGAATTGAAACTCCTCGACATCGACTTCGATCTGCCGACGAAACAGCCGGTAGTTGAGTCGCTCCGCTGGCTCAAGTTTTTCTTCGTCGAAGCCATCGAGCGTCTTGAAGACCTCGCGCTGGTGTTCATGCCGCCGGACGATGGCCGCAAGACTCACGTCGGGCCAACGATCACCATACCGCTTGTCGCCGAGGTGCGAGGCAAACGTCGGTGCCTCCCGCAGCGTGTACTCCCACTCGTCGTCGAACAGTTTCGTCAGCCGCTCACCGGGCGTTTGGGCGTGACTGGCGAGCGGGATCAGCAACGAAGCGGCGACCAGCAGCCAACCGGTTCGACGGACTGACGACATCAACAACGAGACAGCGCGAGACATGACAGCGAAGCTCCTACAAGACGGCACGGACGGACCACGTCGCCGATTGTAGAAGTCTCGCACGCATGACACACGCAAGCTGGGCAACTGTCTTCCAGCCGCTCGCTTAGGAACTGGCTCGAAACAACTTCCCGCTTTCTTGGTCTTTCTTCCCTCCCCTCGGCGGGGAGGGCCGGGGAGGGGGGAGGATGGTCAAGTCGATTTGCCACTCGCCCCCCTCACTAACCCTCCCCGCCGAGGGGAGGGAACAAGAGGAGAACTCGCGAAGTTGTTTTGAGCCGCTCGCCTTACAGAATCTCGTCCACGCGAAACACCAAGTCGGTGGCCAGCACGGAATGAATCGTTTCGCCCGCTGAGAGAATCTGGCGTTCGCCATAGGTTCCGTCGGGCTTCGGTTGGCGATGCACCTCGATGCACTCGTCGATCAAATTCACAATCCAGTACTCGGCAATCCCCGCCTCGGCATAGAGGGCGAGCTTTGATGTCCGGTCGGTCCCGAGAGACGAGTCGGCCACTTCGATAACGATTGCGACATCGGTTGCTTCGGGATTTGCCGTTTCATATTCGTCTGCTCGTGGAGCGAGCAGCATCCCATCTGGCTCCGGTTCGCTGTCGTCCAAGCGAACCGGATTCTGCGAACTGACCAGCCAACGACTGCCGACCACGGCGAGCAAGTGACGGATCAATCGGTTCACACAGCGCGAGTGCCTGCTTCCTTTTGGCATCTTATCAACGATCTCCCCACGGATGAGTTCGACGTGATCGGCCTCACTCAAGATTCCGAACGCCAACATTTGTTCGTAGTCATCCACTGAGAAGCGGTGACGGCTCGGGCTGGCAAGCAACATGAACAGTTCCAATCGAAGCGGGCTGGATGCAATCGGGTCACATCAGACTGTAGCGGCATTAACAATGTGAACCAACCGGGCTGTGGCAGCACAGCGTTCACGAGGGGACGGTCACGGCACGAAGACGAACTCGGGGGAATTGATCAGCGTCCAGAGCATGTCTTCGGCACGTTCGCGCCAGTCGGACTGAAGGCGTTTTGTCGGAGGGTCGCCTGCTTCGAGTTCCTTGGCCAGCGCGAGCTTTCGGTCGCTCGCCTCGGGCCTGAGGTGGTTGGACCAGGTGACGCCGGTGTTCCTCGGGGGGAGCGGCTTTGTGATCGGAGCGTCGATGCGGCGCGAGTCGTATCCTTCGGCGAGCAGCTCGATGAAGAGCTCTCGTTCTGCGCTCGTGGCGGGTCGTGTGAGGATCGCGCGGTGGACCGAGTCGATGAACTTGGCGAGCGGCTGGTCCTTGAGAGCAAACTCCGTGATGAGGCTGTCGTCGCTGAGTTGCGACACGCGCTTCGCGGCCACTCCATTCGCGAGGACTGCCGGTTGGAGAACGGTGGTCTCGACGGGCCGCACGCTGAGGGGATCGGGGCGCGAGGCACGCCAGCCGAAGGTCTCCAGCACGTTGATGATGGTCTGAGCCGCCGGGAGCGACAGCGCCGGGCGATCACGTTCGTTGGAGAGGGACGCGAACTGCCAAGCTCGTTGTGGTGTGCCCATGCTGAGCGACGACTCGAAGCTGCGCTGGCTGTCGGTATCGACGCTCATTTCTTCGGTATGCAGCGGCTTACCAACGGCGGCGAACAGCGAATCGACGATCTGTTCGGCCGACATGCGTCTCGGTACGGGACCGGCAAACAGCGCGGCCTGCTTCACGTCACCTGCGGCGTGCGCATCGGCGCGGCGTTGATAGGCATGCGAGTTCAGAATCAAACGGGCGACATGCTTGAGGTCGTAGCCCGAACGAATCAACTCCCGTTCGAGGAACTCCAAGAGTTCGGGGTGCGACGGCGCGGCGTGTTCCCAATCGTCGATCGGCTCGACCAGCCCACGCCCCAAATAGCGGTGCCACATCCGATTGACGATGACCTGCGTGAAGCGGCGGTTCATGTGCGACGTGACCAGCGCGGCGAGTTGCTCGCGCTGATCCTTCGGGTTGAGGAGTACGCCGTCGTCGTACTTGGCGGTCAGTCCTTTTTCAAACGGCCATGCTGGCACGATCACCTCGCCCGGCTTGAGCGTCACCTTCACGAGCAACGACGCGATCGAAGCCTCATCGCCGGGGATCGTACTGGTCTTCGGCACTTTCTCATCACCGCGTTTCAACATCGCGGCAAGGCTGAATAGGTCTCGCTGCTTGAAGTCGTGGTACGGGGCATCGTGGCAGCGGGCACACTTCATCTCCATCCCGAGGAACGCTTGAGCCAACACATGCGCCTTCGCCGCCATCGGCGAGTCGTTCTGCGACGCGATGCCGAATCCCGCCGGGCCGCCGTAGTGGGAACTCCCTTCCATCAAGATCAGCTCGGTGGCGAAGCGGTCGAACGGCTTGTTGTCACTGAACGACTCATGCAGCCACCAGCGAAACGGCCCGGTGTTGTTGAGCGTCGGGTTGACGATGTTCGGATTCTCGGCCAGTACGTCCTGCCAATAGCCCACCCAATGATCGGCCCAGCCGGGCTGTTCGAGCAGCCGGTCGATGAGGGCGGCGCGGTTGAGGGTCGAGGGTTGAGGGTTGAGGGCAGGAGCAGAGGCTTTGTCTTCACTCTTCACCCTCAACCCGAGACCCTCAACCATCAACCCACTCGGCAGCGTGCCGATCACGTCGAGGGAGACTCGGCGCAGGAAGGCCCAGTCGTCGGTCAGCGGTTGTGGCGCGACGTTCTCTTCCCCGAGCTTCGCGTTGAGAAAGTGGTCGATCCGGTTTCCGACCGGCAGGTTGGCGGGAGACTGAATGTTCGAGACGGGCTTCCACAAGCCAACGTGCATCGCCGCACGTTCGTGTCGTTGCTGCCAATACGCGGCGTAATCGCGTGACTGATGGCGACGGTTCTTTTGGTTGAGGTCGTCCAACTTGGACCGCTGACGCGCCACGAACTCGCCCCAGCTTTCATCCGTCAACTGGAAGTTCTCATCGGTGTGGGAGAGGAGGTGGAACCGGCCATCGGCGTTTTCGATCCAGACGGCCGTCTCACCAAACTCGGGACGGTGCTTCTTGCCTCCGGCGAAGACCTCCAGCGTGACGACCTGTTTTTGGCCGTTCCCTTTCACGATGACAAGCGTATCGACATCGCCGGTTTGCGGGACGCGGATGCCCGGAACGATGGTCGTGGTCACATCGTAAAGTGAGTCGGCGTCACCGCGCTGCTTCGGGAACCGGTTCTCGGCGATCTGCTTGCCGTCGAGGAAGAGCCGTGCGCCGTGGTGCGATCGCAGGATGAGCCGCGTCTCGGTTTGAGGGAGCTCGTACCAACCGGTCATACGAACCATGAGCGGGTTCGTTCGATCAGCCCGCACGCCGTGCGAGTTGTACTTGTGTGGAATCTCGATCAGCCCGAATCCGGCTTCAATCCACGAGTCGCTCGGCGCAGGGACGGGGAAGTCCCACGAGAGTTGATCGGGCATTCCTTCCATCACCTCACAGACAACGAGTGCCTGATCTGTGGGGGCCTGCGTGACATACGACGGAACCTGTTCGACGACATACCGCGCGGCGATCTTCTCGGCGGAAAGGCTTTCCCGATGCAGGGCGATCTCATCGAGCAGCCCTTCAAACGAGCTGCCCGGATTGGCTCCCATCGACGAGCCGATCCAGACCTCATCGTTATCGACGACCGGGCCGTCGTCGGTCGCGCCGCCGTAATCCCACTTCCCCGCGAGCGGCTTGCCGTCGATGTAGCCTTTGATCGAGTCGCCCTTGCCGAACGTGTATGTCACCGCGATGTGATGCCAGCTTCCATCCGCCTTGAACCCGTCGTTCGTCGTCCAGCGATGAAAGTCGTCTCGCTCGCCCTTCCGGTTCTTGGCGTTGCGAAACAGAAAGTTCACGCACGCTTGGCCGCTGTCTCCCACGAGCCGCAGCGCGTAGTTCTGGTTCTCATCGGCGACGCCCTCGTTCTTCGTGCGGCCTTTGCCGACGATGTACATGTTCTGTCCGTTGCCAATCTTCGCCGGTGCGACCCACGCTTCGAGCGTGATCGAATCGCCAAGTCCCACGTCGAACAGGCTGTTCTCTCCCGGATCGGCAAACCGAATCGAGCTGCCGCCCGAGAACTTTGCCGCGAGGTTGTCCGCCTTGAACCGAGGGAACTTCGCAGGCCGCGGCCCCGCCGCATCGAACGTCACCGCGCCGACAACGCGTCCTGGCGCGAGCGGCTTTTCCGACGAGTCACTTCGTTCGACGAGAACCTTCCCGTCCGCAGTCTCTTCAAACCGCACATGGAACGCGGGGAGATCGGACTGTGGCAGAGCGCTGTCATTTGCAGGAGTCGCTTGACCCAATGCCAACGACGGCACCAACCCCATCGCGAGAACGAATGTCGAACGCTGACAACAAACTACCGCGCATCTCAAGCCGCGCATGATGAAGACTCCCGAGCGAAAGCAGACTCTGAAACCGAGGGCGATGATACACCTCACGCGGCTGTGTGGAAGCCGGGGTCAGGTGGTTCAAAGTTAATTTTTCGCCGCGAAAAATGGACTTTGAACCACCTGACCCCTGATCGACCGCTTGGCCGCAACTCTCGGAAGTTGAAAATGCACGGGACAGGCGTTCCAGCGAAGGTAGCCCTGTCGCTCCGCGATAGGAGGCGCGATCAACAGGTGACATCAATCTGTCGAGCCATCTCAAAATCAACGGCAAACGCCATTCGTGCGCTCTCGCTGCCTGTCGCGGAGCGACAGGGCTACCACTCATGGACCACTGCTCTCAGCGTGGGAACCCCGTCTTGTCCGATGTGGATGTAAGAACTACAACCCGCCCGCGCGAGTTGGCCCTCTTGGAAGTCGGTTTGCTCGCACAGTGTGCTTTGTAGGACTTCGCTCTCTCTCGCTCGGCGGATGCACGGATGCTCCATCGCCTGAAACGCTGGCTCAGCCCAGACTTGGCCATCGACTTGGGGACGGCCAACACGCTGATTGCCGTTCAGGGCGAAGGGGTCGTGCTGGACGAACCGTCGGTCGTCGCCCTGCAAAAAGGGACGCGGCGCGTGCTGGGACGCGGGACGGCCGTCGGCAAGCTGGCTCGACAAATGCTCGGCCGGACGCCCGATTCGATCACCACCGTCAAGCCGATTCAGGACGGTGCGATCACCGACTTCGAGCTGTGTGAGTCGATGCTGCGCTACTTCATTCGCAAGGCCGCGCGCACGACGCCCGGCGTGCGACCGAACGTCGTGATGGCGGTGTCGGGCGGGATCACCAACGTCGAGAAGCGCGCGGTCTTTAACAGTGCCGAGCGAGCCGGAGCCGGTCGCGTGTACCTCGTCTCGGAATCCAAAGCGGCGAGTATTGGGGCGGGACTGCCGATTGCCGAACCACTCGCCAGCCTGATCTGCGACATCGGCGGCGGCACGACCGAAGTCGCGGTCCTCAGCCTGACCGAGATCGTCGCGGGGAAGTCGCTGCGTATCGCAGGGGACGAGTTCGATCAGGCGATCATCGAATACCTGCGGCACAACTTCTCACTGCGCATCGGCGATCAGACGGCCGAGCAACTCAAGATGCGGATCGGTTGCGCGTATCCACTCGACGAGGAACGAACCGGCGAAGTGCGCGGCATTGATGCGGTGAGTGGCGTGCCACGGCGAGCCATCATCACCAGTGAAGAATTGCGTGAGGCCGTGCGAGGTCCGCTGGAGTCGATTCTGAGCGGAGTGAAGAGCGTCATCGAACAGTGCGACCCCGAACTGGTTGCCGACTTGTCTGACACGGGGATGGTCCTCTCTGGCGGAGGCGCGTTGCTGCCGGGACTCGATCTCTATTTTCGTGAACAGCTCGGCATCCCGGTTCGAGTCGCGGCCGATCCGCAACGTGCGGTTGTCCGCGGCGCGGCCATCTGTGTCGAACATCTGGCTCAGTGGAAGGACAGTTTGGAGACCAGCGACGGCCATGTGTGAACGGTTGGTCGAAGGCATGCCTCGTTTCGATGTTGGGCCTAGCTCAATGCTCGGTGCCTTCGGGTGCGTGCCGTTGCTCCTTGGTGGTTGCCCTGTCGCTCCGCGACAGGAAGCGTGAACGTCAGGACGACGTTTGCGGTTGATTCAAGCTGGATCAAGAGATGGATGCTCCTTGTTGATCGCGCCTCCTGTCGCGGAGCGACAGGGCTACGTGAGGAACCCTGCATGTCGTTGTGGAGTCTGTTCGCCACCTGTGGCTTGGTGTTGGCTGGAGTCGGGTTGCACTTCGCTCCCGATGCGGTGTCGGCACGACTGCGCGGCGCGATCACCGATGTCATGCGACCAGGACAGCAGGCCGTTCGAGCGACAGGCGACTCCTTGCGCGAAGGATTGCTCGCGGTCTCATCGCCCTCGGCACAAGCTCAACAACGTGAGTTGACTCGGCTACGCCACGAGCTGGAAGTGTCCCACGCCAGCAGCGCGGTGTTGGCCGCTCGATTGGCGGAATTGCGCGACGAGAGAACTCGCGAGGCCACGCTGCCGTCCACGATCCAGCGACTGCCGCGATTGGTTTCACCGGCGCTCATTGAAGCCGCAGTGTTGGGCGACGTGTTGGCCGAGCAGTGGCGGAGCGGGAAGTTGCTTGATCGAGGAGCGGCGAACGGCGTGCGCGAATCGTCACTCGTCGTGAGCAGTCGGCAACCGCTGCTCGACCTTGGACAAGAGGGTGAACTGTTGCCGGAAGATGCGGTGCTGTTGGGGCGCTGTGTGATCGGCAAAGTCGAGCGAGTCGGTCGCTGGACGAGCACGCTGCTGTTGCTGACTGATGCCGCCTATCGGGGGCGCGCCCAGTTGATTCATGCCGCCGACAACGGCTTCGCATGGGGCGGTCGCGGGATTTTGAAAGGTCAGGGCGGGACGCTCTGCAAGCTGGAAGGGATTGCCGCCACGGAGTCGGTTCGAGTCGGCGATGGAGTTTACACGGCCGAACGCGATGGTCTCGTCACGACTCCGCTCTATTACGGTCGCGTCGTGGAAGCGACGCTCGGCCCGGACGATCGCGAGTGGCAGGTTCTCGTGGAACCGGCTCCACTGCCGAACCGGTTGAACTCGGTACAAGTGCTGCGAATGAATGTGAACGCCGAACGGTTGGCGGCGGGGATGGAGTGGTCCAATAACTGAAATTGCGGGGTGGCGTTGTTTCACCTCACGCGGCCGAAGGTGAGACATTCTTGGTGAGCCGGGTGGCGTAAGCCCAATGGCACTCACTTTGGGGTGTAGCTGAAGTCGTAAGACTTCAGACGATCATCAAAGCCGGCTGAATTCTCACGAATTCAGCT
>JAYTQJ010000760.1:0-2817 GCA_043746775.1 Schlesneria sp.
GTCGTTTGAAGTTTGGAGTGCCTGACCCCTTGGGTACGAGAAACCATCGCATGGCGGAGATGCTCATTCCCGTGCAAGGCGAATTCACTGAGACGGCAACGGCGTCTCTCGGTGCATGGGAGTGTTGCGCGCAGACGCCGGGAATCATCACTCGCCCCGATCAACTCGCGACCGCGAATGGCGACTGGTTATCCGCCGCCGTGCCGGGGACCATCGCGAACACGTTGCGAGTCGCGGGACGCTGGGACATGCAGCGGCCAACAGACATCGACGGCCAGGATTGGTGGTATCGCTCGACGTTTGAGGTCGCGTCCGACGTGCTCGGCCAACAACACACGCTGTGCTTCGACGGTTTGGCCACACTCGCCGACATCTGGCTGAACGGCGAACACGTTCTCTCCACGGACAACATGTTCCGAGGCTACCAGCTCGATGTCACCGCGTTGCTGCGGAGTGAGAATGAGCTGGCGATCCGCTTCCGTTCACTCGCCGCCGACTTGAAGCAGAAACGACCGCGTCCCCGTTGGAAGACCAACTTAGTCGATCACCAACAGTTGCGATGGCACCGCACGACACTACTTGGTCACATCCCCGGCTGGTCTCCGCCAGTCCCCGCGATTGGCCCGTGGCGTGACATCCGTTTGGAGTGTCAGCCGGTGCGGCTGTCCGACGTGCAGTTGGTCGCCCGTCTCGAAGGGACGACCGGTGTCGTGACGTTTCGCGCGCGAGTCCACTCGTCCTCACCGATCGACCGCGTCACGCTGCGAGTCGGCGAACACGAAGCATCCGTCGCGATTCAGGCAGACACGGATGGAACGACGCTCAGCGGTGAGCTGCACATCTCCAACCCGCCGCTGTGGTGGCCGCACACGCATGGAGATCAGCCGCTGTTCGCGTGCGATCTACTTGTTGAGGCCGGTTCAAACCGTCACGTCATTGGCTGCGGCAGGATCGGCTTTCGCGACGTGCGTGTCGATGTGGGTGATGGTTTCGGAATCGTTCTGAACGGCGAACCGATCTACTGCCGCGGAGCCTGCTGGACGGTCTCGGACATCTTCACACTCGACGGCAGTGAAGAGTCGCTGCGTCACGACCTGATGCTCGCACGCGATGCCGGGGCCAACCTGCTGCGTATCGGCGGGACGATGATCTATGAGAGCGATCTCTTCTATCGGCTATGCGATGAACTCGGGATCCTCGTCTGGCAGGACTTCATGTTCGCCAATATGGACTACCCGGTCGGCGACGAAGACTTCTCGAACAACATCACCGCCGAAGCGACGTATCAGCTCCAGCGACTCGCGCCTCATCCGTGCATCGCCGTTTATTGCGGCAGCAGTGAGATCGAGCAACAGGCGGCGATGCTCGGGATGCCGCGCGAACTGTGGCGGAACGAGTGGTTCGCCACGCGCTTGCCCGCGTTGTGTGAGCAACATCATCCGACGACCGCTTACGTCCCCTCAAGTCCCAGCGGTGGAGTCCTGCCGTTTCAGGCCAACGCAGGTGTGAGTCACTACTACGGCATCGGAGCCTATCTCCGTTCACAGGCCGAACTGCGTCAGACGAACGTCCGCTTCGCATCGGAATGCCTCGGCTTCGCAAACGTCCCCGAACCGGAACTGGTGGACACAGTCATGGGTGGAGCGATGCCAGTCACGCATCACCCGCGCTGGAAGCAACGCATCCCGCGCGACACCGGCTCCGCTTACGACTTTGAAGATGTGCGAGATCATTACCTCCAGCACTTGTACGGCGTCGCACCCGTTCCGCTGCGGTCCACGGACATGCCACGTTACTGGCAGTTGAGCCGCGTCGCCTCGGGCGAAATGATGGCTCAGACGTATTCAGAATGGCGCAGTGGGCACAGTCACAATCGCGGCGCGTTGGTCTGGTTCTTCAAGGACCTGTGGCCAGCGGCGGGTTGGGGCGTCATCGACAGCACCGGTATCCCCAAGGCGGCGTATTACTTTCTCAAGCGACTCTGGCAATCGCAGCAGATCACACTGACCGACGAAGGATTGAACGGCCTCCATCTGCACGTCACCAACGAGTCCACGGAACCATTGCGTGGATTCGTCGAAGTGCGGCTGCTCAAGGAACCGGTGACAGTCATCGCGCGTCAGGAAGTGTCGGTCGAACTCGGCTCACGATCGCAACACACACTCAGCGTGGACGAAGTCCTTGGTGGCTTTTATGACGTGAGCTACGCCTACCGCTTCGGTCCGCCGCACCACGATGTTGTCGTGGCCACGCTCTACGACACCGATCACCAAGTCCTCAGCGAAGCGTTCCATTTCATCCGCCGCCGCGAACCGACCGTCGTCTCGAACGTCATCGTCAACGCTTCGGCCGAGAGAACAAGTGAGACCACCTGCAAAGTCACTCTCAATTGCGACCGCTTCCTGCACGGAGTCCGCCTCAGCGCAAGGGGTTTCCTTCCCGACGACAACTATTTTCACTTAGCTCCGCAGCGAACGAAGGTCGTCACGTTCACCGCCATCGGGGAGACGCAGCCTGAGTTCAAGGCGGACGTGGAAGCTTTGAATGTCGATACAACACAAACCATTGCCCTGCACAAAGGGCGAACGTAAATGAAAACCATGACGACGGAAGTCTTCGATCTCGACCCGGCACTCACCGAACAAACGTCGTCCGGCACGGAGTCGGTCCGTCGGACGGCGTTCTATTTGGAGAGCCAAGGCCAACCGCTGTTCGCATGGCTACATCATCGTGTCGAGCCAAGGAACGGTGCATCAAAAACCGTCGCACAATGCCATTTGCCGGGTGCCACGGTCACGGAGTCTTCGACGTGGCCGT
>JAYTQJ010000761.1:0-6150 GCA_043746775.1 Schlesneria sp.
GCGGAGCGATGATGGCTACTTTGGTCTGAGACGATACCGCGCGGGAGTCTTCCATAAGGGGACTCGTTTTTGATGAGCTTCGCGATTCTGTGCCGCGCGGCCAATCACACGTTGCATCGACTTGTTCGCTTTACCGCTCACCACTCACCCATCGAACTGCTGAAGCCGGTCGCGGGAGGCGACTGATCGGCGCGTCGCCCTGCGGAAGGTAACGGCTGTTCCACGGACCGGACACGCGCTCGTTGAGAAAGCTGGCGAGGAACTCGGCCATGTGGCGATGCCCAGCGGCGGACCAGCGCGGTGCGTGGCGCAGGAAGTTCGCTTCGGGATCGCGTCCGCTGGTCAGGGCCGTCGTGGCGTCGGCGAATTGCAGACGCAGGCCGATGACGTACTCGGCGAGACTGTCGAATGGTACTCGGTTCGGGAAGTAGGCATCGCTGGCCACGCCGCTCGCCAATCGACTTCCCTTCCCAGCACTGCATCGCGCCGAGACCTGCCACGGCTTCGGTGATGTGATCACGGCGAGTTGGAAGTGACCGCTGTCACTCAACCTCGCAAGTTCCAAAATCGGTTGAAACGATTGTTGCACGGCGGCCATCACCGCGGGACGCTCGTCGCGCAGCCACGCATACGGATTCGCGGAAGTATCGCGTGTCGATGCGGTCTGTTCCGCAAGCTGAAGTTTCCATTGCCGACTGGTCGCCGTGAGTCCCCAGTCGATCAAACGAAACTGTTGACGTAGGTCATCGAGAGGCTTGGTCACACGTTTCGTTTTGACCAATGACGCATGAGGACAAGAGAGCGGCGTGGCATCACGGCTGGAGCGCGTGTGGCGGCGAAGTTGCTGGTCGTCGGAGACATCGGACCAGTCGAAGTGAAGCAGAACCAGATCGGGCTGCAATGAGAGCAGCCTCTGCTTGAACATCAGGTATTCCGTGAGCGGGCAGCCACCGGGAAGTCCCGCGTTGACGACCTCGATCGGAACCTGCGTCTGTTGCTGGAGCAATTCCTTCAACCCGCGCGTGGCATGGTCCGCTTCGGGTGTTTCGGCAGCGAAGATTGTCTCGTCACCCAGCAGCACGATTCGAAAGAGGCCCGACGGTTTCGGGACGATCACTTCGGGACCACGCAGCCCGAGGCTGTTCGTGCGAACGGGAACATCACGTTTCGAGTCGCGGCACTTCACCGTGGCCAGGGCGTGCGGCTTGAGTTCGCGATACGTCGTCCACGACGGCATGAGCAGACCGGTCGGATCCACCGCGCACGGCGAGGCGGTCGTGGCACAGACATCCGTTCCCCCGACGACCTCAAAAATGCGCACGCCCACCTCGGCACCACAAACGATCAAGACGAGCAGGATCGCGGCACACAGCAGTCGGCGGAAGAATGTCAGGCCGGCCCGAAACATGACCGCGCCTCAAGGCGAATGATGGACGAAGGGGTTGAACAGCAGTGCGCAGCGACACCCCGGTCGCAGACGGCGGGATGTTAGTGACGACTCAAAAACCGGACAAGACGGCTTTCGGCATGAATGGCCGGTCGAAATCGGGCTTCGATGCTCCCGTCTGGATGCGATTTCGCACTCGAAGAGCGGGTCGTTTCACCCCGCGAGGTAGGTAATGAGACATCTGAGCGGGGCGGCGTCAGCCCAATGGCACTCACTTTGAGTGAATGACAAATTGACGATCCATTCGATGTAGCTGAATTCGTGAGAATTCAGGCGGCTTTGACGATCATCTGAAGTCTCACGACTTCAGCTACACCACAAAGTGAGTGCCATTGGGCTGACGCCGCTCCGCTCGGAAACCTCTCCCTTTGAGCCGCGTAGAGCAGAGTTGTTCGTCGTTGGCACGGGGACTACCCTCTCATCGCGTGAGACAGGAAAGACCGTGAGTCCAATTCGGAATCGCAGGGAGAGTTCGGGATGACCAACCCCGCTGGGCAAGGCGCTGATGCGAATGCGGATGACGACGATTCCAAGCAAGGCATTCCCGAGAGCAATGCGTCAGACGGCGTCGCCCCGCTCGACAAGCAGTTGACGCCAGGAACAATCGACCAAGTTGGCGATGCGACGAACATGTACGTGCCTAGTATCGAAGCTGCGGACGAAGGCAGCCGGGACGGCGAGTTGGTGTTGGAAAGTTTTGGGGTCGAGACGAACGACGTTCCGATCCCGGCGAAGCTCGGCAAATACCACATCAAAGGGCAGGTCGGGCGTGGTGGAATGGGGATTGTGTGGAAGGCTCTCGACCCCGACTTGCAGCGCACCGTCGCGATCAAGATTCTTAGCCCGCATCTGGCGCAGAGCGCTGTCGCCCGCCGCCGCTTCCAGCGCGAGGCCCGTGCGGCTGCGGCCATCAGTCATCCGAATGTCCTCACGATTCACTCGGTCGAAGAACAAGGGGACATGCCGTTCCTCGTGATGGAATTCGTGTCGGGCAACTCACTGCGCGAGTACGTGACCGAAAAGAAAAAGCTTGACGCTCTCGAAGTGATTCGCCTCGGGACGCAGGTCGCGCTGGGGCTGGCGGCCGCGCACGCCGGTGGCGTGATTCATCGCGATGTGAAGCCCGCCAACGTCATGTTGCACGAAGGGGCGACGCGAGTCCGGCTCATGGACTTTGGTCTGGCCCGAGTCGCGTTCGACAACGCGGATCTGACCTCGCACGACCACACCGTCGGCACGCCCGCGTACATGGCACCGGAGCAAGTTCGCGGCAGTCAGATTGATGCCCGGGCCGACCTCTTCAGCTTGGGTTGCGTCCTCTATTACATGGCCACCGGACATTCGCCCTTCCACGGCAAGTCGCAGGCAGAAACGATCCACAAGATTTTGGACCTTGTTCCGGCGACGCTCACACAGTTGTTTCCGGGGATGCCACCGGTCCTGTCGGAGTTGGTCGAGAAGCTGCTCGCCAAGAATCCCGACGACCGATTTCAATCTTCTCTCGAAGTGGCTGATGTCTTGCGGCGACTCCAAGCGCAACTCAATCTGACTCAGACGGACGACTTGGTCGATGTCCTCCAAAAAAAGTCAGAGCCAAGAGTCGGGCCGAACGACCGCCGACCAGAGACCACTCCCGCGCCAACGCCGCCCGCGTCGATGCCGGTTCGCGTCGCGAGGGTTCTCGTCCCACTGGTCGTATTTTTGGCGGGAGCATGGGGACTGAACACCTTCTGGGCATCGAAGCCTGATTTGCCGAGTGCGGCACAGACGCAGAACGGCAAGCCTGCGGGGGAGGGTTCTAAAACAGCGACGCCCAACACGACGCAGCACGAATCCCCTAAAACCACTCTCTCCAAACTCACCCGAATCACCGTCGGTCCCGGCCCCAATGCGACTTGCGCAACACTGTCGGAAGCGATCCGTCGTGCGGCTGAAAACTGTGAGATCACCGTCAGCGTGTCCGAGCCGATCACCGAGTCCATCGTGGTTGAAGGGGCGGGTCTCAACGGTTTGAAACTCAAGGCATCACCCCGCGCCGTGTGGCGTTGCTCTGAGGAAACGACCGGCGAAACGCAGTCGCTGCTCATCCGTAACGTCGCTCGCGTGGAGGTGGCAGGCTTTGATTTTGAGGTCCAGCCAGAGATGGGTCGCGCGGTGAATCTGACGGGCACCGTCGGTGATGTGAGCATCATCGACTGCGGGTTCCGGCATCAGGGACTGTCGCACAACCTGTCACTCGTCAACATCGGTGCGGCGCGCGAAACACCCGAGTCGCGCGTCCTCCTTCAGAACTGCCGATTCAGCGCGTCAGCGGGAAAGTGCTTTTGTCTGGCGACCGATGCGAAGGAGAAGCCCAGCCCGCGCATCGAGTGCCTCGATTCGCTCTTCGAGTCGCCAGACCGGCACGTCCTGTTTTCGCAAACGTGCGGGGATGTGCGATTGGCCGGCAATGTCTTCGTCGGCGGGCACACGGCGATTCACATGCACTTCAAACCGTGGTCCGGCGACGAACGGTTCGAGATCACCAACAACACGTTTGTCGGCACGCGCTATTGGTTCAGTTGGATGGACTCGTTCCCATCGAAGACCGCCAACTTGGCTCGCGGTTCGTCGCGTGTTTGCAACAACCTGATCCTCGGTAGTGAACGGACGCTTGGCGCCCCGACACAATGGGACGCCGCGATGAAATCGTGGTCGTTCACCCACAACTGGTGGGAACGAGACGACACGACCAGACCCATCGTCAATCGAGACGAGCGCATCGCCGAGTTCCATGACGCGCTGAACGTTCCCGTCCGCGTCGTTACCTCGCATCCCGAGTTCCTCATCCCGGCGGCGGACTCACCACTGCTGACCCAAGGTGCGGGAGGCGATCTTCCCACTCACATCGGCGCGAAGAAGCGTCCTTAGCTGCCTGTTGATTCGTGGTGAATCACCCGGCCTAATCGCCGCCACTCCCACGGTTCTTCCCAGTTTCAAGGTAGGGTGGGACCAGCTCGCCTCGAGCGCCGGCCCACCATGAAAAACCTTCGAGAATTGATGGTGGGCCAGCGCGGCGAAGCGCCGCTGGTCCCACCCTACATTTTGTGCAACTTCAAATTGGACGGAACCGTGCCGCCACTCCGCGAGCCGGTTGTAACGCCTGTTGCGTCGCATTTTGCTCGATTGCTTTTGCGAACATCGCTCCGACATTTACAGCCCCCTTGTGAGGGAGACACGATACGAGATCGAGTACTCGGCTCAATCAACCGCATCTCTCTCCAGCATCCAAGGCCAATTTGATGAACGGTGACTTGTTCGGTTACGACTCTCTCGCGTCTGAAATCTCTCACTCGGTTTCCCCGTCTTTTGAAATGAGCCGCTCGATTTATCCCGGTGACTTCTCTGCTCAGGCATTCTCTGCGCGAGGCTTCTCCGCCGAGTACCCCTCGTTCACCGAATCCGCCAGTCGTGGCTTGCTCGACGAGTCCGATTACGGCCTTCGTGGTTTTGCGGGTGTCGAGTATCCGTCCGCCCCCGGCGCGGGATCGCTGCAACGTGGGCATGATCTCGGTTCGATGCTGTATCCCGGCGAGAACGGTGACACGCGCGAAACCGTTCGCCCGCTTCCTTCGCGCCCACTGCGCGTGATCTGCGTCGGCCCGAGCTTTCAGATCGGTGGCGTCGAACAGCACACGGTGAGCTTGGCAAAGTTCTTCGACCCACGTCGCGTCACACTCGTGAAGAGCCTCGTGACCAACGGCGACAACTATCACAAGGCGTCCGCCGCAGGCCTCCCATTCCCCGTCGCACCTTGCAGTCCCTCCGAGCTGGAACAGGCGGCGGGCGAATGCGATGTGTTGCTCATGTGGGGCGAAGGCTTCAACGGTCGGCTGGGCAAACACCGGCCGATCGGCGTCTATCTCGCGCATGGCGAATCGCCGTGGACGCGACTCGGTTTGGAGGGCTGTTCCAAAGTGGTCGATCATGTGATCGCCGTCAGTTCCCGCGTGAAGCAGCGCGTCTGCCAGGGTTTTTCGACCACGACGATCCTCAATGGGATTGATGCCTCGCGGCTCGGTAAGACTCGTTCGCGCGATGCGATGCGTCAGAAGTTTGGCTTCGAGCCGAACGACTTCATTCTCGGTTCGATCGGCCGGTTCACGCGAGAAAAGCAGATGCATCTGCTGATCGAGGCGGTCGCGCAGTTGCCTCGGCAATTCAAACTGCTGCTCGTCGGTTACGGGCCACGCCGCGCTGAGTTGCTTGATCTCGCCAATGAACGGATTCCCGGTCGCTATGCCTTCGCCACCGCTGACAATTATCTCGGTGACTACTACGGCGCGATGGACGCCTTCAGCCTCGTCTCGTCACACGAAGGCTTCGGCCTCGTGATCGCCGAAGCCATGCTGTGCGAGCGACCGGTCATCGCGACCAACGTCGGCTGCGTCCCCGAAGTCATCCGCGACCGGATCAGCGGAATTGTGGTCGATCCCAACGCGGCCTCGATCTCATCCGCCGTTCGCGCGTTGCAACAGCATCCTCAGTGGGCGAAGGGGATCGCCGCCGAGAGCCACTCGTTCGCCAACGCTCACCTCCACGCCAGCCGCATGGCCCGCGATTACGAAGACCTACTCTGGCGACTCGCGAAAGACCGACAGATCGTGTGAAGCGTGGTTTTCCGTCGTCACTCCTCTCGAAGTCCGGCTTTTCCGAAAGCCGGA
>JAYTQJ010000762.1:0-14518 GCA_043746775.1 Schlesneria sp.
TGAAGAGTCCGGGGGCTTACGCCACCCGGCTCACCTGCTTAGTTTTCATTGCGGTTTCACTTAGCTGAACGACAAGGTAAGAGGCACCGGCCTCAATCCAGAGTCACTTCACAACCTTCAGCAGCTCCTCAATCGAGGTCGTCCCCTTTACGACCAGTCGCAGTCCCTCTTCTCGCATGTACAGCATTCCGTTCTTGCGAGCTTCGGCCTTGATGGCGGTCATGTTTGGGGTGTCGCGAATCAAATCGCGGAGCCGATCCGTGATGAGGAACAGTTCAAACAAGCCGACTCGCCCCGAATAGCCCAGCCCGTTGCAGGACGGGCAGGTCGCTTCGGAACTGGAAGGCGGGCGATAGAACTTATCGACCTTGTCGGCAGGAAGACCGGCTTTTTGGAGCAGGTCGGCCGTGGGTTTGTAGGCTTCCTTGCAGTCCACGCAGAGCTTGCGAATCAGTCGCTGACCGAGAATGGCCGAGATCGAACTGGAGAGCAGGAACGGCTCCACGCCGAGGTCAATCAGTCGGAACAGAGCGGCGATGGTGTCGTTAGCGTGCAGCGTGGAGAACACCATGTGGCCGGTGTTGGCCGCTTGGCAGGCGATCTTGGCAGTCTCGCCATCGCGGATTTCGCCGACCATCACGATGTCAGGGTCTTGACGCAACACGCTGCGCAGTGAGCCTGCAAACGTTTGCCCGGCCTTCGTGTTGATCTCGATCTGAGTCACGCTGGGCATCCGGTATTCGACGGGATCTTCGATGGTGATGATGTTGTTTTCGAGGGCGTCGATTTCTTGGAGACAGGCGTAGAGCGTCGTCGATTTACCGGCCCCCGTGGGACCGCAGGTAATCATCATGCCGTGAGGCTGATGGGCAACCGCCTGAATCTGTTCGATCAACTGCTTTCTCATGCCGAGGTCGGACAGCGTCTTGGCGGTCGCCCCCTTGTCGAGAATTCGGATGACCATCTTCTCGCCACCCTGCAAACCTTGGGTGGCGACGCGGAAGTCGATCTCACGGTTCTCCATTTCGGCGCGAAAGCTGCCGTCCTGAGGCTTCCGGCGTTCGGTGATATCCATCGCCGAGAGGACTTTGAAGATGTTGACCAGCGCATCGCCGGTGCTGCGATCAAAGGGTTCCGACGGATACATCACACCATCGACGCGCAGCCGCACCGACGTCTCGTCTTCCTTCGGCTCCAAGTGAATGTCGGTCGTGCGGCGGAGAATGGCGTCGTAGATCAGTTCCTTCGCGGCGAGAAAGACCTGTGAGCTTTCAACCTGTCTCGACCGATCCACTTCGCCCGTTCCCTTGGTGGACCGACCGATGAGTCGGATCGGCGGACCGGCGATCGACTCGCGCGCTTCCCGCGTTCCGACGTGCAGTCCGAGTTTGGCCAAGACTCGCAGGCCGACCTTTCTGAGGTGCTTCGGCGTGAGAACCCGCGCCGATTCCGGCACACGCTTGTTGCGTTCCGCCACGAACAACCCCATTGGAATCGCATAGCCCGCAGTCATCACAATGAATGCGAGGCTGAAGCTTGGACAACACAGCGAGAGCACGAACCCCGCCAATCCCGCGAGCAACACGATCGTGTTCCACATGTCTGGCCGGACCTTCAACGAGTGCGCGTCGTCGTTGATCCAACCCGCCGTCCAAGTCCACAACACGAAGAGGGCCAACAAGAAGGCCAGCTTCCCCTGGTGCAGGTACGAGGACCTGAGGACGACATTCGTGGGATGGCTGCCTCGGTAAAACAGCCCACCGGGTGCGGACGGGAATGCGTTGGCGTCGCGTCCCGCAGCCAAAGCCGCAGGTGCCCCCGCAGCGGGAGCGGCAGGTTGTTGAGCGGTCGCCGCTCCATGCACGCACAGGATCGAGAACAAGACCAGTGCGGCAAAAAGATGTCGAGCTAACACAGATGCAATCCTTGCCAAAGCGATCACGGGAACGGTGCTTCACAACCGTACAACACGATGCCACAAAGAGGCAAGTTGTCTAGGAGGTGGGCGGGAGTCTACTCGATGAACAGAATCGGCCACAAACCAGAGACGCACCAGAAACCGGGATAACTCCGAGGCGATTTCAATTTGTCTCAACAGCCTCGTCCGGACAACTTCCATCCGTCCGGAAAATGCGATCAGAGTGAACCTGTCTTAGCCCGGAGGGCGGCAGAGTCTAGCCCACGGCGTGAGCCGTGGGTCAGGCCGGACAATAACGTCTTTAGCCCTGAAGGGGCGGCACTCGCAACCCCGACACGACACACTTCTGCAATCCCTGACCTGCCGCAATGATTGGCGAGGCTGAGTCGATTTGAAGAACGTAACTTGGACGCCCTCGTCCGAGTGATTTCGAGTTGAAAACGGACGGACGAGGGCGTCCATCCTACGTTTTTCAACAGGCTCCTAAGGCAGACCCTTCTCAGCACGCATTTTCCCGATGAGCCAAACTTCTATCCCTCCCAAAAAAAGGCGCGACTGCTACTTCTTCCCCGTGTGGTAGTAGTCGCCGGTCATCCATTTCACCAGCAGATCAAGCTCTTCATCCGACAGACGTAGCGTATCGAAGGCCAGCATCACGTTATTGTCGCCGTAGAAGTCTGCATGACCGGGTGTTCGCAGGAACCGCTTCAGCCAGTCGCTCCCCGCGTAACCCGTCAGCGTGGGATAGCCCGAACCCGCTCCATCACCGAGCGATTCCGTCTCACCGATCGCTTTCATCGCGTGGCAATCCACGCAACTTGAGGAGAGCGTGCTCGACTTCAACGTCGCTCCCTTGAAGATGTCCTTTCCGGCAGCAACGAGCTGCTCATCGAACGCTCCTTGATCGGCGCGACCGCTCTGCGCGGCGAGGAACTCGACCAACGCCGTCACGCTGTCCGCGTTGGTGGGATCGGAAAGGACCGCTTTGTTCTCGCGGCACCATCCCGCCATTTCACCGTCGAGGAATCGCTGCCCCTTCTCACCGGCGTTCTTCAGCGGTGCGAAGGTTTTGTCGTAGTCAGTCAACACGCGAAGGACCCACTCACGCGATCCGAAGTCTTTCAGATCGGCGGCCGTCGCGGGTTCTTCCTCGCTGAGATTGCCGTGAGCGCCTTTGACCGGCTTGCCCGCAGCATCCAAAACGGCCTTAAGGATGTGTTGCCCCGTTCCATTGTGACCGTCGAACCGATGGCAGCTTGAACAGTGTCGGGCGAACAGCCGCGGACCTTGTGAGTACGGATCGCGGACGAGCAACTCGCGGGCACCGTTCTGCGGAATCCCTTCGCGTCGAGCCAACTCCACTATCCGATGGGCATCTCGTTCGGCGAACTTCAGCTTGGCTTGATGAGACTCATTGTGATTGTCTTCATAGATCGTCAACGCTGTCAGCGCGGCCACTCCCACGAGCAGCACAACGAGGGACCACCGATTCAATTGGTGGCCGAACTTCGACTTCC
This sequence comes from Schlesneria sp., assembly GCA_043746775.1. Taxonomy (GTDB): domain Bacteria; phylum Planctomycetota; class Planctomycetia; order Planctomycetales; family Planctomycetaceae; genus Schlesneria. Next base: position 3,436 of record JAYTQJ010000762.1, read on the forward strand.
CAATGAACGGCATCAGAAAAATCAACGTCATCACGATCCCAGGAACGACGATCGCTCCAAACGCGACACCCAGTTTGGAGATGGCCTCGAACTCCAAGAAGCGGAACAGGAACAGGAAGTACCATTCGGGACGTGCGGGGAAGTCTTCTCCGGGATCAGCGGGCGCAGACAATTCCGCGCCGCGAGTGCAGGTGAGGATCAGCACCGCAACCAACACAACCAAGCATCCGACCGCATCGTAAAGAACCTGCGTGGGCCAGAACGTTCCGACCGGCTTTCCTTCGGCCGACTTGTGAACCGTGATGCCGTGCCGTCGGAAGACGTAGATGTGCAGAGCCAGAAATCCCACCAACAGTGCGGGCAACAAACCGGCGTGCAACGCGAAGAACCTCGTCAGCGTGTGATGCCCGTACGCCGAGCCACCCTGCGCGATCGCTTGCACCTGCTGTCCGATGAATGGCGTCGCTCCGGCGATGTTCGTCGCCACCTTTGTCGCGTAGTAGCCCTTCTGATCCCACGGCAACAAGTAGCCTGTCAGGGACAACCCGATCACGATTTGCATCAGGACGAGGCCCAGCCAAAAATTGACTTCACGCGGTGCGCGGTACGCTCCGTCCCACACGACCTGCAAAAAGTGCAGGCCCAGCACGACCATCATCGCCTGCGCCGCGAAGTGGTGGATGCCGCGCAGCAACCAGCCATAAAACATCTCGTTCTGAATGTAGTACACGCTCTCCCAAGCCGTCTGTGTGCTCGGCGCATAGCCAGACCACAGGAAGAGGCCGGTGATCGCCTGCACGACGAAGCAGAACGTCAACATGCTGCCGGTGATGTATCGCCAACGCGCTCCGCCGGGGATCGGCTCGTTCAGCGCCTCGTGCAGCAAATTCTTGTAGCCGGTTCGAGAGTCGAGCCAGTTGAGCAACGCCTTCATGACGATGTTTTCCGAGGGGTGAATGAATTGAGGATTCGTTGCGAAACAACTTCCCGTTTTTCTCCCTCCCCTCGGCGGGGAGGGGGGAAGATGGTCAGGTCGATTTGCCACTCGCCCCCCTCCCTAACCCTCCCCGCCGAGGGGAGGGAACAAGCGCAAAAGACGGGGCGTTATGACGGGGCGTTATTTTGATCCCGTTCTTAAGTTGGTCGAGACTGCGTGCAATCAGATCGCCTTCTTGTCGGGACGCGCCGTGAAGAAGTTTTGGTACTTGACGAAGACCTCTTCGCCACGAACCTCGACCTCCAGCACGTCCATGTTGCGCGGCGGCGTCTGGTTTTGTTTCTCGCCGTCCAAGTTGAACGCACTTTGGTGACAAGGGCAGAAGAACCGCTTATTCGACGGTTGATAGTCCACCTTGCAGCCGAGGTGCGTGCAGGTGTCGTTGAACGCGATGACCTGCTTGCCGATCTTCCGCAGATACACGCTGCCCAACACGCGGTTGCGATAGAGCGTCCAAGCGTCGGTCACGTCGGCGCGCAGTGTGAACCGTTCCGGCGTGCCGTCCTCGGGGAGTTCGGCCAGATTCGCTGCCCGCTGAAATCCGTCCGTCCCCGTCCCCGAGTCTCGCTTTCGCAGGATGGGGTCCAGAAAACACAGCGTCCCCGCTACGAACGGGACCAACCCCACCAGCCCCCCGATCACGATGGCTCCCGCCTGAACGAGAAAACCGCGACGCGGTTCCGGAGGATTACAAACGGCCGAGTGCTGGCACGGGGACGAAGATTCACACGACGGCGATGACTCAACAGGCTGATCGGCCATGAGCAGGCTCTCCAAAAACGAGGCGATGCACTGGGGAACGAGTTCGGTTTGTAGGCGAATAAATTTTGTCGGCAAGCAAATAGGGGGGCGTGAAGCAAACCGGCGGGGCGAGGGCGGAACAATTGGCGGGAGTGACTTGCCCGTAGGATGGACGCCTCGTCCGTCCGAGCTTGCCACCTAAAGGCGGGGTCTGTGTGACAGAACAAATCCAAATCAACGACGACATCTCACACGATGTCACCAAGCAGCGTCAAGAGTCTGCGGCAACCGGCGCGGCAGTTCGAGCGGAAACAACCGCTGTCTTCATCGCATCCAACGCGCGGGCGATCGCGTCTGCAAACGGTCCCGTCAGCGTCGCGCCAGCCGCTTGACGATGACCGCCTCCGTTAAATTGCTCGGAAACTTGGGAGACATCCACCGCTTCCGTGCGGCTGCGGAAGCTCACTTTCACCTGATGATTCTGAAGTTCGATGGCCATGAACGCCGCCTTGGTCCCCGCGATCTTCAGGCACTCGTTGACGAGGTCTTCCGTGTCCGACGAGACCGCTTTCAACTCGACAAAGTCCGCCCACGGGATCGTGGTGTAGGCTAGCTCTCCGTCGCACTCCAAGACCATCCGCTGGAGTGCTCGCCCCACAAGGTGCATCCGCGCGAGAGTGGCTTGTTCATACAACTCGCGGAACACGGTCTGTGGTGAAGCGCCTCGCTCCATCAACTCGCCAACGATCCGCATCGTTCGGCTGGTGACAGCGGAAAAACGAAACCAGCCCGTGTCGGTGGCGATGGCCGCGAAGAGCGCGGTCGCGGCGTCGGGTGGCAGTGTCACCTCCAAGAATCGCGATAACTCGAAAATCAACGAGCCAGTCGCCTCGCTCGATGTGTCTTTGAATTCCGTCGCTCCGAGATCATCGGCGCTGACGTGGTGATCGATCACCACCCGGCGCGCCGCTGATTCGCGCATCGCCTTGCCCACGTCAGACAACTGCATCCACGAGCTGGTATCGACGACGAAGTGGACCTCCGCCGCCGCCACGTCCGCCACCGTGGTCCCGGTGCCAAACTGCTTGACCTCGCGCGTCGGGTCGAGGAAGTACAAGTTGGCGGGCGTGGGCGATGTGTTGATGATCTGCACCGTCTTGCCGAGTGCCTGTAAGACACGCGCCAGCCCGATCTCGGACCCGATCGCATCGGCGTCCGGTCGCACATGGCTGGAGATCACGAATCGCTGGCTGGCGGCAAGAATTGGTCGCAGTGGTTCCCATTGAATAGTCATGGTCGCATCGTGGTTAGCCTTCGACCAATTTGCAAGTTGGGGACGGTTCTTGCATGAGCGATCACCGCAGGCGGGCGGTGAGATCACATTCCACACTAACCCGAAGCGTAAGCGAGGAGGCCCATTACTTCCTCGCAGGGCAATCGCCTTGTTCATTGTAGGGTGGGACAAGCTCGCTTCGAGCGCCGGCCCACCATCGTTAATCGTCGAGAAACCATGGTGGGCCGGCGCGGCGAAGCGCCACTGGTCCCACCCTACATCCGGCCCAGCTTCAAAAAGGTATTGGCCCTGACTTCCTCGCTCACGCTTCGGGTTGGTGCTCGCTGCTCCCGCGCGAGGTCTATCACCGCGCTGCGGGAACGGGGCCACCGCCGGTCAGGCGCGACGTTCCGAATCCGTTTGCGGCGCTGGCCGGGAAGACGTGCGAGGGCGGCAGGTTTCCTTCCAGCAATGACATCGCTCGCTTCCACATGTTTTCGTCGAGGACCGTCTGGGCGTCCTTGCCGTCGGACAGGATCGTGATTCCAAAGGTGTCGTTGCTCAACTCGTGCTTCGATTCCCAGATCGCACTGCCACCCATTTCGTAGGCGATGCGCAGCACGGCGGCTTTGCGTTGAACGGTGACATCCGGCGGTTTGACTCCCCCTCGCCCTCCCAGCGATTGCAGCGTCATCGTGCCTGTGGCCGCAGCGGTCGCGATCGTCACCACGAGTTTCACCGACTGGCCGTCCTTCACAGTCAGACCGTTCTCTTGAATCACCGCTTCGACCGCGGCGCGGGCTTTCTTGGCATAGCCGGGCGTGTTGGGTGGTTCGGCCACATCGAACTGAAGACTGATCGACGAACCGGGTTTGACGACCGCCTGCTGCTCGATGTTCTTGCTACCGAACTGTTTCTTCGCGGCCGGTTCGGGAAGCTCGACAGCGGTGAGCTGACGGCTGGTTCCTTTTCCCGTCGTCCCTGCCATCCAAAAGCGACCGTCAAACGTCCGCTGCCCAAACGTCACCTTGTCCGCCGTGCCGTAGACGTACGACCACAACACGGCCTTACGACTGAGATCGACCAACGTCAGCCGGTGATCGACATTCACTCCCTTGCCGGAAGCCGCCATGCCGCCGGACTGAGGGTTGCCGAGGATGAGTTCGTTCTCACCGCACCAGACCAGCGGCGCGATCGTTTGCGGGACCGGAACATTCGTCGGCAAACCGGTGGCCAGATCGACGACGCTGACCGCGCTCCCTTTGCGACCGTTGGCGAGGATGGCCAGCCGATCGCCCTTCGGTGAGAACGACATTGCCTGCACATCGCCGTCACACAACACGATGCCGCGCCCTTCCCCAGTGACCGCGTCACGCAACTCGACCTTTTTCTCACCGCACGTTGCGATCAGTTTACCGCCCGGTGAGACGGCCAAGATTCCCGCATCGGCCACCGAGAAAACCGGCTCGCACGACGGGAGACGGAACACGATCAGATGGTCATCAAAGCTGCACGCGGCCACGGTGTTCGTATCGAGGAACAGGGCCGAGGCGATCTCGCGGTTCTTCGTGTCGGCCTCGTCCTGAAACGGGCGGCAGCCGGCAACGTGTGAACCATCCGCCGCGAAGACATCGAGTCGCCCTTCGCCACCCATCGCCTGCACGAGGACGCGCGTGCCATCGGGGCTGACCGCGAGCAACTCACACGGGAAATCGACATCAATCCGACCGGCGGGCGCACGCTTGGCCGCGTCATACAGCTCCAGCCAGTTCTTGCGACACGGGACCGGCGGGACGAGAGTGCGCGTTCGACTGTGGCCACCGCGAATGATGTAATTGGACTTCGGAATCAAGCCTGAGATGCCCGCCTTGGATTCGTCTTCTTCGTCCGAGATGCGGACACAGACGATGCCCGCTTCAGGCCGCGAACACTGCAACTCGCGAGCACGACCTTCTCCCGACTTGAGCGGGATCGAATCGCCCAACTTCGCTCCGGTCGGCCCCGGATCGGCCGCCGCCTTCCATTCGCCACCGATGCTCGACCGATCCGCCGCCTTCTCACGATCGAGCGGAGTCAGTTTGGGCAGCTTCGCGTCAAACATCAGCCCCCCCGCCGCCGCGACATCCTTGGCCCGCGCGATGTCTTCCGCATTGATGGCCACCGGAGCCACTGCTGCCGTCTGCTTGTTGCCTTCCCATGTAGACACCATCGTGTTCGTGATCACATGCCGCGTACGCAGCGAATGAAAGTCGAGTGAGGGCTTGGTCAGGGCGAACACCACGCTCTGGGCGTCACGATCAATCACATACCGACCATTCATGAGCAGGCGTTTGCCATCAGGAAACCATTGCAGGCTGGTCTTGCTGGTCAGGACTTCACGCTCTCGCTGCCCCGGATCGGGGAGGGAGAAGTCCGCCGCAATCGATCCGTCCGCCACCTTCCAAATCACGATCCGTTCGGGGTCATTGCTATAGGACTGATTGAACGCCAACGCGAACTCCTGTCCATCGTGAGAAAACGCCATCCCCATCAAATCTCCGGCCAGACCGTTGGCTTCCACGAACTCCAGCACGCCCGATTTTTCTCCGGCATCAAGGTCGTAGATTTCGACGGACTTTTTGAGGTAATCACTCACGATGGCCAGATACCGTCCACCAGGACTAAAGGCGCGGCGAGGATCGGGTTGAGCCTTGTCGGTCAGGGTGATTTGGTGCTCCACGTCACCGGACGGAAGTTTCCAAGTGATGATGCTGGTGTTGACGTTGGAGACCGCGACAAGTCGCTGGGAACTCGGCAAGGAAAGCCCGGCCACATTGAACTTCTTAGCGTCCAGAGTCAGCACGCCCAGAGACTTTTTTCCGGGGATGTCATACACATCGACTCCGCCTCCACCGCTGAATCCAAATGACGCGAAGTACTTGCCATCGGGACTGAGCGCGAGGTTATTGCCGGAGATCGTCGGCCCCTTGAGGGTTCCTGTTTTCGCCCCCGTCACGAGGTTCCAAACTTCACGCGACTCTTTGCCCGACCCATTCTCACCGATGATGACAAACGGGCTGGGGGTTTCGGGATACACGACAAAATGCTCCGAGAGATATCCATCCACCGTCTTCACGTTGAATTTCTTGCTCGCCTCGTCCGTCATTGCGACCGGCAGCGGATCGACTTGAACCTTCCAGTCCTTCACCGGCTTGAAGCCCTTGGAACCTTTTCCCGTGTTGAAACCGGATGCGGCAGGCGGGCCGGAGGGAGCGGGGACCGCATTCGCCGCGACGCTGGGAATTGTCGGGGGCGGCGACGTTGGGTTTGGCTGCGCGGGAACGGGTTGAGTTGGATTCGCGGGTGGCGTGCCCGGTGTAATAGGAGAGTTCGGAGCCACTCCGGGAACAGCGTTGCCCTGACCGGGAACGACCGGGCTGCTCGCCATCGGCTGTGCATTGTTCACCGGCGGAGCGGCCGGCGGGCCACCGTTCTTCGTCAGGACAAACACGAGGCCAAGTAACACGACGGCACCGACTCCGCCGCCGATCATCACTCCCGCACCGACACCCGAGCCTTGTTGTTGCCGCTTCTTACCGCCGCTCGCGCCACGACGACGACCGCCGGGGATGTCGATGTCCGACCCGCAATCCTTGCACTCGACAGTTTCACCGGCTCGCTCGTCGGCGAATCGATACTTCTTGCCGCAGTCGGGACACGCAATCTGAATGGGCATGATGAGTACTCGAATAAGAAGAAATTCGTGATGTCGAGCGAAAGAGTTATCCCGGCGAATGCCAGTGCGGGCGGCGAGCGTATCCAGTTCCGGAGTGATCGTTCAACCGTCGAAGCGAGTCGTCGTGAGCAGCCCCCAAAAAGGGCGATTAGGGGTCAGGTGGTTCAACGTTGATGCGCCCGCCAAAAGTAGCCTTCATCGCTCCGCGTGAAGAGAGCCGAGTCACCAGCGACCCCAATCCCGGAAAACACGTCGTTCGCCATTCGGTTGACTTCACGCGGAGCGATGAAGGCTACTTTTGACGTGACCCCGGCTTCCTCTGCTCGTCCCCTGAACTCCGACCGTGGTTCGCCGGAGCGGAGGTGTCCTTCTATACTCCGCCGCGATTTTGTCCCGTGCAGGTTTTTCATCTGGAGGCTCTCACGGGGCACGCTAATCACACGCTTCGACCAACATGAGTTCCCAATGTCCCTGCCTCGCTTCAGCGTTCGCAATCCAATCCTCGTCAATCTGTTGATGTGCGTGATCCTGCTGTGCGGCAGTCTCTGCGCACTGACGATGACGCGCGAGATGTTTCCCGAATCGCGGCCCGAGAAGCTGCTCATCACGACCGTTTATCCGGGTGTCTCGCCGCAGGAGATCGAGAAGGCGCTGACGATCAAGATTGAAGAGGCGGTGCGGGATGTCGAAGGAGTCGATCAGATCGACTCGACGGTGATCGAGAGCATGAGCGTCAGCAAGCTCACGCTGGTGGCGGGCCTGCGAAACGTCGATCGCGTACTGCAAGAGGTGAAGTCTGAGATCGACGCGATTGACGACCTGCCAGGAGACGCGCAAAAGACGACCGTCACCAAACTCGAACCGAAGCTCCCCGTGATCGCCGTCGCACTGTTCGGGCCGGGGAGCGACGCCGATCGCAAGCGCGCCGCACGAGCCTTGCGAGACGACCTGCTGCTGTTGCCCGGCGTCAGTAACGTCGTCATGAACGGCGCGAAGTCGGACGAGATCAGCGTTGAGATCAGACCAGCCAAGCTAATGGAGTTCGATGTCACTTTCGACGAAATCGCGGCGGCCATTCGCACCGCGAACCTCGACGTGACCGGCGGTCAGATCGACGGCAGCCGCAGTTCAATTTCCATCCGGACTCTGGGCGAAGAACAACGCGGCGCGGACCTCGATCGCATCCTCATTCGCAGCCGCCCCGATGGGCGCTCGGTCTACCTAGCCGACGTGGCGACCATTCACGATGCGTTCGTCGATGTCGATCAAGAGGGCTACTTCAACAGCCACCCGTCTGTCGATTGCGTCGTCTATCAGTCCACCAAACAGGACGCGATCCGCATCTCACAACTCGTCAAAGCTTACGTGCTGGGCAAGCAGCAGTTGCCGTTCGATCCGCATGGCTTTCAGGCGGCGAGCCGCTCGGTCTGGTACTGGCAACCGTTCGCGCTCGGCTGGGCAGGAGCCGCGCGCGTCGTCGGAATCTGCGTGGGCCATCCCGACCCGCAACGTTTTTACGAACAGAGCCGCGCCAAACCGTTCGACCACAATTTTGAAGTGGCCCTGCACACGGACCTTGCTCGGTTCGTGGAAGGTCGCATCGACTTGATGGTGGACAACGGGCTGCAAGGATTGTTCATGATCCTGCTCGCGCTGCTTGTCTTTCTCGATCGGCGCGTCGCCTTCTGGGCAGCGGCCGGTCTGCCGGTCACGTTTCTCGGCACGTTCATGATGATGTCGCTGCTCGGCGTCACACTGAACCTCGTCAGCCTGATGGGGCTGATCATCGTGCTGAGCATCGACGTGGACGAAGCGATCGTCATGGGTGAGAACATTTACCGTCACATGGAAGCGGGGATGCCCGCCGATGAAGCGGCGATTCGCGGCTCGGAAGAAGTCCTCTGGCCGATCGTCGTGATGACCGGAACAACGATCGGCGGCTTCGTTCCGCTGCTGTTCATTCAAGGCCAGTTGGGCGACTTCCTCAAAGAGCTGCCGCTCGTTTGCATCGCGGCGATGAGCATGTCGATGCTTGAAGCGCTCGTGATGCTCCCGTGTCATCTCGGGCATGTGAAGACGCTGCATCACCGGCACCGCCACACGGGCGAGTCGGTCTCTCATGCGGCGGCTGCGGTCGTGGAGACTTTGAGTGCGACTAGCGGCTCTGAGCTGCCAGCCCGTTCAAGCGGACCTGCTTTCGGAGCGGGGGACGTGAGTCCCCTGAATCCGCCCGCAACGCCGGTCAACGCGACATCAGGGGACTCACGTCACCCGCTCCGAAAGAACTGGCGTGTTCTGCGAGATCGCGTGGTGCATCTCAAGGATGCGTTTTTGGATGCGGTCGTTGATGTCTGGTACGACTGGCTGATTCGTCTGCTGCTGCGTTGGCGTTACGTGACGCTGGCCGGTGCGGTGGCGACGCTCTCGCTGACGATCGGTCTCGTCGCAGGTGGCATCGTGCCGTTCGTTCCCGTCCCGAAGATGGACAGCGAAACGCTCGTCGGTTCGTTGGAGATGCCCGTCGGGACACCGGCCGCGCAAACCAAGAGCCGCCTCAAACAACTCAGCGATCATCTGGTGTCGCTGCCCGAGGTCGTCAACGTGCAGATGCTGGTCGGCCTGCAAGTGGACATCGCAGGCGAAGGAGCGGTCGGCCAAAATCTTGGTTCGCATCTGGGACAGATCATTGTCGAATTGACCGAGGCGTCGAAGCGGTCTCGCACCAGCGAAACGATCCTCGTCGAACTGCGTCACGAGGCAGAGAAACTGAGCGGCGTGAACTCGGTCGCATGGACTTCGCTCAACGGCGGCCCGGCCGGTCGCGCGATTGAACTCAAGATCACCAGCGATAAGTTTGAAGAGGCTCTCGCCACCGGCGCGACCATGCGTCAGAAGCTCGCCACCTACGACGGCGTCTTCGACATCGACGACAACGTCAACGCACGGCAGCGCGAAGTGCAATTGCGGCTGCGCGAATCGGCTCGCCCGACCGGCATCACCGTGGCGATGCTCGGCAACGAAGTCCGCAACGCCTTCTACGGTCGCGAATCCCGCCGCATCACGCGCAACCGCGAAGACGTGAAGATCATGGTCCGCTACCCCGAGGAATACCGGAACGACGACTCGACGCTCGAAGCGATGTACATCCCGACTCCGGCGGGAGTCGGTCGCCATCACTGGGTGCCGCTGCGTGAAGTGGCCGAGTTGACCGAGGACAAAGCGTTCGCGTCGATCCATCGCAGCGACCTGCGCCGCGCGGTCTCGGTCTACGCCGATGTCGATGACACTCACAACTCGAACGAGATTGCGATGTCGCTCCAGAAATGGATCGACACGGAACTCGGCAAGGTCCATCCGTCGGCACGCGTCGAAATGCGCGGAGCCACGCTGGAGAACAAGAAGTTCATGGACAGCATGATGCTCGCGTTCCCGCTGTCGCTGCTGATTGTCTATGTCCTGCTGGCTGCTTTGTTCCGCTCGTACCTCCAACCGCTGGTCGTGCTGATCGCGGTCCCATTTGGCATCGAGGGAGCCATCGTCGGCCACTGGATCATGGGCTACGACCTGACGATCATGAGCGTCATCGGCTGCACGGCATTGATCGGCATCGTCGATAACGATTCACTGGTGCTGGTCGATTTCATCAACAATCGCGTTCGCGCCGGCATGAGCCACTTCGAGGCCAGCGTGACCGGCAGCAAGCTCCGCATGAGAGCCATCGTGCTGAACACGATCACCGCCGTCGTCGGGATGTCGCCGCTGATGTTCGAGACCAGCTTCCAAGCCAAGTTCCTGATCCCGATGGCCATCACCCTCACTTGGGGCCTCATCTTCGCCACGGTCCTGACGCTGGTCGTGGTTCCCGCCATCAACATGGTCTTCTTCGACGCGAGAACATTGCTCGGCGGAAACCCCGGCGAAGGCGAGAGTGTTTCGGCCAGCCATTGAGTGACGGCCGCGTGATGGTCCGCTTCGTCTGTACGATGGGCACTCCTGCCCGTCCGCTCTTCGTTTTGACTTGAGGCGGAGAACGAGTGGCAAACCAAAGGCGAAGAGCGGACGGGCAGGAGTGCCCATCCTACAAAACATCGCCCCATTCTTGAGGGTGGAGGGTTGCCCGGCTTGCTTCAAGCCGGGTGCGTCAGCACAAGAAACTTTGGGTTGACGTTCAACGGAGTGGAACGCTCGTTCTTGTTCAATGTTCGCGCCGGGGTTTCTTGTGCTACGCACCCAGCTTGAGGCAAGCTGGGCACCCTGCAGCGTCAGCCCAATGGCACTCACTTTGGGGTGTAGCTGAAGTCGTAAGACTTCAGACGATCATCAAAGCTGGCTGAATTCTCACGAATTCAGCTACGTC
>JAYTQJ010000763.1:0-6142 GCA_043746775.1 Schlesneria sp.
GCGATTCAACACGCGCATCAAAGCCTTTTATCAACGTCTGTTGAAGCAAGGTAAACTCAAGAAGGTCGCCCTGACCGCCGCCATGCGCAAGCTGCTCACAATCCTCAACACGCTCATCAAGACCAATCAACTGTGGTGCGAACCTTGTCACAGCGAACCCAGTACCGCCAGCACCTAAGCCCACTGGCTCTCTGGCTCACTGGCTCTCTGGGCTACCGACAACAGAAACCTGACGAGGACCGTGGTGCCCCCGGGCAAACTCAGGACGCCTCGTCCCAGCCACACGAGGCAACCTCAGCCGCCAAGTGTCGCAACCGCCCTTGGACATCAGAGCCATGCCTCAAAAAAACCACAGGCTGAAGGTTGGCCCAAAACTAATTCACGACTCATCCCAGCCTCAGAAAAAAGAATTCAAAAATGCTTTTTGAATCAGCTCTTGATCAAAGTTAAGACCGTCGCTGTCCCCTTTGATTTCCTTCGGTTCGTCGGTTGTGTGCCACCACGCTTCCTGCAGCACGAGGCGACCGCTGTAGTTGGGAGCATGAAACCATAGCGACAACTCATCGGCGGCGAGATGTGGTCCCATGACAATCCGGTCGCTCAGTTCTTTGACCTCTTCGATGGGAGACCACTCATGGATCGCTGAGTTGAGCAACTGCTTGGCGTTGAGATTGGTGCCTTGATGTGCTCGGCCCTGCGTAGCATCGAACGGAGCTTTGGCAGGTGGCGGAGCGTCTTTCAGCCAGCCGGTCTAGTTTTGGCGTCCATGTTGGACGACTGCTTAACCGCCTGCCGCACGGCATCGACGGGTAACACCACACGAAAACCGGTGTAGTTGTGACGGCGCGCTGGAAAGTCGTGGGTGCGACTCGACGAACGGGAGGAACATGGGGCGAGCATCCAACGGCCGCCGCGGTCCACCCGCGGCGAGTCGGCGGAAAAGGGAATCGAAGGGTCGATTGGGGCATCCTTGAGAAACTGCCGATAGAACGCCGGATCCCAGTCGTCCTGCACCCATTCCCACACGTTGCCATGCATGTCTGACAGGCCGAAGGGATTGGCTTTCAACTTGCCGACAGCATGCGTGCGGAGCTCGGAGTTGTTGCCGCTCGGTCGCCAGCGTCGGCTCACACGGCGCGACCACCGGCGGCGGAGCACCCGCCGGCAACTCCCACGCGGGCAACGGATCGGTCTCGTCGAGCTGTTGAATGACCGAATTACGGAATGGCAGAACTGACGGGATAGTAGTCCTTTCCATCAGCGTAGAAATGCACGTCTGGCCGCAACGCTTGGAACTTGGCGATGCCTGCCGATGTGTATTGGCGATTTTTCCCGTCAATCATCAAGCTGATACGTTTCAACGTCGGGATCGCCGTCCAAGTTTGCAGCGCCGCATCGGTTGGCGAGTCAAACTGACCGTAAATTCTGATAGTCTCCAGAAGCGGAAGCCGAGCCAGAGATGCGAAGGCCTCATCGCCGAAATACGGCGGGGCTCCACCATGAGAGTAAATGATACGCACATGACAAAGCTGCGGAAGTTCGCCGAGACGCGTGACATCACCCGCAGTCTTGGGTGAATCCGATATGATTGTCCGCAGTTCCGGAAGTGCTTGCAACAGGCGCAACCCAGCAGGGGTGAGCTGCCCGCTGGAAATTCTCGCTTCGCGCAGCCGTCGCATTCCGGCCAGCGGTGCGAGGGTTCGCAAGCCATCGCTAATCCACAGCACCTCCAGCTCGGGGTTCTGCGTGAGCATTTGCACGATACCCACATCTGTGATGCCAGTGTAAATCACATCCGTTCTGCCCGTGTAAATCGCCCCAAACTCACGCAAGCGGTTCAGCCGCGACAAGACCTGAACCCCCTGGTCGGTCACCGTGTGAGTGAGATACAGCGATTCCAACTGAGTGAGGTTCTGGAGGTGAACCAGCCCAGCGTCGGTGAGCGGCGTGCCATCGAGGGATAGCCTCGTGAGAGTTCGCAAGCCGGCGATGTGCGCTAGCCCCGATCCGTTAATCTTGGTGTTCTTGAGATGCAAGGATTGCAACCGTCGGCAGCCGCGCAGCGGTTCCAGATCGGCGTCGGTCACGGCAGCCAAGCCGAGGAAATTGATGTCCCGCACGGCAAACAGTCCATCCGGCAGTTTTCCAGCGACGAGTGCGACCGGCTGCCTGAGTTCCGACTCCAGTGCCAACACTCCTCCCAACTTCAGCACCGACTCGGCAGCCCGGCGTTCGGCGGCGAAGTCGATGGGCTCGCTGGCGAGAGCCGACGGCGTGGTCGCCACCGGCTTGGGTACCGCCGGCCCAGTCAGCTTCAACACCTGACGAACGGCATCGACTGGCAACGACACCCGAAAGCCGAAGTAGTCGTAACGGGCCAACGGGTCGACGGGGAAGCGAAGCGACGACCGGCAGCGGGAAGCGGGGAGGATCCAACAGCCGCCCCGGATCACGCGCGGGGAACCGGCGGAAAATGGACTATGTGGGTTAATTGCGGGTTTGTCCGGGAATTGGCCGTAATAGCTCGCATCCCAACCGTCCTGCATCCACTCCCAGACATTCCCGTGGATGTCGGACAGCCCGAACGGATTCGCTTTCAACTTGCCCGCCGCATGCGTCCGCCACCCGGAGTTACCACCGATCCAGCCCGCCCGCACCAGGTCTTCATCCTTATCGCCGATCCAGTACTTTGTGGCCGTCCCCGCACGACAGGCAAACTCCCATTCCGCCTCGCTAGGGAGCCGGTAACCCGTCCCGTCGAGCGGCGTGATCGTTTCTCCGGCGCGAAAGTAAAACGGCTTGAGTTTTTCCTGTTTGCTCAACTTGGCGCAGAACTCGGCTGCGTCATTCCAGCTCACCATTTCGACCGGGTGCTCGGCCGTCTCCAGCCCGGCGACCGCCTCTTTGACTATCCCCGTCAGCGCGAATTTGGACGGATTCACGCCCATCACTTTTTCATACTCAGCCTGCGTGACTTCATTCACGCCCAGGTAGATCGGCTGCGTCAGGATCACCTTGTGCTGGGGAGCTTCCGACTGGTTGTCACCAACATCCTTGTGGGCCGCTGCGATCTCCTCCGCCGTGCTTCCCATCAGGAATTCACCCGGGGGGATCAGCCGGAAGTTCATGCCGATGCTGTTGGTGTACTCGACCGGCACGCCGAGATGATCCGCCCAAGCCCGCTGATGCGCGTGAGCCTGCTTCTCATCAAATGGCGCGACGGCAGACGGTGGAGCATTCACGCCTGTCTTGCCCAGCAGTTCCTTCACTGCGGGTGCGACCAAAACTACACGGAAGCCGGTCCATAAGTCACGGGGCGGGGAAATATACAAGCGACTCGCGGAGCGGAGTAACTCTGAACTTAGAGTTCCACAGCCCCCACGGGATATCGGCATGGAGTCGGCGGAGAGTCGCCTGAATGGGTCAGTTGCAACCTTAGCTTGAAACTGCCTATGGAACCCCGGATCCCAGCCGTCCAGAACGTATTCCCACACGTTGCCATGCACGTCCGCCAATCCGAACGGATTTGCTTTCAATTCGCCTGCGGAATGCGTGCGACCACCGGAGTTGCTGAGAAACCTACCTGCCCGCGTCAGGTCCTGGTCCTCATCGCCGCTCCAGAACCGCGTTGTGGTTCCGGCCCGGCAGGCGTACTCCCATTCCGCCTCCGTTGGCAGTCGGTAGCCGGTCCCTTCCAGCGAAGTCATCGTTTCACCGGAGCGGAAGTCGAACGGTGTCAGCTTCTCCTGTTGGCTCAGTTTCGCACAGAACTCGGCGGCCTCGTTCCAAGTCACATTTTCCACCGGATGTCTGCCGGTCTCTAGGTTGGCGACCAAGTCCTTCCCTTTGCCAGTGGCCGAGAAGTGCGACGGGTTGGTTCCCATCACCTGTTTGTACTGCGTCTGCGTCACTTCAGCCTCCCCGACGTAAATCGGCTGGGAAAGAACCACCTTGCGCTGAGGACCTTCGCTCTCGATCTGCTTTCCCCAGAAATGTACCCCCCCTTAAGGCCGGGCCGCTTCAACTCCGCTTCGATTTCCTCGGGCGTGCTCCCCATCAGGAACTCGCCCGGCGGGATGAGGCGGAACTTCATGCCGATGCTGTTGGTGAACTCGACCGGCAACTTGAGATGCGCGGCCCAGGCTTCTTGATGCTGTCGGGCTTGCTCGTCATTGAAGGGAGCAAGCGCTCGTGGAGGAGCCTGTGCTGCGTCATGCGAGACGCTCTCTGCCTGAGGTCTCGCCGAAGGATTCGTCGCCGTGAGGTCCAGGTCTGGTAGCCGCGGATCGCGACCTCGACTGAAGACAACTGCCAACACGACTCCCGCCAACAACGCGACCGCGATGAGCGTGCGTTTCAATGTGGCCGTCATTGGTCCGCGTGACGAGCCTTGCGGCGCGATGCTTGAAGCAGGTAACCGCGCCGTCGTCAGAGAGTTTTCCGACGACGAGGCATCGAGTGGCACGCTCTGACCAATGGGAAGGGTGTGGGCCGTCGTTGGCCCGTCACGTCTTTCGCGACTTGGGGCCTGACATCGCGTCAGCAGATCGGCCACTTCTTTAGCTGATTGAATGCGATCTTCCGGCTGCTTGGCCATGAGCTTCGCGATGACCTCGCACAACCAATCGGGGGATCGTCGGATTCAAGGATCGAATCGGTTCGGGTTCGTGATCTGTCACTCGCCGCAGCACGGCGATCGCGCTCTCCGCATGAAACGCCACCTGACCGGTACACAGCGAATACAGCACGCTCCCCAAACTGAAGAGGTCGCTGCGATGGTCGAGCGGCTTTCCATTGGCCTGCTCCGGTGACATGTACTGCGGTGTCCCCGCAATGAACCCGGACCGAGTAATCGCCGACTCCGACATCACGCGAGCCAACCCGAAGTCGGTAATCTTCGCTCTCACGACATTCGGCTCACCTGGTTCGTTTTGGCTTTCCAGCAGAATATTTGCCGGCTTGATATCGCGATGAATCAGCCCGCGTCGGTGAGCGGCCTCCAGGCCTGACGCGATTTGAATTCCGAACCGTACGATCGCGTCCGCCGGGAGCGGCCCACGTTTCATCCGGTCTTGCAGTGACTCGCCGTTGATCAACTCCATCACGAGAAACGGAATTCCGTTGGCTTCATCGACCGCATGAATCGTGACGACGTTGTCGTGCCGCACCGCTGCCGCAGATTGAGCCTCTCGCACGAACCGTTGCACTGCCTCGGCGTCCGCTGCCAAATGCGGAGCCAACACCTTGATCGCGACATCCCGCTTGAGGTTCTTGTCGTGAGCCTTCAGAACGATCCCCATCCCGCCGTGACCGATTTCTTCGATCAGTCGAAAATTGCCGATCTCCGGTGGGACGCTAACGCGTGTTGACGTGCTCACGTTGCCAAAAAAATCGGTCGTTGCCTCGCGAGCAAACACACCTGTGATGAGACTTCTTTGTTCCGGAAATCGCGGGAGGTAGTCGCTCGGCTGTGGCTTATCACCATGCTCCGAGCGGTATTCGATTTCCATGACCAACAGTTCTGCCAGCAGCCCGGTGCGAGCAGCTTCCGGTGCCTCGGCAACAAAGGTCTCGATGCGCGGACCGTCACCGTTCACCAACTCACGATCAAAACGGTCGCAAAGCGCGTCGATCACAGAAAGTTGCTGATCAGTCAGTGCCTGATAGGCCGGATTCCTCATCGACGAGTCATTCATGGGATTCGAATCAAATCGAGTTCTCGCATCCATAATGTTCAAACAGGTAAAAAGTCCGACAGGCTCTCCACGGCGGGACCTGTCATTTCTCCGGGTCATGCAGACCGGCTTCGACCCAGATTCGACGTATTCTTTCCAATTTGCGTTCGATGGTTCGCCGAGTGCAGTTCAGCTCGTCCGCGATCTCTCCATTCGTGGAACCCTGAAACTTGAGCAACACGATCATTTTCATCGTTTCTTCCGGAAGGGCGTCCAGCAGTTGGGCACAGCTTTCTGAAACTTCGGCGATGACATCGGGAGTCGGTTCATCGCCACCGATCGCGTTGATCCCCGCAGCACCCAATTCGTCAAGGCTCAACCGGCGATCCGGGGAGGTGGAGCGATGAGGGTGGCGACGAGCGATTCTAGCAAGGCTTTTCCGCGTTTGCGTGCGTTGTGGACGAACT
>JAYTQJ010000764.1:0-2795 GCA_043746775.1 Schlesneria sp.
CGAGCAGAAGTACAACGGCAAGTCGGCTCCCAGGCTCGTGCTGTTCTCACCCATCGCCCACGAGTTCATCGACTCGCCCAACCTGCCCAGCAAAGAGGTCGTCGCCGCCGACAACGCGCGGCTCAAGATGTATTCGCAGGCGATGGGCGAGGTCGCAAAAGCCAATGGGGTGCGGTTCGTCGATTTGTACTCACGGTTTCGAGACGTGTTCGCTGAGTCCGAGCGCTCGGTGCTCACAATCAATGGAGTACATCTCAATGATGATGGCGACCTGGTTCTTGCCAGCAGCGCCGTCGTATCACTTTTCGGTGGGAAGCCTATTCCAAATGCGAAGATCTCGGCTGAAGCGATTCGGCGAGACAGACTGCTCAAGGACATTCGCTTCTGCGTCCGCGACCGGAATTTCTTTTGGTTCAACCGCTACCGCGTGACCGACGGCTACTCGACCTACGGCGACCGAGCGTTCCTGAAATTCTCCGAGGGGCCGGGCGGGTATGGCGATGGGTTGTCGAATTACTCGGTCGCGCAGCGCGAGCTGGATGTGCTGGATCAGCTCACCAGCAATCGCGACGTCGTCGTCTGGGCGGCGGCGCAGGGCAAGAAGGTCGAGCCGATTGACTCCGCGTTGTCGCCGTTCATCCCCGTCATCACGAACAAGCCGGGGCCGCTCGAAGGGGGCAAGCATCTGTTTCTCTCCGGGCAGGAGGCCATCGAGAAGATGACCGTCCACAAGAACATGAAGGTCGAGCTGTTCGCCGACGAGACGATGTTTCCGGAGCTGGTCAAGCCGGTGCAGATGTCGTTCGACACCAAGGGGCGGTTGTGGGTCGCCTGCTGGCGGACGTATCCGCACTGGAAGCCGACCGAGAAAATGGACGACCGCCTGCTGATCCTGGAAGACACCAACGGCGACGGCCGAGCCGATGTCTGCAAGACCTTCGCCGGAGACCTCCACAACCCCACCGGCTTCGAGTTCTGGAACGGCGGCGTGCTGGTCGCTCAGGGGCCGGACCTGCTGTTCCTCAAGGACACCGACGGCGACGACAAGTACGACCTCAAAGAGCGGCTCGTTCACGGCTTCGACACCGCCGACACGCACCACACCATCAACAGCTTCGTGCTCGATCCGGGCGGAGCGGTCTACATGCAGGAAGGGACGTTTCACCATTCGCAAATTGAAACCCCGTGGGGACCGCCGCGCCGGCTCGCGAACGGCGGAGTCTTCCGCTACGAGCCGCGCACTCAAAAGACCGACATCTATGTGACGTTCGGCTTCGCCAATCCGCACGGTCACGCCTTCGACGCCTGGGGTCAGGACATCGTCGTGGACGGCACGGGAGCCAACCCGTTCCACGGCCCGCTGTTCTCCAGCCAGCTCGATTACCCGAACAAGCACAACCGCCCGCCGCAGGTCTATCAGCAGCGCACGCGGCCGTGCTCGGCCATCGAAGTCCTATCGAGCAGCCACTTCCCCGAAGAGCATCGCGGCAACCTGCTCGTCGCCAACGTCATCGGCTTCCAAGGCATCCTGCAATACAAACTGCACGGCAGCGCCAGCAAACCCTCCGACGAGAAAACCATAAATCCCATTCCTCCCATAAATCCCATGGGAGTTAGGGGAAGAATGGGAAGTATGTCCGACGAAGGCTCCTCCCTCGGCGCCACCGAAGTCGAACCAATCGTCTTCTCCTCCGACGCGAACTTCCGCCCCGGCGACGTCGAGGTCGGCCCCGACGGAGCCATCTACTTCACCGACTGGCAAAACCCGATCATCGGCCACATGCAACACAACCTCCGCGACCCCAGCCGAGACCACGACCACGGCCGCGTCTATCGCGTGACCTATGTCGGACGAGAGTTGGTGAAGCCAACGCCGATTGCAGGCAAGCCGCTTCCGTTTGTGTTTAATGCGCTGATGAGCACTGACGATCGCGTTCGTTACCGTGCGCGTATCGAACTGTCTGGGCGCGATACGCGCGAGGTCATCAAGTTCGCCGAAACCTTCGCCACTGACATGGCTGAAGAATTGCGGAAACCCAATGGACAGAGGCGGCCGGAATTGGGGTCGATGATTCGCGACTGGCCGCACATCGAATTGGAACTGCTTTGGCTGCATCAGTCCCATAACGTCCTATCCGTCCCATTGCTCGAACGTGTGCTGACCTCAACCGACTTCCGCGCCCGCGCCGCCGCCGTTCGCGTGATCGCGGCGTGGCATGACCGCTTGCCGAACGCACTGGACTTGCTCCGCCGAGCCGCCGCCGATGAGTCGCCGCGAGTCCGCTTGATGGCCCTCTGGGCCGCCAGCTTCATCCCCAGCCCCGAGGCCGCCGAAGTCGTGCTCATCGCCAACGAGCAGCCGACCGACCTGCACCTCGAATTCCTCAGCAAGGAAGTCCTGCGCACGCTGCAACCGCTGCTCGACAACGCCACCAAAGGGGGCCAGCGAGTCCCCTTCAAATCCGAAGCCGGTGCCCGCTACCTGCTGAAAGGTTTGTCGAACGACGAGTTGCTCGCTGAGTTCCGTAAGATGGGCACTCCTGCCCGTCCTGCGGTTCCCAACGATCCGAACGCGACGGGGACGGCCAAGAGTGGCCATCCTACGCGCCTGATCGCCACCGAGATGCTCTACCGCCCCGGCCTCCGCGACGAACACCGCCGCGAAGCCATCCGCGAAATCGCCAAGCTCGACAAGAAACCCGAACTGCGAGTCATCATGGACGCGATCAACAGTCTCGATGGCAGAACAGTAGTAGGCACATTCCATGTGCCGTCAGACGGCACATGGAATGTGC
>JAYTQJ010000765.1:0-32032 GCA_043746775.1 Schlesneria sp.
TTCCGTGTCGCAGAGTCCGGGGCCTTACGGCACCCGGCTCACCAAAGTCCGACAGTCGTTGTTGCTGAGGCCCGTTGCTGACGACGCCGTCAGCAGGGCGTTGGAGTCGCGCGGGACGTAGGCAATCAAATCTTTCACGCGGGCCTGATTGGCCGGGAAGCGGAACTCGCACCGCAGGCAATGACCGATCAGTTCGAGTTCTTGGGGACTCCACTGACAGTCGAGACAGCGGAGCGGTCCCTGTTGGTATTCAAAGTCGGCTCCGACTGTCAGATGTTTGACGCGGCACTTGGGACAGGCCATGCCATCGCTCGTCTCGAACGCTTCGACGCGACCGACGTTCGCGCAGGCGAAGTGGTGAATGAGCGACTCTTGTTCGATACGCCCCGAACCACAACACGGGCAGCCGTAACGAAAGCTCGGCAGAGACTCGCAGCGCGGACAAACGAGCGCGCGGTCCATGAGGTGCGGACGGACGATCCCTTGCCGAGCACTGTCTTGTAGATGCGATTCGTCCAGCCGATACGCGAACTGAAGTGAGCGCGTGTTGAGCGACGGAGTCATCGACAGCGGCGGAAGGTTGAGCGGTACGCGAGCATCGAGTTCAACCGGTGCGATCTCGTGCGCGGCACCCGCGATTCTCGCGACCGGCTCTTCGCGCACCGGTCCTTTGAGCAACGCGCCGTCTTGGAGGACTGCCTTCAATCGCTCGCGTCGCGCCGAGAGTTGTCTCTCAGCCGCCGCCAGCTTCGCCTTGAGTTCCAGCGGATGAAACGATTTGCCCAGCATGTCACTCGCGCCCGCATCGAGCGCCGTGATCAAGTCGTTCGTCTGGTTCTTGACCGTCACCATCATGATGTACAGGTCGTCCGCCTGACGGTGTTGCCGCATGAAGCGACACGCCGCGACACCGTCCATCGTCGGCATCTCCCAATCGAAGACGGCTAGCGACGTGTCGGGTTCGGCGAGCAGAATCTGACTCGCCTCATACCCGTTCTGCGCGACGACCGGTTCGTACCCCCACGTGCCAACCAGCTTGTTCAGCAGGCGGCAAAAGTTGGGATCGTCGTCAGCAATCACAACGCGGCGTTTGGCGATGTCGGTGGTCATGGTGGTACTTGTGGGTGAACCGTTGAAAACACCAACCCGCCGCGTAGGTTGTGAAGTTGCGCTCTTGGCGCTTTCAGCCCCAAAGGGGCGCTGTTATGCCAGCCCAGGGCAACGCCCTGGGTAGGTGATTGGAATGGAAAACAAAGCCCTGAAGGGGCGGCACTACCCATCTGAACGGCATAGGGCCGCCCCTTCAGGGCTTCATTTCTCTAATGGTCTCTACCCAGGGCGGCGCTCCCGATGGTCGCTTGCCCTGGGCTTACTTAGGGCTGCCCCGTTGGGGCGGAAATCGAAAGAGCACAACGTCAAAAGCGAGGGCGAAAGTCGAGCGACATGCGCCTTCGCTCACGCAGCGGGTTGGTGTGGAGTTCCTCAATAAAACCCTTCGGTCGGAGAGTGCCATTGAGTCACCGACAGCGGCGGTTCAGTAGTGGTCTCTTTACTCGTTGGTGTCTCGGTGTTTCGGTTCCAGTTCGGCAGCATCACGGGCAGTTTGACGACCGCCCCGATCTGGATTCGTTCGTGCTTCAAACACTCCACGGTTGGAACGAGATGGATCGGCAGGTGCTTGCTGTCGTGCGGATAGAAGCGGGAAATCTGCTGCGGTGGCGGGATGTGTTCGTCGCCGAGACGCACGACCTTGCACGGCAGTCGTTCCCAAAAGGGAGCAAGCTGCACGTCGATCAGGTCGCCGGGACGGAAGTCATCCAGCCGCGTTTGTGGCACGAACAACTCGACGTGCAACGAATGCTCTTCGAGGATCGTGAACGTCGTCTGCAAGAAGTCGGCCCCTTCGCCAGTGAAGCGATGCCGCTTCACGACGACGCCGTTGACGGGTGAACGAATCAGCAGCCGAGACTCTTCCGCCCGCAGCCGTCGTTGCTCCCCTTCGAGCGTCTCGACCTCGGCCAGCAGCGGCAGCAGTTCATCGCGGCGCGAGACTGCTCCCGTTTGAATGGCCTCGACCCGTTTCTCCCACGCGCCGAGCGCGAGCAACAACTTGTCGAGCTTCTCGCGCTGGCCCAGTTCTTCATTGCGAGCGTGTTGAACATCGTGCAGCGGAACCATCTTCTTGGCGTGCAGTTCTTCCGAGCGTTGCAGAGTTTGCTGAAGCCCCTTCAGCCGAGCCTGCTCCTGTTTGAACTGGCCCCATTTTTCGAAGAACTCCCCTTCGGATTCACCCGCGTCTTTGTCGTGCAGCGACAGTTCCCACTTCATGCGCGAGATTCCCGCCTGCAACTTGGCCTGAGCCATCCGCAGGCTGTCATCGAGCCGCCCCAGATCGCGATCAATCTCGGTGCTGTGCAGCGTCATCAAGAGCTGCCCCTGTTTGACGGTCTGACCTTCTTCGACGTGAACGAACTTCACGACACCGGCCACCGTCGTCGGGACTTGGATCGGCCGACCGGCAATCACGCCATAGGCCGAGTAATGAAAGAAGGCGTCATAAGCCGACCAACCGCCCCACGTCAGCACGGCGAAGACCATCGACACCACGAACATGCGACCGCGCGGTTGCTTGGGAGGCGTAACGGGCTTCACGGTCGGCGCAGCGGCCGTCGTGCGCGGCGGTTGAAACGCGCCGCTGCTGTACTGGAACCCTTGGAAGTTCGCCGGGCGAGGGCTTCCAGTTCCATGTCCGGCATCAGGACGAGCCTGTTCAACATTCACAGTGGTGGGTGCTTCAAAACGAGTGCGCGACTGACAATCCCTCGACACCGCAGCCCGCGCTGAGCCTCCTTGCTCTGTTGCGTTCTCGAAACATAGGTCGCATTTTGGCAACGTCAAATCGGACTTGCCCGATTGCAACGAATTGCGCAACGGAGGCGACCTTCCACACCAACCCGCAGCGTGAGCCAGGACGATTCGAGCCGCGAAGCGGCGGCAGTAAATAGCCTTGGGCGTTGCCAACAGCCTGTTGAAAAACGGCTGTTGGGAGGGCGAGGCTCCTGCCGAGCCGCGAGAAGCAAGCGACTTTCCTCACGCACGCGGCTCGGCGGGAGCCTCGCCCTCCCTTTTTCAACAGGCTGCTAGGCAAATCGCTACCACTCAAGTCCTATCGCTTCGCGGTTCGCTACCAGTTGCTTTGCCACTCGATCCACTTTCCGACACCCGACTCATCTCACCTGATGACGCGAAAGACCCGCATGCCCTACCGCATTCCCCGTTGTCAGATCGTTCCGCTCCCCGATCATCGCGCATCGTTCGTCATCGACGGGCGCGAGCGGCTCTGTTGGCACTTTGGAACGAACTATCCTCGGCCGTTCCTCTTCCCGTTGAATGGTCCTTCGGGAGCGAGCCTGACTCGCATGGGGCATCCCGGCGCACCGAATCACGATCACCACCAATCGGTCTGGTTCGCGCATCACAAAGTTCTCGGGATCGACTTCTGGGGGAACACGTCTCTCTCGCGCATCCGGCAGAAGGAGTGGCTGGCTTATCACGATGGAGACGACGAAGCGGTAATGGCCGTGAAGCTCGGTTGGTACGACGGCCACGACCCGAAAGAGTTGCTCGAACAGGAGCTGGTCGTCGCAGTTCGCTCGGGTGAAGCGACTCACCCGAATGGTCCGAACGAAACTCTCATCGAACTCCAATCGACGTTCCGTCCCACGGCCGACATGCTCGAATTCGGCAAGACGAACTTCGGGTTTCTTGCAGTGCGCGTCGCCAAGAGTTTGTCGGCTCACTTCGGTGGCGGACAGATCACCGACAGCGAAGGCCGCATCGGCGAACCGTCCATCTTCGGCAACCGCGCCCGTTGGATGGACTACAGCGGCCCGTCTCCCCTCGCCCCGGCGGGCACCGCCGCTTCGGTGGTCCGGGAAGAGGGGCCGGGGGTGAGGCGATTTGCTTCCGATGCTAAGGCTGTGACCGAAGGGATCACTTACTTCGACCACCCGTCCAACCCGAGCCATCCGACTCACTGGCACGTCCGCGAAGACGGCTGGATGGGAGCGTCCGCTTGCTTCGCCGAGTCACTCACCACGACCAAGGCCGCGCCGCTCGTGCTCTGTTATCTCCTGCACGCTCACGCCGATCAGCCCGATCCCGCGCGAGCCAACTCGATCTTCGATGAGTTCGCCAAACGGACACCCTTCACGGTCACCAAAGCCACCGTCAAGCATGAGTCTTGGACGGTGAGACGAAGTGAATAGCGCGGCTCAACTCCCGTAGGGTAAGCGTCTCGCTTGCCCGTCTTCTTACGAAATCGCGTTCTCACGGAATCACGGGCAAGCGAGACGCTTACCCTACGTTTGCCAACAGGCTGTTGATGGCCGCCAGCGCATCTTGAGTTCCGTTCAAGCGACCGGCCAACGGCGCGGTGTTGGCTCGATACTCATCGAGTCGCGACAGGAACCGCAGCAGCGGCGCGGCGGTGAAGCGTTCCAGCGTGACCCAATCTCCCGCTCCCATCTGCTTCAGGAAGCAGGCGTTGATCTGCTGCTCGTGATGCAGCTCCTCCGGAATCGCGAAGACCGGCTTGCCGAGATAGAGGGCTTCGCCGAGGAGTTGATTCCCCGCCGCACTGACCAGCGCCGCACAGCCCGCGAGATCCTCGACGAACGCTCGTTCGTCAATCGCGTGGAACGAGAGCCGTCCGTCGCGAGGCCGTTCGCCCAATCCGTAGATGCGCACGTCGAAGCCGCACGCGGCGAGCGACTCCAGCACGCACGGCGGAGTACTCGGTCGCAGGTACGACAACAGGTGGCCGTCATTGCGAGGCGTCATCGCGGCCAGATCGTCGCGCAACATCGGGCCGACTTGCCGCACATGCTCAAAGCCCGCCTTGAGCGGCGGCGTGTAGAACGACGACGTGACCGCCGCGTACTCGCCCAGTCCGTAGTAAGCGCGAACCGACCAGCTCATCCACCACGCATATCGTCGCAGGAGCAGCGGCAGTCCGCGCAGATCATACGCGAGCAAAACATGTTGATGATCGAGACTCATCAGCGGCACACCGGCTCGCCGCGCGGCACGAGGGAGCGCCGGATCGAAGTCGGAAATGCAGAGGTCCGGTCGTTCGGACTCGATCTGCTTGAGCAGCCCGTTCACGATGGACGGCAACTCAAACCCCGCGTACTTCAGCCCGCACCAGATCGACTTGAAGAGGTCCAGCTTGCCACCTGTGTACCGGAACTTCAGTCCCTCGATTCGCACCAGCCGCACGTTCTCGACCGGGTTGTCAGGTCCATACCACTTCACCAGAAAGTCATACGCATCATCGGGAGCAAACAGCACGAGTTCCTGTTCCCGCCGCAGATGCTCGACCAACGTCCGCACCCGCACGGCATGGCCCCGCCCTTCACCCGCCATGCTGTAGAAAATCTTCGCCACGCTGACCAACCTCCCGCAGGTCTTGCCTTGTCCCATCGTCCCGGTTTAGGAGTGGGCGCAATAACGTCCCGGCTTGCGTCATGTTCCCTCTCCTCGGCGGGGAGGGTTAGGGAGGGGGGCGAGTGGCACATCGACCTGACCATCCTCCCCCCTTCCCGGCCCTCCCCGCCGAGGGGAGGGAGGAAAGGCGAGGACAGCGGGCAGTGGTTTCGCGCCGATTCCCTAGTGGGGTGAGCGGTCTTCCTTCGCCGGCTGCTCGACAGCGTCAGGCTTCTTCTTCGGCAGCACCTTCTTCAACCCATCCTTCACGTCTTGGACGCCCTCTTTGGCCGAATCCTTCACGCCCTCAACAGCTCCCTTGACCGCCCCCTTCGCAATCTCACCGGCCACGTCTCCGGCATTCTGCTTGATCCCCTCGCCCACTCCTTTGAAGTTGGTCGATTGGCGGAAGGTCGAAATGTCATCCTTGGAATGCAGCTCTCGATCCGGCCCTGCGGAAGTCACCGTGACGACCTCGGCCATGCCCCCCTGCGAGTACTCGACGATGATTTCTGTTCCCCACGGATCGCGTTCCCCCGCTTGGTTGTTGGCCGGACGAATGTAGACGCCCGTCGCAGTCGTCTGCCGATCGAAATGATCAGCCAAGCGGCCGACCTGCGAGCGAACACGGTCCACATCCCGGTTGTCCGCAGAGCAACCGAAGAACAGGACAAGGGTGATTCCGAATAACATTCGTTGCGTCATGTTGATGTCCGACACTCAAGTCACGCCAAGCCAGTGCTTCACCGCCGATTCGATGAGCTGTAACTCGGGAACGTTCACTCGGCCTAGTTTGCGGATGAATTTGGCGAATGGGATCGACATCAGATTTTGGACATCGAAGGCACCGCGAGCCAGCCATGTCAGCGGCAGATCGACTTCAAAACGAGAGCCTCGAACCGACGTGGTATGAGGGCAGATCGTGAGCAATGCTCGGTCTGCATCGGAGGGCGCGACGCTGACAACCAATGCCGGCCGAACCTTCGCGGCCAGTCCCAGATCGACCAGCCAAACCTCACCGCGTACAGGTTCGACCATCGGTCGCCTCCTCGGCATCGAGTCTGCAAAACGCTTCGTCGGCAATCCCCGTGATTTCGTCCAGGGACAGGTCCGGGTAATCCCAGTGTCGAATTCTCAGAAGTATCTCGCGAGCAATCTCACGCTGATCGACTTCGGGAAGTTGTTCAAACTCGTCGAGCATCTCAAGGACGGCTGATGTCATGTTGGTTCCTCCTTACGGAAGTGAGTCATTGAACGAGCCGACGATCACGGTTCAACCGGCTTCCGTCCGACGAACTGATAGTACGGCGCGCGGACGAACGGCATGTAGGGGACTTTGCCGCGATGCTGATTGAGCGAGACCGTCTCGAACCGGCTTTGCAGGTAGGGGATGTGATCGTCGTTCAGGAAGACGTTGTCGTTGGCGAACCACGTCGGCCACATCGTGCGAGTGGACCAGCGATGCTTCGCCAGTCCGTCAGCAGGCCACTTCCTCGCCACGAAGAAATCGACGACGCCGATCAACCCGCCCGGCTTGAGCATCCGCAGCGCCTGGTCCATCGCGAGAAACCAATCGGGGATCATCGTCAGCGAGTACGAGAACGTGACGATGTCAGCCAGCCCCTCATCGGGCAGAAACTTCGTGGCATCGGCATGAACCGGTGTGACGTTCGTCCAACCCCGAGCCGCCACGCGTTGTTCGGCCACCTTCAGCAACGACGAACTCAGATCGACCAAGTACACATGCGAGAAATCCTTCAATCGCTCGCCCCAGTTCTCGGCGTTCTCTCCCGTGCCTGCGCCCATATCGACCCAAACGCCTCCCGGCACGGTCGGCAACGAGTCAAACAACTCTTCCTTTCCATGCAACAGCCGCTTGCGAAAGGCGTCGTACCCGGTCGCCTGCCCCGAATAAAAATTCTCCAGACGCTCTTCATGCGTCTTGCCCCGGCCCCCCGTCACGGCCATGTGCCAGAGAATCTTAAAGTCATTGAACACGCTCCCCTTCGGCGGAGCAGGCTTGGTCGAAGGATCGGCGGTTGTCACGAAATCAAATTCCTTTCGATGAACGTCATGTTTCACCGGGCCTGCGGCGATGTCTTTGCTGTTGAAATCAATTCAACCACTGGCTTCGCTTGCATGCGTTCTGTTACCTGACCGGTCGAAGTTTCGAGTCTACCAGATTCACGAACTCTCGCTGTGCGGTGACGCTGGCAAAAGCAGATTTCGGGATCACCGAAAAAGTTCGAGATGTCATGTAAAGCAGGACGAAATCTGGTGCGTCGAGATAGCCGGTATAGACGCTCCACTTCAAGTCCGATACCCCGTCGTTTGTGACGACATGGATCATCTCATCGCTGAATGTCACAGCAATATCACCGGCAAACTTCGTGGCCTCCTGGTAGGCACGCCGCCACAAGAACGACCTGACAAGCACCATCAGTAAAAGTACGATGCTGGCCACAAGGGGCAACGCACCCCAAGTGCTAAAAGGCAACCACAAGCAGCCCAGCAAAACGCCGCCGACAGCGAGCATTACGTTCGTGCGCGACCCTTGCTTGTGGGTACTCCAATGCGATTCGCTTGCCGCCATGAATTCGGGCAACGTCAGACGATAGGTGATGGCAATCGGTGTCATTCAGAGTCCGTCAGGTAGTGCGAGACTGCTTGGCGGTGCATGTCGCAAGTGTGTACCTCCGAGCCACAACAGAAGGACACGCTGCTTTTGATTGCCTTCCAGCCATTTCATCGGACTTCTTTCGCTTCCCAAGCTTGGCCACATTGACGCTCACAGATCAGGTTCTTGCCGCGAGGAATGCCACAACTTCAGAACACGGACTCGGTGCATGTCCGGTTCCACTCGGTAGAAGATGCGGTAACGACCGACGACCGTGTGGCGGATGTTTTCATCCAGACTCGGCCCGTAGGTCGGGAATCCAAACGGCAGGTTCTGCAACAAATCGACACGGCCCTTGATCGCTCGAACAACGCCTTCCGCTGCTGTGGGATTCTCGGCGGCGATGTACTCAGCAATCACCCGCAGTTCGCGCAGGGCTGTCCGCGACCAGACTATTTGGAAAACCATGTGGCGATCTCCTGTTCGACCTCCTCATGCGTGGAGAAGTCGCCAGCGTCAATCTCCGCGTCAGCTCGCCTCAATGCCGCGAGAATTTCCAGCTCTTCCAGGAGTTCTTCCCACGAAATTCCTTCCGGCATCTTGCTGATTGCTTCCCGTGCGGCCTCTTTCACAGACATCTCACACCATTCCTTTCGCCAATCAACTCCAAGCAACGCGGCGAATCGAGCCAGTGCCTACTGTGCTAGTTCGCGATGCTGATGTGTCCCGTGAATGCGTTTCCAATCGGTGCTCGTCCCGTCGGCGGAGCGACGGGACTACAGTAGAGGAGGTGATCGACTGTTACCCAAGGCTCATGGTCACGGTTTTGAGTTCCGTGTAGTTGGCCAGCGCCGCTTCGCCGAGTTCTCGGCCGGAGCCGCTCATTTTGAAGCCGCCGAATGGAGCGGCGGCGTCGAATACGTCGTAACAGTTCACCCAGATCGTCCCCGCGCGGATGCTGGCAGCGACGCGGTGAGCCTTCTGGACATCGCGCGTCCAGACGGCGGCGGCGAGGCCGTAATAAGTGTTGTTCGCGCGAGCGATGATGTCGTCCGTGTTCTTGAACGGGAGGATGCTCATCACCGGGCCGAAGATTTCGTCACGAGCGATCGACATCTCATCGTTGACTTCGGTGAAGATCGTTGGCTCGATGAAGTAGCCCTTGTTGCCGAAGCGACTGCCGCCGGTCAGGCACTTCGCCCCTTCGGTCTTGCCCTTGTCGATGTAGCTCAGAATCTTGTTGAACTGATCGGCATCGACCTGCGGTCCCTGAGTCGTGTTCGGATCGAGCGAGTCACCCAGTTGCCTCGTCTTCGCGCGATCCACGACCTTCGAGACGAACTCGTCGTGAATCGACTGCTCGACAAACAATCGCGATCCCGCACAGCAGCACTGGCCTTGGTTGAAGAAGAGACCGAACTCGGCTCCCGCCACGGCGGCGTCGAGGTCCGCGTCGGCGAAGACGATGTTGGGGCTTTTCCCTCCCAGCTCGAACGTCAGCCGCTTCAGAGTCTTCGCCGCATCGACCATGATTTTCTGAGCGGTCTCGTAGTGACCGGTGAAGGCGATCTTGTCGATGCCGGGATGACGCACCATGGCGGCTCCCGTTTCGCCATAGCCCGTCACGACGTTGATGACGCCGTCCGGGAAGCCCGCCTCTTGAGCCAGTTCCGCCAGACGCAGGCACGTGAGCGGAGTTTGCTCGGCAGGCTTCATCACGATCGTGCAGCCCGATGCGAGAGCCGGTCCCCATTTCCAAGCGGCCATCAGAATCGGGAAGTTCCACGGAATGATCTGGCCGACGACTCCAACCGGCTCGCGCCGCGTGTAACAAAAATAATTGCCGCGGATCGGGATCACGTCGCCCGTCAGCTTGTCGGCCCATCCGGCGTAGTAGCGGAGACAATCAATCGCCAGCGGCAAGTCCGCAGCCCGTGCGTCGCGGATCGGCTTGCCGTTGTCGAGCGACTCGAGCGCGGCCAGCTCTTCGAGATTGGCCTCCATCAAATCGGCCAGCTTGTTCATCAACCGACCACGATCGCGCGCATCCATCTTCGACCACAGGCCGGTTTCAAACGCCGCCCGCGCCGCTTTGACCGCTGCATCGACATCGGCTTCGTTTCCCTGCGCGATCTCGGCGATCACGGTCTCATTCACCGGGTTGAGCGTTGGGAACCGCTTCCCCCCGCGCGACTCCTGCCACTGGCCACCGATGAACATGTTGGTCTGACGAATCTTGGGAGCAGCAACGGTTGCAGTGGCCATGACAGAGTCTCCTTGTACAAGACGAACGGGGACAGAACCTGTGGCGAGCAGGCTACCGCGACGAACCGGTTCCCTCCAGTTGGCAGCCTGCCTCTGGTCCCCTCGCTCCGGCTTTGCGGGGAGAGGACTAGGGTGAGGGGTTCTTCTCTCGCGTCTCCGCACTTGGGGAGTATGAACTACTCGGCCACCAACTCGCTCGCCAGCTTCGGCGAGTTCTTCAGCGTCTGGTACACGACGCAGTAGCGCTCGGTCAGTTCGATCATCTTCGCGAGCTTCTCAGGCGGCGCGTCGGTGTCGATGTCGAACTTCATTCGGATCGCTTGGAACCCGATCGGCACGCTGCGATCCACGCCGAGCGTCCCCCGAAAATCAACGTCCCCCTCGGCAGTGATCGTCCCACCGCGCACGGGCACCTCCATCGAAGTGGCCACGGCTCCGAAGGTGACTCCCGCACAACCGACCAGCGCCTGCAGCAGCATCTCGGCCGAACAGGCATACGTTCCGTCGCCACCGGATAACGGATGCAGCCCCGCGTTCTCCGGTGCCACGTCGAACGTCAAGCGGCACGACACCGTCTCGATCTGCAACGTCGCCACCGCGCGCATCGTCACCAGCCCCGAAGCCGGATCATCCTTGTACTTGTTCTTAAACGGAGCTTGCTTCGCACGCAGTTCGGTGGGGGTCATGGTCAACGCCGTTCAGGATTTCGGTTCTGGTAAAAAAGGCCAATCGCACGTAGCAGAAGTCGTAAGACTTCTGAAGAGCCGTCGAGTCGTCAGAATTCTCACGAATTCTGCTACAGAAATCCCAAACGGCGTTGGGTCATGGAGCGTTCCTTCTCGAATCAATTTGCGGACAACGCGGGATCGACACCGATTGTCCCGACGAGTTCATCGACGTACTCGGCGCGGGTGACTCGCGCGAGTTGCGCGTTTACGAACTGTTGCCGCTCGCGGATCGATTCGAGGAACGCGGGGTCGGATTCTTCGCGGTCCTTCTCGTACAGGGCGAGGGTCTCGGTGCGGCGTTGCCAGTGGGCGATGTCTCGTTGTTGTTTGGCGGTCAGTCTGGTTCGGTACCAGTCGCTCGTGAGGAGAGCCTCTTTGGTGAACATCGCTCGGACGGCAGGATCGCGTTCGGTTTTTCCGTCCCAGGCACCGTGAGCCATGATCGTCAGCAGGGCTTTGAGCGGCGGGCAGGCATGTTCGATCGAGCCGTCTTCAAAGTACTGGCGGGCGACGCGCTGTTGGGCTTCGACGATGTACTGCACTCCGTCCGCGAACGAGTTCACGTCTTGAGTCTCTGGCTGAAGAATCGACCTATCAAAAACCTTGTCCGGGTTGTCGAAGATGCGACCGAAGAAGCGGCGGGTGAAGCGGTCGGTGATGCGGTAGCCGAGGCGGCTTGCGGGGATGAGTTCTCCGTTGTGAGTGAAGTCCTGCACCGGTTCGAGCAGTCGTTCCTTGATGAGGTACGCGGGATCGCGCTCGTCGGGCGACATGCGGCTCCAGACTTCCGGCACCAGCAGGCTGATGTCGTGGTCGAAGCGGGCGTTCGGGCCGACATGTCCTGCCGCCGACGAGAAGCCGTGCAGGCCGGTCAGGATCATCGAGACGAGGGCTGCGTTCAGATCGGCCGTCGTGCAGAGGGCATTGAACGGACCTTTCGTCAGCGCCCCTTCGCTCCCCGCGCCGGTCGTTGAGGGACTCTTGCCCGTCAGCGAGCAGACGTAGTCCATGAACAGCTCGGGCAATTCCTGATAATGAATCGGACTGTAGACGGCGAGGCTGCGGATCCCCTTCGCGGCTTCGGGCGGATTGTTGCGGCGGCCCGACAGGATCGCGTTGACCGGCAAATGAACGGGCTGATCGGTGGGAACCTTGCGCCACAAGCGCGTTCCCATTTCGGCGACGTAGCGGTCCATCGGCCTCACGATGTCGGGGCGGTCTTGCAGGTAACGGGGGTTCTTGGACGGCACGCCACCTACGCGACGTGGGTTGTCCGAGCAAACGATGTAATGGACATCGCCGTTCCGCACGGACCTCAGCAGCTTCTTCATCGGCGGCGTGAAGGCATCGAAGTCGACGACCTTCGTCATCATCTCATCGACCTCTTTGTGCGTGAGCGGCTCGAAGTTCGAGATGAAGTTCACATCGCGTCGCGCGAGGTCTGCTTCCGCCTGCTTGTCGAACCCGCGATGAATGGCGTCATCGGGCCGCTGGAAGAGGCGGTATTCGCAGTTCTCGGTGAATTTGAAGCTGGTCTCACACAGCTCCAACCCCACCGGGCTTGCCCCGGTGGAATCAGGTCTTTGCACTACTTGCCCCTGAACTCGATCCGCCCCCGAAACACTCTCCACACAAGTCCCATCCGGCGCGAGTAGTGCAGAGACCTGACTTCCACCGGGGCAAGCCCGGTGGGGTGTCGGCGCGTCGGCCTTCCAATCGTCGTCGGGCTTGCTCGACGTGGCCATGTAGTTCAGGCAGCGTCCGGGGACGACGACGCTCGCGCTAATGTCGTCTTCGGTTTGGACCTTGGACGCGGCGGCGAAGTCTTGTCGAACCTTGAACGTGCGCCAGCCGTGTTCGCCCGTCAGGCCGACGCGCAGGTACGTCCCGACGATGCGGCGGTCGTCGAGCTTCAATTCGTGACCGGGACTGCCGTTCACGAAATCCACGCTGAAGTGACGCCGCCAGTTGTCGGTCCACTCGGGGTCGTAGAAGCGTTTGATCGCGAAAACGATCGCGTAGATATGCGGTGGGATCGCCTTCAGCCATGAGTTGTAATCGGCCGTGTAGTCGTCCGACGGTGTGAGGAGCTTGATGACGCTCCCGAGTGAACGAAGCGGGCTGAGGATCGGTCGGCTCGGATAGACGCCGTAGTTCTGTTGAGCCGCCAATTCCGGAGACCAACGCTGCGACACGTCCTTTGCGAAGATCGCCGCGATCTGATCGAGGTCCTTCTCGATGTCGGCGACGAAGACGGAGCCGTACTGCATGTAATCGATGAGCGACTTGCTAATCTCGCTCTTGCCGCCGCCGCTGACGGTGCAGGGCTTGTGACAGAAAACCCCTTCCGCCGCCGTGCCGATCAGCCGCCACGACGGAGCCGATGGATGCTTCTCCATCCTCAGCTTGTAACCCGACGGAGCCATGTAGATGCGGTCGGGGAGGAGCGGGATGCTGAGTGTCTTGTCGCCCCGTTTCCAGGAGATCGTTTGCAGACGGAGATGCGCGAGGGCGTCCTCGGGGATGTAGATCAAGTTCGGGTAACGGCGGTCGATCCCGTAGCCGTCGGACTTCACGTGGATCAGGTCTCCGTAGTCTCGCACCACGTCTTCAAACGTCCGTCCGTTGTAGCGGCGGCTGTTGACTTGAAGCTCTTCGCCGAGACTCCAACTTTGGAAGACGAGTGCCCCGCCGGAATGTTCCTCTTCAACGCCCCCCATCAGATTGGCGGCGTAACTGATCTGCGTCTTGACCTCTTTCTTGCAGTAGCCGAAGTAGTTGTCGGCGATGATCGTGACGATGACCCCTTCCTCGGTGCGGCACGTTAGCTTGAAGGCTTCGCCGTCGTTGTAGAGTTCATCCTCGGACTTCCAGCACATCGAGTCACGCCGCTGTCGTTCGGTCGCGTCTTCGTACCGAGGCAGCCCAAGCTGCTTCTTGGTGACCGACGTGAGGTGCGGCGCGAGGATCACGCAGCCGGTGTGACCCGACCAGTGTTCGACATCGAGCGCCGAGTCGTTGGCCGGAACGAACGGATCGCCCGCGTTACCGAAGATCGACTCGACGAAGTCCAGGTTGCTGACCAGAGACCCCGGCGCGAAGAAGCGAACTTCCATCGTCTGCCGGTTGCAGTAGCCGGGCACTTCGGGACAGACAAGCGGCCTCAACAACAGCGAGACCCAGTAATGAGCCTGCTCGGTCTGATTGGAGGTGAACGGCAGCTTCAGCAACTCACGCGGCGGCTGCATCGCGTGCTTGAAGAGTTCCACATAAACGGCCTTCGGCACGGCACGCTTATCCGCCGCGATGGGCAAGCCCCCCTCAGCGACATGGAAGGTCCCAACGGTCGTCCGACGATCGGACCTCGGGTTGTGAAGGACTCCGTTTCTCAATCGGTAAGAGTGAAGCAACTCACTCTCAAACTCATCTCCATCCGCAGGCAGCGACATCTCACGAGCCAGCCCATGCCGGTCGAGAACGAGCGCCCGGCCGGGAACGCGGAGGGGCTGAGAGTTGAGGGTTGAGGGTTGAGAGCCAGAGGAAGCAGCCAACTCATGGGCGAAGTGCCGATTCAAAAACGCTTCAATCCGCGCATCGACCGCACAGCGGTGGTTGTAGAGCAGCCGAGTCTTCTCGCGAAAATTGGTCATCAGCCCCGAGGCAAGCTGAACCAGCTCGGTCCCTCCCGCCGCATGAGCCACCGGCAAACCATTGGCCGCTAGCTTGAGGTTGATGTACCCCAACAACTCCTTCCGCTCCCTCACTCGCCGAGTCACCGCCTCCCGCGATTCCGAGTCCCCATCCACCTCAAACCCGAGGGAGAGTTTCATGTCATTCACGATCTTCAACCTCTTCAGTACAGCAGATGGAATTAACGCAGGGCGACGACCAGCGAATGCTCAATGTTGTGGCCGATCTGCGCGCAACTTGGCCATCAGCCGGAACAAACAACGATCAACGAACATCGCACTTCAAAAAAACGCTGTTTTTCTGAGGGACTAAGACGCTCAAGCCCGTTGCTCAAAAGCAACAGGAGTTGACCGCAAGACGGATGCCGAAAAAAACACTTCTCCGCCAGCGACGCTATTTCCTGATATCCGCAATGCAGAAGCTGCCATAGGTATGGACGCGGTCTTTCACGTGAAGCTCATCCGCCAGTGGTTGGTTGTAGTGGAGGATGTCGCCGAGCTTTTTCTTCTGGCCGTTGACCGTGACTTCGATCGGGTTGATGAAGGTGCCGTCGAGACCCGCGCTGCGCCAGAGGACTCGCGCGTTGGGAGTGGCCTTGTCGATCGTGGCCTGCCATTCGGCGGTCAGGATTTTTTTCGCCGGGTCTTTCGAGAGCCAGTCCATGTGGTCAAGCAGCACGTACCGCGAGATCGGTTCGGGGGACGATTCGACGAAGCCCTGCACCGTGTTCGTGTGCGACGAGACATGATCGGCGACGCCGTTCTTCAGCCGTTCAAAGTTGTCGGGCTTGAGGTATTCAGGACACGCTTCGGGCGAGTACTGGCCGGTCATGTAGACGCGCCAGGCGTAGTTGTCCTTGAGCGGAATCTTGGTGAAGACCGCCTCGACGCGATCGACCACGAACTGCAGGATGCCGCCGGGATAGCCCGTGTCGATCTGATGCCGCTGGGCACGCGGGACACCGAGCAGCGAGAGCGTCACGTCACGCTTCATCGCGAACTTGATCATCGGTCGCCACAGCTTCTTGGCGAGGTCGTACTGCTCGAACAGACTCTTCTGCTGCTCAACACTATCCGCCGCGAGCAACGCATCGACGGCGTCGCGCATCTTGGCGACGCGGTTGATGTAGTAGTTGACGAACCATGCAAACGTCCCGCTGGTCGTCCGGAAGTAGAACGACTTGCGTCGCCCTTCGCGGAACAGCTTGTGGCCTTTGCGATCCCAGAAGGCCTGTGCGTCGGCATTGAGATGCGGGCGCAGAGCCTGCGGATAAACGTCCTTCCATTCGGGCAGACAGCCCTCACCGAACAGCTTCCAGAACGTCGCATAGTCGAGCTGCTTGGCTCCGACCAGCTTGAGGTCCAGCAGCGCGTTCTGCTTGGGGTTCATATCGACCGCATGCACGTGACCGGCTCCCGCCAGAGCGTAATCAATCGCGTTGCAGCCCGCCGACGTGATGACGACCACGCGGTCTTGTGGCGTCAGCTCCAAGGCCACTCGATCCAGGCGCGGGTCTTCCCAGCACTGGTTGTAAACGATGTTGCCACCATGAACGATGTTGAACCAAGTCTTGCTGAGTCGTTCGAGAAGCATGTGCGAGGTGTCCACGGCGGGAGAGGCGGTGCGGTTTGGGAGAGATCAAATCGGGCCGCATGTTCCCCTAATAGGGGGCGTTTCTCAACCGACCGCAGCGAACAGGTTTGATTGTGCCGATTGGTGAGAGTCTGAGGGTTTCTCGCCCCAGCGGTCTTCCATTCGCGCAGCCGAGATTGAGGCCGTGTCGTTTCACCGCGTGAGGAATAAAAGACAGGGCCATCGAACGTGCGAGCTTCGTGTCCGCTTCCACTTGTGCCGAATGAACTGATTCACGCGGTCGTGCGTGATCGTCGCGACATGTCGAATGTGCGGTGACGAAAGGGTGTTGAAGTCCCTTTGGAGCCAGACCGTTTGGAATTCAGACGAGGCGTACTGAGGTCTGGACGATCCACTCCCACGGAGGTGCCGCGCTCGACCTAGATCAGCGCGACCCGCAGAAAATGCTGCTCCTCATGCAGGACACGGACCGTCCAAAATGCGATCACGCATTGGCCGGATAGGACGCCGAACATGCCGCACACTGCATCTCGACAGATCGAGAAGCCGCCGACGTTGCTGACGAAAGACAACGGATCGAGCGTTCGTGTCCGTCGGGTTGCGACCCTTGGCGACCAGACGGAAACCGCGAGTGTCCCGTACACACCAACCCGAAGTGTGAACGAGGGGTGAAGTCGATCGACGCCCTCGTTCACACTTCGGGTTGGTGTTGGGCAGTCAACTCTTTCCGATCGCGTTACTGGCATCGCTTGTCTTGGCTCTCGGCCCCGTCGCTCCGAAGGTTCATGCTGAGGAACGACCGGATCGGGAGCGGGTCGAACGCAGTGATCCCCCGCCGTCCCGCAGCGTCCCGCGACGAGCGAACTCCAAAACGAAACCGCAGCCGAAGCCCTCGGTCGCGTGGACGGACTCGGTAGGAGATGAAGACGAGGACTCCTCGGGGTTCTCAACGTTGCGTCTGACTGCGGCCGAAGAGGATTCTGCTGGCACACCGCCTCTCAGCGACCAGGCATCGCCAGCAGATGTCGCAGACGGACCACC
The DNA here is from genome assembly GCA_043746775.1 of Schlesneria sp. Lineage (GTDB taxonomy): Bacteria > Planctomycetota > Planctomycetia > Planctomycetales > Planctomycetaceae > Schlesneria. Next base: position 17,422 of record JAYTQJ010000765.1, read on the forward strand.
GAAGCCGCCAGGCCGCGCGCCCAAGGCGTTGTTTAACGTCGATCTCGACAAGCTGGGAGACATCCCCGTCAAACCGTCGGCACCCGCGCGGAGTAAGGACGTGCCGTCGAGCTATGTCTCGACCGAAGACTCGTCCAACCGCAATGCGGCGACGACGGGCGAGTTGCTGGAGAAGTCGGGGAGCGTGAACGTCCGCCGGACCTCGGCCATCAACATGGATGCGTTGGTGCGCGGCTACAACTCGCAGCAGACGGTCGCCGTCGCGAACGGGATGAACCAGTTGAAAACGCGCGTCGATATCGACTCGCTGTTCAGTCAGGTCGATCCGGGAATCGTGCAGGACATCACGGTGATCGACGGCCCCTACTCGTCGCTGTACGGACCGGGCTTCGCGTTCTTGGTCGCCGATCTGCATCAAGGGCAACGCTACGACGATGGCTTTCAGGGTCATGCCTCGGGGACGATGAGCTACGGCACGAACGGTGGGGCACTCTACACGCGCGGTAATGCGTGGGGCGGCGGCTCGGACTACAGCGCGTACGTCAGCTATGGCGTGCGGGCGGGCAACGACTACCGCACGGGAGGCAGCAACGGCACCCTCATCCCGTCGAGCTACAACAAGCAGGACTCGCTCGTCGCTCTCAGTCGCGATCTGCGCGGCGACGCGCGACTTGACCTCAACTACCTGCGCACCGAGATCAACAACCTCGAACTCCCCGGCGTCGTCTACGACATCAACAACTCGGTGAACAACCAGTTCAACGTCAAGTACGTCGTGCAGGAGGACCGAGCGGGGCCGGAACAATTCGCGGTGCAAGGCTGGTTCCACGAGACGGGCTATCAGGGAGACACGTTTCGCGCCGCGAAGCAGACTTCGTTCTATCACGACTTCATCACGGTGACGGAACCGGTCGATTTGCCGGTCAACACGGTCAGCGCCGGTCGTTCGGCCTCGATGGGGACGAGGACTCACGCGACGTTTGGCGATGCGGACCAGCCTCAATGGACGATCGGAGCCGACTGGCGGCGCTCGACCACGCGGTACTCCGAGAGCAACTTTCGAGCAGACGGGCTGCTGATGTACGGCGGCAATCTGTTCGGCATTCCTGAGTCGAGCCAGAACGATGTCGGCCTGTTCACCAACGTGATGATCCCCGTCAGTGACGGGACGACGGTGACGGTCGGCGGTCGGTTCGATTACGTCTGGAACCAAGTCGAGGCGAACGATCCGGTCATCACGACGATCATCGACCCCGCGCGGCTGTACTACATCGCGGGGACCGAGAAGAACAAAAACGGCTTGGGGATGGGCTACATCACTCAACGCTCCGAGGTGACTGAGAACTGGACGGTCAATTCCGGAGCCGCCTTCGCGATGCGCAACGCGACACCCTCCGAGTTGTACAGCGACGAGCCGTATGTCCCGCTCATGCGTTTCGGCAACAGCTTCGTCGATGGCAATTCGGACCTCGCCCCCGAACAGAATTTCCAACTCGATCTCGGCGCGAACTACAAGAACGGTCCTTCGTCCTTCGGCCTGCGCGGCTATCACTCGCTGATACACAACTACATCCTGCCGGTCGCGGCCAGCACGGTGGGAGTTTCACCGGGAACCGACTTCAACGTCTTGGGGCGAGATTTTTCCAGCTTCCCCTCGCGCGGTGATGTCACCAATGGAACTCCCAACGCCGACAACACCTCGGCCGGCTATGCCTACGGCAACATCGACTGGGCGACGCTGTGGGGACTCGACTGCTTCAGCGAGTACCGCGTTCAGCCGTGGCTGTCACTCGGGGCCTCGACCTCATACGTGCAGGGGACCAATCATTCGCCCGAGGTCTTCATCCTCGATACTCCTTCGACAGGCCACTTCGAGAAGCTCGGCGGCAGTGATCCGCTCCCGAACATCTATCCGCTGAGTGGCACGCTGCGCGCCCGCGTCTTCGAGCCAGCGGCAGACAAGTGGAGCTGCGAGTTCGTGACACGCATCGTCGGTGAGCAATCGCGCGTCGCCCGCACGTTGGCGGAACTTCCCACGGACAGCTTCGCCGTCTGCTCGCTCCGCAGTTACTACCGACCACGCGAGTGGTGGCGACTGACCGCCTCCGTCGAAAACATGTTCAATCACAGTTACACGCAACACGGCTCGCTGGTGATCGTGGGACCGAACGGCCCCACGTTCGTTCGCGAACCGGGGATCGGCTTCTTTCTGGGGAGTGAGTTCACGTATTAGCCGTGAAGCCAGCGACCCCACCGGGCTTGCCCCGGTGGCTCGCGGGTTTTTGCACTACTCGCGTCATTGGTTGACGTGAGAGAAAACGGACCTACGTGAAGACAAACAAGTAGTGCAAAGACCTGGATCCACCGGGGCAAGCCCGGTGGGCTTGCTCGATAAACGCCCGATCTCAGGACCACGCTCTTCAGACTCACGCCCTCGCTCACGCCCTCGCTCACGCCCTCGCTCACGCTTCGGGTTGGTATTCGCAATGACCTCCTTTTTGAACGGCCACGACCGGTGAACAGGCGAGACTTCCACATCGCGACCGTCAGTTCGATCGTCCTCGCGGCGACCGGGCGTTCGTTCGCGCAGGAGGAGGAAGACGAATACGCTGTGAAGGTTGGCTACCTCTACAACTTTTGCAATTACGTCCGCTGGCCCAATCAAGTCGCACCGAATGCCTTCACCGTCGGCGTGCTTGGGCCGGCGTTGAAGCTGCCCGAGGCGATCGCCACGCTCCGCGAACTGAATGGCCAACCGGTCGCCAATCGAAAGATCGTGCTGCGGGAGTTCGCTGCGATCGAGAAGTACCAGCCGTGCGACATGGTCTTCGTGACCGGCACGGAAACGAGTGAACCCGACCTGCTGTCGAGCCTCGTCAAGCTCACCGCCAAAAAGCCGGTCCTCATCGTGAGTGAAGTCCCCGAGGGACTGAAGCGCGGCGCGACGATCAACTTCGTCCGCGTCGGCAAGACGGTGAAGCTCGAGATCAAACAGGCCGCCGCCAAAGATTCCAGCCTCGTCATCAACGCCAAGCTGCTCCGGCTCGCGATCAACGCCGACGGCGAATGAGGCGAGCAACGACTACCATTCTCCCTCGTAGGATGGACGCCCTCGTCCGTCCGTTTTCAACGAGAAATCGCTCGGACGAGGGCGTCCAAGTTACGTTCTTCAACAGGCTGTTAGGACTAGCTCTCCCTAATTCCATCCCGATCCTTCGGATGGCAATGCCGGACTTCGGACGAGGATGGCGTGATGTTCTCAAACTGCTCGCTGGTCACCTAAAGCCGTCGCATCCTGCCACTGTCCTCAATCGAAACAATCGGCACAGCCCGAAACATCGCGCCGTCGGACATGGAGCGCTGCGTGACGTTTCCAAAAAAACGCCGTTTCGTTTCGGCATCCTGACATAAAGAGAAGGAGGTGTATTCAGAAGTCGGACTCTCGTTGGTGAGGCTTGGTCGGGACACGACCAGCCGCATGGCAGCGAGACCATCAGTCAGCGGGAGTGGGCGCGTGAAGTCATTTCGAGATCTCTCGATCAGCCGCAAGTTGGTCATGTTGGCGGTCGTCACCAGTCTGTTGGCGTTGCTGGGGACAGTCATTGCGTTCACCGTGATCGACCATCGCACGACCAAGACCGTCATGGTCGAGAACTACTCGACCACGGCGGATGTCTTCGGACAGAACTGCCTCGCGTCGCTGGAGTTCTCGGACGCCGAAGATGCCAAGTCGGTGTTGTCGTCACTCCATTTCGACACGCAAGTCTCGCTCGCCTGTCTGTACGACGCGAAGCACGCGGTGTTCGCATCGTTTCTCCGCGACGGCCAAGACACACCGACACTCGATCAAGTCCGGCACCTCAACGGCACGTTTGGCAGCGACGGCTACTTGCATCTCCTGCGACATGTTCAACGCGATCATAAGCCCGTCGGAACGCTCTACCTGCGAGTCGATCTGCAAAAACTCTGGACGCGACTGCACGATCAGTTGTGGCTGGCGATGTTGGTGTTGTGTGTCAGCGTGTTGCTCTCGATCGGGCTGGCCGCGTGGCTGCAACGCGCGATCTCACAACCGATCTTGCAACTGGTCGAGACGGCTCACCGCGTCGTCCAAAGCGGCGACTATTCGCTGCGGGCGAAGAAGCTCTCGAACGATGAACTCGGCGAACTGGTCAGTGAGTTCAACACGATGCTCACCGCCATCGAAGGTCGCGACAGCGAACTGACACGGCACCGCGAAAACCTCACCGAACTCGTGCGCGAACGGACGGCGGAACTCGAACGAAAGACCAAAGAGGCTCTCGCCGCGTCGGTCGCCAAGAGCGACTTCCTGGCCAACATGAGTCACGAAATTCGGACGCCACTCAACGCCATCATGGGCTATGCCGACTTGCTGCGCCGCGGATGGAGCGACTCGGAAGAAGAGCGCGATGAGATGCTCGGGACCGTCGTGTCGAGCGGTCGTCACCTGATGACGGTCATCAACGACATCCTCGATCTGTCGAAGATCGAATCCGGCCACATCGAACTCGAACTTCAGTCCGACTCACCGCATCGTGTCTTGTCGGAAGTCGTCTCGCTGATGCGTGTTCCATTCCGTGAGAAGAACCTCAGCCTCGACTACAACTGGGAAGGCCAAGTCCCCGAGATGATCGAAACGGACGGCGCGCGACTGCGGCAGATTCTCATCAACCTGCTGGGCAACGCCAAGAAGTTCACACTGGCGGGTGGCGTGCGGATGATCGCCCGGGTCGAACGGAAATCGCTCCCCGCACAGCTCGTCATCGACGTGATCGACACCGGCGTCGGCATTCCGTCCGACAAGCAGAACCAGATTTTTGAACCGTTCATGCAGGCCGACACCTCGGTCACGCGACGGTTTGGTGGCACGGGACTCGGCCTGTCGATCAGTCGCAGATTGGCGCGACTCATGGGCGGAGACCTGACCGTCGAAAGCTCACCCGGTGCCGGCAGCGACTTCCGGTTGTCCGTCGCGACGGGCGATATCGCCAACACGCGCTTCGTCTCATTGAGCGCGGTGGGCGATGTGATTCCCTCACGCAAGCAACGCGGCCGACCTTCGGCCGATGTCCCGCTGCTCACCGGACTGCGAGTCCTGCTGGTCGATGACGGCGACTCCAACCGCAAACTCATCTCACTGATTTTGAAGCGTGCCGGGGCGAAGCTGGTCGAGGCGTGCGACGGGCAACAAGCGTGCGTCGCGGCACTCGGCGATGAGACCTTCGATGTCATCCTGCTCGACATGCAGATGCCGATCATGGACGGATACACGGCTGCTGGAAAGATGCGCGAAGCGGGGCTGACCACGCCGATCATCGCGCTCACCGCACATGCCATGCAGGGGGACCGGGAGCAATGTTTGGAAGCGGGGTGTTCCGACTATCTCACCAAGCCGGTCAGTGCCGAGGAATTGCTCGCCCGTATGGAACAGGTCCAAGCTCAGTTGCCGCTTTCCACTGTCGCAACCACGACGGCGAGGGCCCCGTTGCTGGAGGCCATGCCGATCCTGTCGAGTCTGCCCGTCGATGATCCCGAGTTCGCGGAGATCGTCATCGATTTCATTCCCGTCTTGCAGCGGGAGGTCGCCCGATTGGCAGACGCCGTTCAAGAACGCGATCCGGTGGAAGCACTCACGGCCGCGCACTGGATCAAGGGGGCCGCCGGAACCGCCGGGTTCGCGTGCTTCACGAGTCCAGCCGCCCAAATCTGCCTGGCCATCCAATCGAGCACTTGGACCGACATCGATCGCCTGCTGTTGACCATTCAAAACTATGCCGAGCGGGTCGAAGCCCCTCTCCTCGTCCCCGCCCTCGCCGGCTGAACGGCTTCCCGCACGATGCGACTGACTCGAACATCGCTCGCAATTTCGGAACACGCTCCCATGACCACTGCCACCTGTCAGCCCGAACGCCCAATTTTGCAGTCATTGCTGCACCCGAACGCTCCGGTATTCGCGTCCTCGCGAACCGCCGCCGACGCTTGGAGACTGCCCCCCGAGCATCTCGATCAGGGCCGCATCCTCATCATTGATGATGAAGACCTGAACATCCGGGTCGCCCGCAAGTACCTCAATTCGTGGGGCTTCAAAAACATCACCAGTTCGACAGCCCCCACCGAAGTCGTCTCGATCGTCCGCCAGGACCCGCCCGACTTGGTCCTGCTCGACGTGATGATGCCCCAACTCAGTGGCCTCGACCTGCTGAAAATTCTGCGTGCCATCCCGTCTACAGCCCATGTGCCGGTCATCATCCTGACGGCTCACTTCGAAGACGAAATCAAATACCAAGCCTTGGAACTCGGTGCGAACGACTTCCTGTCCAAGCCGATCAACGCCCTCGACCTGCTCCCGCGCGTCCGCAATCTGCTCTCGCTCCGCATCCACCAGAAATGGCTCGAACAAACGGCCGAACGCTTGGAAGCCGAAGTGCTACGACGCACGCTGCCGTAAGACGGGATTCCACACCAACCCGCAGCGTGAGCCAGGATGTCGCCATGTTCAGCGCGGGATTGCCTCGCTGACACTGCTTGAAATTACGAGCTTGGAGCTGCGAAGCAGTGCCAGCGAATAGCCGAGGGCAACGCCTGGGCTGGCAACGAAAGAAAGCGTTGAGTCGCGAAGCGGCGGCAGACTGAGGGACGCTAATTTCTGCCGCCGTTTCGCCGCTCTCGAACGGCACCATCTCAAAATTCACGCCGCGAGTTCGCTTACCAGCTACTCAGCCGCCTCACCCGCGGGCACCACGAACTCATGCTTCTGATCGACGAGGATCACATCACCGGGAGCCAGCTTGCGACCGCGGCGCGTTTCCAACTCGCCATTGACCATGACGTAGCCGTCTTGAATCGCCAGCTTGGCTTGGCCACCACTGCCGACGACTCCGACGAACTTGAGGAACTGGTCGAGCGTCATCGGACGGGAAGAAGCAGATGTCACGGGTTGGTCCTTGGTGAGTGAGGCAACGTGAAGTGAGACGCCTGAGGGTGACTCGAAAAAAACAACCAACAGCAACCCGCAGCGTGAGCGAGGGCGTCGGGAGGTTCGGCGCGTGATCGCCCTCGCTCACGCTGCGGGTTGCTGTTGAGACCGCAGAAGTCGGTCGTACTGCGTTTGCGGTCTCGCGCGGGCGGGCTATGGTACGCGGAGACCGCTCCGCTTCCCAAGCCGCTCGTCCCGTTCGCGGAAAAAACGCATGACCACTGCCGATCGTAAGCCACACGTTGAGTACCTCATCTTCGACATTGAGGCCATCGCTGACGGAGACCTCGTGTCGAAGATTCGATATCCGGGCGAAGGGCTTTCCGGTCCCGAGGCGATCGCACGCTACCGTGCCCAGCTACTGGCTGAGTCCGGGCGCGACGTGTTGCCGGTGACGTTCATGCTCCCGATCTCGGTCGCCGTCGCGAAGGTCGATGCCGAGTACCGGTTGCTCGATCTGTCGGTCCTCGACGCCCCGCAGTTCCGACCGCACGTCATCGCACGGCACTTCTGGCAGGGCTGGAATCATTACGGCCGACCGACACTCGTCAGCTTCAATGGACGCGGCTACGACCTCCCTGTTCTCGAACTGGCCGCGTACCGCTACGGCTATCCCGTCCCGGCGTGGTTCAACGTTGAAGCTCGCAGTTTTGAGCAGGCTCGCAACCGCTACAACATCGAGACGCATCTCGATCTGTTCGACCTCCTCTCCAATTTCGGAGCGGCCAGGCTCAGCGGTGGCCTCAACCTGCTGGCCAATCTGATCGGCAAGCCGGGCAAGGTGGGTGTCGATGGCTCCCAAGTGCAGGGGATGTTCGATCGGGGCGAGTCCACCGAGATCAACGACTACTGCCGCTGCGACGTCCTCGACACTTACTTCGTGTTCCTGCGAACGCGAGTCCTGCTCGGCAAACTGACGCTCGATGCGGAACGAGAACTGGTCGCCTCCACCAAGCAGTGGCTCGAAGAGCAAAGCACCGCCCTGCCGGTCTACGCTCACTACCTCTCGCACTGGGGCGACTGGCAGCCGCCGGTGGATTGACGGCATTTTCGATTTTCGATCGACGATTTTCGATTGGGGCCGAGTGACTGTGTCCCGTGTCGCCGGCCTCGAATCATGCGAGTCCACGCGATTCGACAACCCCAACGATGACGTTCGGTTCCCATGCCTCTTGGTCTTCAATCGACAATCAAAAATCGGCAATCGAAAATACCATCATGGGTTACCGCAGCCTGCAAGAATGTGTCGCTGATTTGGAGCGACACCGACAACTCATCCGCATCGACGCGGAGATTGATCCGTGCCTCGAGGCCGCCGAGATTCAACGGCGAGTCTATGCGGCTGGCGGACCGGCGCTGTTGTTTGCCAACGTGAAGGGCTGTCGGTTTCCGATGGTCTCGAATCTGTTCGGCACGCTCGACCGGACGCGGTTCATGTTTCGAGATGCTCTCGAAGCGGTGCGGCATCTGGTGGAACTGAAGATCGATCCGAGCCAACTCGCGCAGCGACCGTTTCGATACCTCGATGTCCCGCGCACGCTCTGGTCGATGTGGACGCGGCGCGTGCGGTCGGGACCGGTCATTGAATGCGAGGCGACGCTCGATCAGTTGCCACAGCTCAAGAGTTGGCCCAATGACGGCGGAGCCTTCATCACGCTGCCGCAGGTCTACACCGAGCATCCCGACAAGCCGGGCTTCAAGAACTCGAACCTCGGCATGTACCGCGTCCAACTGAGCGGCAACGACTACGTGCCGAACCGCGAGATCGGGCTGCACTATCAGATTCATCGCAGCATCGGCGTCCATCATGCCGCCGCGATTCAGCGCGGCGAGAAATTGAGAGTCAACATTTTTGTCGGTGGTCCACCGGCGATGACGCTCGCGGCGGTGATGCCTCTGCCGGAAGGGTTGTCGGAGTTGTTGTTCGGGGCGGCGTTGGGGCGGCGGGCGGTGAGGATGGTTGTGAGGAAAGAGAAGACGGACGGACGAGGGCGTCCATCCTACGGGTTGCCGATCTATGCCGATGCCGACTTCTGCATCAGCGGCACCATCGACCCGAGCGACACGAAACTCGAAGGGCCGTTCGGCGATCATCTCGGCTATTACAGTTTGCAGCACCCGTTCCCCGTGATGACGGTCGATCACGTCTATCACCGACGCGACGCGATCTGGCCGTTCACGGTGGTCGGTCGGCCTCCGCAAGAAGACACGTCGTTCGGCGCGATCATTCACGAGATCACCGGGCCGATCATTCCGACGGTCATTGCGGGAGTGAAGTCGATCCACGCGGTCGATGCCTCGGGAGTTCACCCGCTGCTGCTCGCCATCGGCAGTGAACGGTACGTCCCTTACGCGGCAACACGCTCACCGCAAGAGTTACTCACGACGGCGAACGCGATCCTCGGGCAAGGACAGCTCTCGCTCGCCAAATACCTGTTCATCGTGGCGGGTGAGGACAACCCCGATCTCGACATCCACGACATCGCCGCGTTCTTCCGTCACGTCTTGGAACGAGTCGATTGGCGGAGCGACCTCCATTTCCAAACGCGCACGACGATCGACACGCTCGATTACTCGGGGAGCGGCTTCAACCAAGGCTCGAAGGTCGTGATCGCCGCCGCCGGGTCGAAGCGAAGAGAACTCGGGACGGAACTGCCGCGAGATCTTTCGTTGCCCGACGGCTTTCGCAACCCGCGCGTCGCGCTGCCGGGTGTGATCGTGGTGGAAGCGAAGGGGCAGGGGGCAGGAGACAGGGGGCAGGAGTCAGGAGTCAGAAGTCAGAAGTCGGACGTGGTCGCGTTGTGCGAACGCTTGTCCCTCAACCCTCAACCCTCGACCCTCAACCCCTTCCCCCTGATCGTCGTCGTCGATGACAGTGAATTCGCCGCGCGGACGCTCAACAACTGGCTGTGGGTGACGTTCACGCGGTCGAACCCTGCCGCCGACATCGACGGTGTCGGAGCCTTCACCGATCAGAAGCACTGGGGCTGCACAGGACCGCTCGTGATTGATGCCCGCATCAAACCACACCACGCTCCGCCACTGATCGAAGACCCGACAGTAACTCGTCGAGTCGATCAACTCGCCGCGTCTGGTGGGCCATTGCACGGGATCATCTGATCCGTAGTTTGTGTTCGGATCGTCTTGAGCTGAGGCTCGGTCATTCGTGAATTATGGAGTACATAGTGAGCACAAATGTGTTTAGCAGAGTGATGGACTCATATCTGATGGCGGCGATTATTACGGTAGCCATCGCGATGGCGTGGGTACACCTCGTAAAAGCATGGCATCGCGACGGGAAGGCCACCGCGCAACTTCTGATTCCATCAATGAGCGGTGGCATTCTTGCCGGACTCATCGGAGCAGGTCTGTATGCTTTGTTTGACGCCCGGTTCAACGTGGAATATGCAGCGATGGTAACGTATGTCGTGTTCCTCGTATCGTCGCTTGGCATCGCTTCATGTCGTGTAACTCGAAAAAAAATGATGTATTAACAACAGGTTCGACAGGATAAGAAATGTCTAACTCAAGCGGTGCAAGGTTGGCTGACCGAGCTGCCGTCGTAACCGGTGGCGAAAGTGGCATCGGCCGGGCAACGGCATTGCGACTGGCTGCGCTCGGCGTCCGCGTGTTTGTCGGCGACATCACGCTGCACGATGGGAACCGGGACGAGTTCGCTCGGCTTGGGATCGACTCGCGCCGCTGTGATGTTCGGTCGCTCAATGACCTGCAAACGCTGATTGACTCGGCGGCCGAGCGGGCGGGGCGGCTCGACATTCTCGTCAACAATGCCGGGATCGGGATGGTCAAGCAGATCGACGATGTTTCCGAAGCCGATTGGGATGCGTGTCTGGACACGAATTTCAAGGCGGCCTTCTTCGGCTGCAAGTTCGCGATCCCGCATCTGCGTCGTGTGGGAGGCGGCTCGATCATCAACACGGCGAGCAACGCGGGGCTGCTCCCGCGCGCTCACGATCCGGTCTACTCGATCAGCAAGCTGGCGCTGGTTGGCCTGACGAAGAGCCTCGCGCTGTGTCACTCGAAGGATGGCATCCGCATCAACGCCGTCTGCCCCGGTCCCGTCGAAGAGACCGGAATGATGAATGCGGACCTCGCGAAGGCCACTGATGTCGAAGCGACCAAGCGCCAGTTCATCGGCGCGAGTCCGCTCGCCCAAGCCTCGGGCCGGATGATCTCGCCCGACGAGGTGGCTCAGGCCATCGTCTATCTCGCCAGTGATGCCGCTGCGATGGTGACGGGCACCTGCATCGCCATCGACGGCGGCAAGTCGCTGGGAGTCCCACCGCGCGTGAGCGAATAGCCACACCAACCCGCTGCGTGAGTCTTGAAGTTGCGCATCTTTGCTGCGTCCGCCAAAAGTAGCCTTCATCGCTCCGCGTGAAGCGAGCCGAGCGCGGAATGACGCTGTTTCCCGCGTCTCCGGGTCGCTGGTGACTCGGCTGACTTCACGCGGAGCGATGAAGGCTACTTTGGGCGGAAACGTCATTTGAGGAAGCCGAACGCGACGAACAACACGTTGACGCCCTGCTCGGACAAGGTCGCCCTGTCGCTCCGCGACAGGAGGCGCGATCAACAGGGGGACATCAATCCGTCGAGCCACCTCGAACGAACGGCAAACGCCACTCGTGCGCTCTCACTTCCTGTCGCGGAGCGACAGGTCTACCACCCATCGCCAACTGCACTCCGCACGATTCCAAACACTGCTCCAACGTGATGCGCGGCTCGACGGGGCCTCGCCCTCCCGAACGATGTCATTCAACAGGCGGGGAGATGCGAACAGCGACAACGAGGAATCTTTGAGAGTTGATCGCGGCGAAGCGCCGCTGGTCCCACCCTACATCCTTTGCAACTTCAAACTGAGCGGAGCCATGACCGATCCGAAACTGTTCGACGTGGCTGGGCGTTGAACGCGCTGCCGTCACTCGACCTCAACGCCTCGCCATCGACGGAACGAAATTCCATGCGAGCGACGGGAACCGACGACTCGCCATGTATCTCAGGTGCAGCGGGGAAAAGTTTCATTGGGCCAGTTGTTGCACCCAATGTCGGCAATCAGGGTCGTTTCGGATCTTTTGCTTTTGTCGCCATCAGACGATGGCGATGAACGAGTGGCGAGAACAGCAACGAACGAAAACCACTACGATTCAAGCAAAAAAGCCTCGCCAGCAGTGTTTGCTGGCGAGGCTTCCGATGTCGGGCTGACAGGATTTGAACCTGCGACCTCTTGACCCCCAGTCAAGCGCGCTAGCCAAGCTGCGCCACAGCCCGTCGTTAAACCCAACCACTTTTTCGTGAAAACCACCCTCTATGAGGACAGCTCATTCAGCAGGTCGGGGCCAAACTATCTCAACGCAGGTGTCACATTGCAAGCCATGTGGTGAACTTGTGTGCGGCTCCGTTCAGCCTGAAGTTGCGTAAAAAGCAGGGTGAGTCAGGCGACGCTTCGCCGCACCAGTCCCGCATCAATTCTCGACGGTTTTCAGGTGGACAGGCATTTGAAGCGAGCTTGTCGTACTCCCTTTTGAAATTGGGAACAGCCGCGCGAACTTGTGTGGCGGTTCTGTCGAGTACTACTCCGGAATCGGCTCATCCAGCAGTAACGACCTGACGAAGCGAACGGGGGCGGAGCCGAATGAGACCGCGCCGTCGTGGTAGCGTTTCAGCGTGAAGGAGGCTCCCCAACGCTGTTCGGTCGCCTTGCGCAGGTCGCGGTGTTCTTGATAGCCGACGAAGTAGGTCGAGAGTTGTGCTGAAGTGACTTGAGCGCGAGTCCACTTCCCGGCCGCTTCGCGTTCCTCTTGGAAGGTGTCGTGCATCATCAGTTTCATCGCGTCCTCACGGCGGATGCCATCGACGTGAACGGACTGGTCGAGAATCGCATTGGCGATGGTTCGTAGATACCACTTCAGCGTGATGAGCCTCATCAATGGATCGCGGTCGGCGAGGAAGCCCTCTTCGGACATCATTTGCTCGGTGTAGCATGCCCAGCCTTCGACGAATGTTCCCGACCCGAGCAATGCCCGCAACCGGTTCGGGCTGCGGTTGGCGTGAGCCAGTTGCAGGAAGTGACCCGGCATCGCTTCATGCACGGTCAGGTTGTGGATCGAGCGGATGTTGTACTCGCGCAGGAAGGACGCACACTGCGCGGCGGACCAGTCGGCGGGAAGCGGGGCGACCGCGTAGAACGTGCTGAGTCCCACTTCGAGCGGGCCGGGTGAGTCGCAGTACGCAACGGACACCCCGCGCTGAAACTCGGGCATCACGATGATGTCGAGCGGGTCGTTGGGGATCGTGGCGAGGTCGTGATTGCGAACGAAGTCGATGCACAATTCGAGTGACTTCCGTGCGGCGGGGACGACGCCCTCGCGCGAGGGGACATCGGCGTAGGCTTTCTCCAACGCGGCGACGATCACCTGCTGTTGTTGCTCGGGCGAAGGCTGTTCGGGGAGGTTCGCGTCTGGCTGCGCTTTGAGCTGCTCACGTCGCGCGATGGCGTACATCTCGGCCCGCACACGACGGAGTTCAAACTCGGCGCGGTCGCGAATTTCCTGCCGTGTCAGTCCGGTTCCCAATGTCAGCGCGAGCTTTTCGTCGAAGAGTTTCGGTCCGATCCGCGCGTCTCCTTGCGCGCCGGGGATCAACACTTTCTCCAGCCACTGCTGCTGCTGTTCGACCGCCTGCGTGGCGACTTCGATCGCCTTGAGCAACCGGTCACGTTCGGCATCACCGAGCTTGGCCATCTGCGGACGAACGGTGTTCTCGATGATCGACAGCACGCCGCGATTCTGCTTGAGAGCCGTCTCGGCATGGACGAGCGGAACACGCTTGGGATCGAGCGTTGTCCGGATCTGTTCAAACAGTTTCGGGAACTTCTCCAGCCGAGCCGTCACGCTGGCGAGCCGTTTCTCAACCGGAGCGAATTCACGCGCCATCAGACCATAGATCGCGCTGCCCGGAAGCTGCGTGTAGGCGATCGGGTTCCACGCCCACTCTTGCAACGTATCGAGCCGCCAGAGATCGCTCTTCAATTGATGGTCGAGCAGGCGGAGATCGACCTGTTGATCGCGCGACAACGTTGTCCTGTCGAGCTTCGCCAACTCGACCTGCAACTGTTTGAGAAACGCCCGCTCACGCTCGCGACCAGCCGGGCTGATGTCGTCCAACTCATGGTCGTACCGATGATCGCCGAGCGTCGTGGCACCGATGGGCGAGAGCGCGGGAGACTCGTCGATGTAGCGCGCCGCGAGTGCCGCAAAGGTCTTGTCGTGTGCTGTTGGAGCTGCGGCGAGCGTTGCTTGGGCGATCTGCGATGGCGTCTTCAACAGCGGCTCCTTTGCGGAAAGACAGAGTTGACCCAATTCAGTCGAAGCGAAGCCAAACATCGCCACGCACACGGCGACTCTGTAAGTGAAGGGCGGAGACACAGACATCGTTCGGTGAATCATCACGTACCTTTTTCGACGGGGAGTTCCAGCGGTTGCGGCGTATCTCACACGATCAGGGTTGAAGCGTCCACCGTACTCGCGATTCGTCCAATGCCAATGTTTTTTCTGAATCTGGGAGGATGGGTGCCACGGTCACGGAGCTTCGACG
>JAYTQJ010000766.1:0-2781 GCA_043746775.1 Schlesneria sp.
AACGCTTCGGGTTAGTGAATTTTGCGAACGCCGTATCACGCAAAAGTTCGACACTCAATTGCGTGAGTTGACCGTCGGTCTCGTCGTATTCGCGAATCAGGTCGGTTGCCGGTTGGTCGGTCGCGACAAGCAACAGTCTCGGCGGCGACTGCGGCGTTGTTCGCAGCAGGTGATATCCCACCTCAGCCGCGACGAACTGTTGAGCCAACAAACCGCTGACGAGCAGGACTCGTTCGGTGTCGCTGGTCTCCAATTCCGGAACGCGACGAGACTCCAGCCCCACGTCAGCCGACCACGCTGCGAGATACCCAGCCACGAAACGATCTAAAACGTCCGTTCGCAGACGGTCGAGCAACTTCAACCGCACGGTCACTTCCTCCGCCAGTCGGCTTTCACCCGCCACCGCCAAACTCTCCAACCAAGTCAAACGCCGCGTAACCTGCGGCAGTTCGCGCGGCACGTCGACATCGCGAGTCAGCGTCGGCAGATGCCGCTCGGACAGGAACTCTTCGATCTCGTCATCGGCATCAAACGCGCGCGCCGCATTGCCGCGCGATCTCGGTTTCCAGCGAGATTTGTCCCAACCCACCTTCGCGGCACGAGCGGAGTGCGGTTGAGTTTCCGTCGTGCTTCCCGTTTCCGCCGTAATGCGAATCGCAATCGACAGCTCTTCCAACCAAGTTGCCATCTGCAAGCACTCGTCCTGCACGATGAGGTATCGGGACTGCGCCGGCGTCGTCTTGCCCGCGACCAAATTTCCGCTCGGTCGCAAATCAGACAGCGACGTCTTCAACGCCGCGAGACGCGACTGGCAATTGGCCAACATGACAACATCGTCAGCTCGATAGATCGGGCTCGCGTCGAACCGGCGATTCAGTTCCGTCACGGAGACCGACAGTCCCCCCTCGCCCCGTTGCAGGTCGATCAGCGTGACGAGACTGTCTCTCTCTTTGAGCGGAATGGCGCTAGCCACCGGTGTCGCGGTTTCGACGTCCCGATGTTCGTCGCGAGAACCGATTCCCAGCGCGGTACCGGCGGCTAGCGCCGTGCCGCTCACGATGCCGGCGAGATACTCGGCGATCGGCCGAGTCAGCTCCCGTTCGATCGAGCGTTTCAACGCGCGAGCACCGAGCGCCGGGTCGTGACCTTGGTCGATGATCCACTCCAGCGCGGCGGGAGCGATGTTCAACACGCACTGCCGGCGGACCAGTCCTTCGCGGCGCAAGACGTTGTCGATCAGCAACCGAGCGATGTGTTGCAAGTCCTCGCGCGCGATCCGATCGAACGGGATCACGCGGTCGAGCCGATTGAAGAACTCCGGCCGAAAGAAACTTTCGGCGGCACGGATCGACACGCGCTGCAAATCTTCGTCGCGCGATCCGAAGCCCAGACCGGTGGCCGAGCGTTGAGCTCCAAGATTCGATGTCAGCACGATGATCGTGTTCGTGAAATCGGCGGTACGACCCAGCGAGTCGGTCAACCGCCCTTCGCCGAGCACTTGCAGCAGCAAGTCAAAGACATCGGGATGTCCCTTTTCGATCTCATCGAACAGCACGACCGCGAACGGTTGACGGCGCACGGCCGAAGTCAGCAAGCCTTCCGGTTGAGCGAACGTGCCGACCAACTGCGGCACGGCGGAGGCCGAGACGTATTCATTCATGTCGAACCGCAGCAGCCGGTCCTCGTGACCGAAGAGATACGCGGCGAGTGATTTCGCGAACTGCGTCTTGCCGACGCCGGTCGGTCCCAGCAACAGCAGCGACGCCAGTGGTCGAGCGGGATCATTGAGCCGCGACTTTGCCAACCCGACGATTTCGACCGCCGCTTGCACGGCATCCACCTGCCCAACGAAGCGTTCTCGCAGCGCACACGTCACATCGTCGGACGACAGCGTTTGGCTTTGATCGAGGAACGAACGAGGCAACCCGGTCTGCTCGTGAAACGCCGCGATCACTTGCTCGCGCGCGATCGGCGCTTCGGCATTCTCTTGCTTGATCGCCAGCCGCCGCAGAAAGCCTGCTCCCTTTCCAGGAAACGCTGTGTCGCGAGCGTATCGGCGTTGCAAGTCGATCACGATCGGCAGCGCGTCGATTCCGAATCGGCAGCGATACCGCGCTTCCAATTGCCGCTGAGTCCCGATCAACACGCGCAAGTTGTCGTCGCCGGCCAACTCGTGAATCGGCAGGATGTGAAATAGATCGGCCAGCCCACGGCCTCGCTCACGCAACACGCGAAACGCTTCGGGAGTCATCTCCGCCAGCACGCGCACCTCGCGGCGCTCGATGATCGGCTTGAGCACTCCGGCGACGCTCCGAGCCTGTGAATCAATTGACGGATCACGATGTTGGAATTCAAGACCGGGTTGGGGCGAAGGGATTTTTGGTTTTTCATTTTGGGGACGTCATTGGCTGGGCGAGGGGTTGAAACTCGCGCGACTCAATGAATGGGTCGTCAATTCGGTGGTGGACAGCCTCGTTCCGGGGTTGAGAGTCGGGTTTTGAAGTTTATGGGTCAGGTGGCGTTCACCAATCGGCCTGGAGATCGGAAATAGGTCCAACGGAGAAGATTGTGAGCTAAGGCGAACCACGTCGCGATGATCTTCACCTTCGCCAGGCCATGCACTCGGAACTGTGTCAGCGACGGTCTTAACTTTGATCAAGAGCTGATTCAAAAAGCATTTTTGAAGAGTGCAGAACAGTGTTTGTGAATTTTTGTTAGGCGGGTGTGAGTCGGGATCTTGCGTGGAGGCCGGGGCGGGTTTTCTGGCGGGTGGTCCAGAAC
>JAYTQJ010000767.1:0-14357 GCA_043746775.1 Schlesneria sp.
TCGTCTTGGACGCGACTTCGTTCACGAGCTTCGCGCCCATGTGTTCGTAGGCGTCTTCGAGTTCGACTTCCTTCGAGACGGTCACGCCGTCCTTGGTGACGACCGGGTTGCCGAACGACTTGTCGATGATGACGTTTCGTCCGGTCGGCCCCATCGTCACAGCGACAGCCTTCGCCAGCGTCTCAACGCCACGTTGCAGCTTCAGCCGAGCACGATCATCGAACAACAGTTGCTTAGCCACGAGAGGCTCCTGGGAAAAGAGGGGTCAGGGGTCAGGAATCAGGGGTCAGGAGCCAGAAAGAATCACGTCGGAGTCGGGGTCTTGCTGACCCCTGATTCCTGATCCCCTGACTCCTTCTTGATCAGGCCGTCACCTTCGCGAGAATGTCCGACTCGCGCAGGATCTTGATGTCCTTCTTATCGACTTCGATTTCCGTGCCGCCGTACTTGGCGAACAGAACTTCGTCGCCGACCTTCACAGCCACCGGACAGCGTTCACCGCTGTCGAGCAACCGGCCGGGACCGACAGCGAGAACCTTGCCACGCTGTGGCTTCTCCTTGGCAGCATCCGGCAGCACGATGCCGCCCGCCGTCTTCTCTTCAGCCGTCAGCGGCTCAACCACAACACGATCATCGAGAGGCTTGAGATTCATTGATAAGTCCTTAAGAGAGCTGTTAGCAATTCGCCTTGAGCGGTTGGCCAGAGCCAAGCCGCGATTTGTTTGTCAGTGCCGCCTCATGCGGCCCAGCGAGACTTTTCGGAGCGGGGTGGCGTTAGCCCCTTGGTGTTTTGGGCGTCAGCCCGTTTTCTGCGACCTCGAAAACCGGGGGGGCTAACGCCACCCCGCTCAGAGGTCTCATCATCAATTGGCGCGACGATCAGAATCCGCCTATGCCACCCATTCCCATGCCGCCCATCCCACCCATGCCTCCGCCCATTCCGCCCATGCCACCACCATCGTGGTGATCGTCGTGGCTGTGGTCATCGGACGGAGGCTTTGGAGCTTCGACCACGATGCAGTCGGTGGTCAGGAGCAGGCTGGCAACACTTGCCGCGTTTTGCAGGGCCGAGCGAACGACCTTCGCGGGATCGACGATACCGAACTCGAACATGTCGCCGTAGCGTTCGTTCAGAGCGTCGTAACCGTGCGACTTGTCCTTCGACTTCTTGACGTTGTTCGCCACGACGGCTCCGTCGAGACCGGCGTTCTCGGCGATCGTGCGGATTGGCATTTCAATGACGCTCTTGATGAGTGACACACCGAACCGCTCGTCGCCCTCCAGCTTGAGCTTCTCCAGCACGCCAGCACATCTCAGCAGGGCAACACCGCCGCCGGGGACAACACCTTCTTCGATGGCGGCTCGCGTCGCGGCGAGAGCATCGTCGATCAGGTCTTTGCGTTCCTTCATCTCAGTTTCGGTGTGAGCACCGACGCTGATCTGAGCCACGCCGCCCGCCAGCTTGGCGAGACGTTCTTGCAGCTTCTCTCGGTCGTATTCACTGTCGGTCTTGGTGATTTCCTGGCGGATCATCGCGGCCCGGCCTTCGATGTCAGCCTTCTTGCCTGCACCTTGGATGACAGTGGTGTTCTCGGCATCGACGCGAATTTTCTTCGCGACGCCAAGGTCACTCAGTTCGACGTTCTCAAGCTTGATTCCCAAGTCCTTGAAGATCGCCTTGCCGCCGGTGAGAACCGCAATATCTTCGAGCATCGCCTTACGACGATCACCGTAGCCAGGAGCCTTCACCGCACAAATTTTCAGGATGCCGCGCATCTTGTTCACGACGAGCGTCGCGAGAGCTTCCCCTTCGATGTCTTCGGCGATGATGAGCAGTGTCAGACCAGCCTTCGAGGTCTTCTCAAGAAGCGGAACAAGCTGCTTCGCGCTGCTGATCTTTTCTTCGTAGATCAGGATGCGGCAGTTGTCGAACTCGGCAATCTGATGATCGACATCGGTGACGAAGTGCGGCGAGAGATAGCCTCGCTCGAACTGCATCCCTTCGACCAGCTCGACTTCCGTCGAAACTTGGCGGCCTTCTTCGACGGTGATGACGCCGTCTTTACCAACCTTCATCAAGGCGTCGGCGAGAATCTTGCCGACTTCCTTGTCGTTGTTTCCGGCGATCGACGCGACGGTTTCGATGGCCTTGCGGTCATCGGCCTTCACGGGCTTGGCGAGCTTCTTCAACTCAGCCACCACCGCATCGACAGCCTTCTGCACACCACGGCTCAGCGCCATCGGATCGCAGCCACTGGCGACATAACGGAGCCCGTCGCGATAGATGGCTTCGGCCAGAACGGTCGCGGTCGTGGTGCCGTCACCGGCGACATCGCTCGTCTTGGAGGCAGCTTCTTTAACAAGCTGCACGCCCATGTTCTCAAATTTGTCTTCGAGGTCGATGTCCTGAGCGACGGTCACGCCGTCCTTGGTCACCTTCGGGGCACCCCAGCCCTTGTCGAGCACGGCGTTCCGGCCGCGAGGACCGAGCGTACTCTTGACGGCTCGTGCCAATTTGGACACGCCTTCGAGCAGACTCTTCCGAGCCTCATCATCGAAACTAATCAGCTTGGCCACAGCGACTCCTCAACCATCAGGACGGGCTTGGTCGGACAACATCTTCGTTTGCAGAACTTTTTACTGGGCTACTTATTCCCAGACGCCACGAAACCAACGCCTCAACGACAGAGACCATCTGCCAGCGAGGCGGATTCCACGACAGTTCTCCGGTCAAAGCAACCAACGTGCCGACAGAGTACTTTCGTCCTAAGTCCTTGCCGCAACGAGTTGTCGCGGAGTCGTCTCAGCTTTCCTCACGTCGGCTTCTGCCAAGATGACAGAGCTTCCCGCGCGAGCCTCCCGGCTTTTGACAGGGAGCGGATTGAGCTACTCTGCCGCACATCAACCCGCAGCGTCAGCAAGGACGAGTACCGATCAACATCCGCTCTCGCTCATGCTGCGAGGCTGTGATTTTTTCGTAGAACAGGCGACTCGCCTGTTTGTTTTCTCGCAGGAACAGCCAGGCGAGCCGCCTGCCCTACGAAAAACTCACAGCCTCTGCGGGTTGGTGTCACAGCCTGTGCCGCGCGTCCCCTCGAACGGAATTTGAAAGATGAGCATCACACCCACTCTCTCACGGCGCGAGTTCCTACAAACGACCGCCGCGTCGGCGGGACTGGCTACGTGGGGAGCGAAGGCTTTCGCCGCGCCGCCCGCTCGGATCGGGTTCGGCTTCAGTTTGTATGGCATGAGATCGCTCAAGGTCGCTGAAGCTCTGAAGGCCTGTGCCGAGATCGGCTACAGCGGCGTTGAACTCGCTTGCCTGAAGGACTGGCCGTGTGATGCGGCGGCTCTGACAAAAGTGGATCGCACGGCAATCCGGTCACAACTCAACGACCTCGCGCTCGATCTCCCCTGCTTAATGGAGAACCTCGGTCTCGTCGTCCCCGAGGCACAGCATCAAACGAACTTGGAGCGACTCAAGGCGGTGTGCGAGTTGGGACATGACCTCGCCCCTGATCAGCCTCCCGTTGTCGAAACGGTCCTCGGCGGCAAGCCCGCCGAATGGGAACAGCTTCGCGACAAGATGGCCCTCGCCCTGAAAGACTGGGAACGAGTCGCCTCGTCTCACAAGACGGTCATCGCCATCAAGGCTCACATTTCCGGAGCCTTGCACACTCCGCAGGATGCGCAGTGGCTGGTTCGTCAGATCAACAGCCCGTGGATTAGGCTCGTCTATGACTACAGCCACTTCCAACGCCAGCAACTCAACTTGGCTGATTCGCTGACCACGATGATGGGCGAGACCGTCTTCGTCCATATCAAGGACAACATCACCACCGACGGTAAGACCGAGTTCGCTCTCCCCGGCGACGCCCGCGACATCGACTACGCCGAGTACCTGACGCTGCTCAAGACGGGCGGCTATCGCGGCTCGGTCGTCGTCGAGGTGAGTGCCCAAGTCTTCAACAAGCCCGGCTACGACCCCCTCGCCGCCGCCAAACGCTCCTACGCCAACATCCAGCCCGCCTTCATCAAAGCGGGACTGCGGGCTGAGGCGTAGTGACGGGGAGAAGCGGAGACAAGGAGAGGGGGAGACGGGGAGAAGCGGCGGAGTCGTTGTTACCTGCCTATCCCCGTGTTGATGTACAGCTTCACGTTATGCGTGGCTCGGCCGCCGGCGACTAGATCGGGGCGGCCGTCGCCATTGAGGTCGGTGGCGAAGGCGTCTTCGACCGCGATGCCGCCGTCGTCGATGATGTGCTTGGTCCACTTCGTTCCGGCTTCGTCATCGCTCGAAAAGACGTATAGGCCCGGTCCTTTGACTGTGCCGGTTCCGGCTTCGCGATGGCCGATGACCAATTCGTCCGAGCCGTCGCCGTCGAGATCGGCCGCCCAAACGGCGTGGCCTTGTTTCAGAGTCTCTTCGATCACGATCCGCTTCATCGGCAATGATCCGTCGGCATTGTTGAGATAGACGGCGACGCTCGTCCCGTGCATCGGCTCGACCGTGGCGAGGAAGCGGCCTCCCTGCTTGAGCTTGCCAACTTTCACTTCGCCTGCACCGTGCAGGTCCGGCTTGTCGCCGCTGGCTCCCGTGCCGAGCAGTGTCTTGGCGAAGGTGTCGCCCTTGCGTTGAACGACGAATACACCCTCTTCACCCGACACGATCGTGTCCCCTTTACCATCGCCATTCCAATCGGCGTGCGTGTGTGCGTGCATCCGGTTCACGGACGCATCGAGGACCGTCGGCATCCAGCGATCGGTCTTGGGCTGCTTCGGAATTTCAAACGCCAGCAACCGCACGCCCGTCGCTCCGTCGGCACTGCGAGTCAGCGGCGAGACCACCAACTGCGGCCGTCCGGTCCCCAGTACGTCAGCGAAGCTCATGCGGTGCGTCGTCTTCTCTTTGCTGATGAAGTGAGCGGCCCACTTATCGTCCGGCTTCGCACCGCGCGTGATCCACTGAATCGTGCCGCTGTTCGACTTGATCCAGCCCGCGCCGATCGCGAAGTCGAGTTTGCCGTCTTGGTCGATGTCGAGTGCCGCGAGACAAACGTGCTCGGGTTCGAGTTGGTCTTCCAAAATGATGTGCTTCGTCCACGACGGCGCTTCGTACCACTGCACGCGGTTCTGGCTAACGGCCACGATGTCGAGCTTCCCGTCACCGTTCACGTCGGCCGACGTGACGGCATAACAGACGTTGCCAATGTTCGGGTCGATCACATGAGCTTCAAACTTCGGCACACCCGCCAGAGCGCCACGCGACCCAAACGAACCGCACAACAACAGCATCAACGCCAACAACCCCCGAGACCGCAGCATGGTGAGAATCCTTGAGTGAGCAGTGAGAACGAACCACGGCGCGATGCTACCATGCGACCGCTGTCAGTCACGAGCATGCGTGCTGGCATAGTCTGAACGCCCTGTTTGTGGTTGCCTCTGAAATTTTCCTCACAATTGGAGTTCGTCGTGGCCCGTTCGATTCGGTCGCAGGTGTTCGGATCGCAGTTGCCGTGGGGCATTCTCGCGACGTTTTGCCGTTCGTTGGGGACGTTGCTCCATTCGGGTGTCAACATTTTGAAGGCGGTCCAAGTCGCGGGGTCGCAGTCGCGGCATGGAGCGTTGCAGCAGGTGTCGAAGGCGATTGTCGATGACCTGCGCAAAGGTCAGGACATCGCCGCGTCGATGCGGGCGCATCCCGGCAGGTTCCCGGAGCTGATGATCGACCTCGTCTCAGTCGCGGAGGAGACCGGGTCGTTGCCGGAGGTTCTCGCAGCGCTAGCCGATCACTATGAGAACCTGATTCGCCTGCGCAGGACGTTTGTGGCCGCGATCACATGGCCACTATTTCAACTTGTCGCGGCGGTGTTCATCGTCGCCGGGCTGATCTTCATCATGGGGATGATCGCGTCAGGCAAGGGGAACGAGCCGATGGACATTCTCGGGCTTGGCCTGACCGGCGCATCTGGCTCACTGATGTGGCTGTTCCTCTGTTTCGGTTCGGCGTTCGGGCTGTTCGTCGTGTATCAGTTGCTGACGCGCGGGCTGCGCGGCCGAGCCACTCTGCACGCGATCCTGTTGCGAATCCCAGTGATCGGCTACTGCCTGCGGTCCTTCGCGATGGCTCGATTTTCGTGGGCCTTCGCGCTGACACAACAAGCCGGGATGCCGATCGGGCCGAGTCTCGATGCCAGCCTGAAAGCGACGGCCAACGGTTCGTTCGCGGCGGCGGCTCCCCAAGTGATCGGGATGGTGCAGGGGGGCGAAGACCTGTCGGAAGCGCTCGCCGCCAGCAACCTCTTTCCGGTCGAGTACCTCGAACTGGTGCGTGTCGGCGAAGCGACCGGCACCGTGCCCGAGACGCTCGAACGACTCAGCCCTCAACTTGAAGAACAGGCCCGTCGCAGCTTGGCCGCGCTGACGGGAACGCTCGCGTGGATGATCTGGGCGCTGGTCGCGATGATGATCGTGTTCATCGTCTTCCGCATCTTCATGATCGCCTACATCGGCCCGATCAATGATCTGTTGAAGCAGATGTGAGCCTTGGTTCTACGGAGATGTTTCCCGCCTCCGCCGACCTCGTGTCGATCTCTACCGAACTCTTGAAGGCCAGCAAAAGTAGCCGTCATCGCTCCGTGTGACGAGCCTTGCAAGCTCGGCGGTACTGACTCAGACGCTCGTTCTCAGAAGGCTCATCACGCGGAGCGATGATGGCTACTTTGTGCCGAGACCAATGACTCATGGCCGGGAGACAAAAACGTCTCAGCGGAGTTAATCCGAGTGACTCCCTCACGCGCCGATCAGCGGCTATCATCCCCGCACTATGTTTGTAGACCAAGTATCGATTTTCTGTAGAGCGGGTGATGGCGGTGCCGGTTCGGCCAGTTTCCGGAAGGAGTCGCACGTCCCGCGTGGCGGTCCCAACGGCGGCGATGGCGGTCGCGGTGGCCACGTCATTATCGAAGCCGACGAAAACGTCAGCAGCCTCATTCATCTGGCCGGTGTGCGTCATTGGCATGCCGAACCCGGAGGAGCTGGCGAATCCTCATTGCGCAGCGGCTGCAACGGCGCAGACGTGGTGATTCGTGTTCCGACAGGGACGATTTTGCGCGATACCAATCGCGGTCACGTCCTCAAAGACATGGTTGAACACGGCGAGCAACTGATCGTGGCCAAGGGCGGACAGGGAGGGAAGGGGAACATTCGGTTCATGTCCTCGACGAACCGTGCCCCGCGCGAGTTCGGTCCCGGTGAAGCGGGCGAACATCGCGATATCTCGCTCGAATTGAAGGTCATCGCCGATGTCGGCCTGATCGGCAAACCAAACGCGGGCAAATCGACGCTCCTCTCGCGGCTGTCGCGTGCCACGCCCGAGATCGCCAACTACCCGTTCACCACGAAGTATCCGAACCTCGGCATCGTCCGCGTCGGTCACGAACGGCAATTCGTGATGGCCGACATCCCCGGCCTCATCGAGGGTGCTCATGCGGGAGTTGGTTTGGGGCACGAGTTCCTCCGTCACGTCGAGCGAACCAAAGTGCTAATCCATCTGATCGAACCGTCTCCCGATGACCAGACCGATCCGGTCGAGAACTACCTGCAAATTCGCGAAGAACTGCGGCTGTACGATGAGGAGATCGCGTCGCGCCCCGAGCTGGTCGTCATCACCAAATGTGAACTGACGGACGCCGACGCCGCGGCCGAACTGCTCGAAGAGCGGATCGGTCGCCCAGTGATGAAGATCAGCGCGATCTCGGGCAAGGGCCTGCCGCAACTTTTGCAGGCCGCAGTGAGGCTGCTCGACGAACTGGACGAGCCGCAGGAGTTGTGACGGATGCTCGTCTGCCAACATCAACCCGCAGCGTGAGCAAGGACGTGTTTCGAGAGGCTTCACAGTGTGAGTCTGTTGAAGCAAGCGGCCTTGCTCACGCAGCGGGTTGGTGTGTCGCGCGGTTTGGTTGGTCCGACTTCGTCTAGGCCCGTCCGAAATCCTCTCCTAGAATGCCTGCCCTGCGTGATTGAGGCGTCTTCTTGAGGGTGGCGGTCCCATGAAATGTCGGTCTCTAAAAAGTGGTGCTCGCGACACCGCACGACTTTGTTTTGTGATCGTGCTGTGCCTGTGTTCGGGCGTGAAACCGTCCACCGCGCAGCAACCCGGTGGGCGCAATTCGCTGGCGGCGATCCAAGAATCGCACGTCGAAGAGTTTCGAAACTTCTCCACAGAGCTGACCAAACTGATCGAGTTCTGTGAGGACAAGTCTCTTCCCGAGGGAGTCGCTCGCATCAAGAGCCGCCTCATTTCTCCAGCGACTCAAGCGTTGAACCTCTCCGCATTGCCGCGTGACGTTCAGCCGGAACTTCCCGCCCAACTGACGCCCGACGAACGCTTCTGGCAGACGCAGCTCAAGCATTCCGATGACGAGTACGCCAAGAAGCTGTACCTGCTGTCGCGGCGTGCCCTGCACAGCGACAACCCCGGCTACGCGTATCGACTCGTGCGCGAGGCGGCGGTTCACAACCCCGATCATGCTCCGATCCGCAAAATACTCGGCTTCGAGCAACTCGGGACGGAATGGGTCACCTCGTTCGCGGCCGCGCAAACTCGTGAAGGCAAGGTCTGGCACAATGACTTTGGGTGGCTCCCCAAAACCCATCTCGTCAAGTACGCGGCGGACGAGCGGTTCTTTAAGGGCCGCTGGTACACCGCCGCGAAAGAGAAAGAACTGCGACATGCGTTTGCCGATGGCTGGCAGGTCCGTACCGATCATTACCTCATCAAGACGAACTACAGTTTGGAACGAGGCGTGGAACTCGGGAAGGCCCTCGAAGACTTCTACGGGTTCTTCAACGAAACGTTCGCGGGCTTCTTCAACACGCCCGAACAGCTCAAAAAGTTGTTTGAAGGGAAGGCACGCTCTTCAAGGCCGGTCCCCTACGTCGTCCATTACTACCGGTCGCGGGACGAGTACCTCGATCGGCTACGCAAGCAGTTCCCGACGATCGAGCAGACGAACGGTGTCTACATGACGAACGACCGCGTCGCGCACTTCTATCACGACGACAAGGGGGACAGCGAAGCGACGCTGTTCCACGAAGCCACGCACCAGCTCTTCTTCGAGTCCCACCAAGCGAACCGCCCCATCGGTGAGAAGGACCACTTCTGGATCATCGAAGGAATCGCCTGCTACATGGAGTCGTTTCAACGCGCGAACGACACCGTCTCTATTGGCGATCCGGGTTACATTCGTTTCGCGGGAGCCAGAGCCAACTTGCTGGCCGAAAACAGCTACTACATGCCGCTGAAAGAGTTCTCTGGCATGGGCATGCGCAACTTCCAATTCGCACCGGCTCTCACGAAGAACTACACGCAGGCGGCGGGGTTGGCTCGGTTCTTCATGCACTACGACAACGGACGTTATCGCGAGGCATTGGTCTCGCACCTGTCGCAACTCTACAGCGGCGACAACCGCGTGCGCGACCACGCGGCGGCACTCGATGAACTGACGGGAGTCGATTTCGAGGAACTCGACCGCCAGTACCGCGAAGACGCTCAAAAAATCGAACAAGCCGCCCGCTGAACGCGAACGGTCCACTCACCCGCAGTGTGAGTTCTGAAGTCGCACATTGTGCGAGATCACATTCGTCGAAAGACTCGCGTGCTCCTAGCTGTTCCGGCTTCGTTCATCCGCGCTCCGGCCTTGCCATCCGCGCTCGCCAAACGGCCCACGGACTAGCGCGGATGGCAAGGCCGGAGCGCGGATGAAATTCAAAAACTAGGACGCCATGTTCCACTCCATCTGTGCGAGGCTTCACGCCGGCACGGGCGTCTTCCCGAGGATCTGCTTCAGGATCGACTTGGCTCGTTCGCGACGGCCTTCGTGCAAGACGCCCTTCACGACGATGCGGTGTGCCAGCGCGGGGATGGCCAGCCGCTTCACGTCGTCCGGGATCACGTAGTTGCGGCCTTCAACCAGCGCAAGAGCTTGAGCCGCTCGATAGAGCGTGATCGCGCCGCGAGTGCTCACGCCCAACTGCAATTGCTCGTGCGTGCGGGTCGCAGTCACGATGTCGAGCATGTAGTCGTTGATCGAGTCGTCCACGCGGACATTGCGAGCCGCCTTCTGGAGTTGAGCCAACTGTGCCGGGTCGAGGACCGGGCCGAGCTGATCGACCGGCTCGCCGTCGCGATGATTCGTAAGGACGTTCTTCTCGACCTCGCGCGTCGAATAACCGATCTCGATGCAGAGCATGAACCGGTCGAGCTGGTTCTCGGGGAGCGGGTATGTTCCCTCGAACTCGAACGGATTCTGAGTCGCCAGCACGAAGAAGGGATCGGCCAGTTTGTGAGTCTTCCCCTCGACCGAGACCTGTCCCTCGCTCATCGCTTCCAGCAGCGCGCTCTGGGTACGAGGCGTCGTGCGGTTGATCTCATCCGCCAGCAGGACATTGGTGAAAATCGGCCCTTGTCGGAACTCGAACTCACCCAGACTCGGCAGATAGACGCTCGATCCCAAGATGTCGCTCGGCAACATGTCGGGCGTGAACTGCAATCGCTTGAAGCCGCAGGCGAGACTCTTCGCGATCCCCTTGGCCAGCGCCGTCTTGCCGACTCCCGGCGCGTCTTCCACCAGCAGATGCCCCTGCGCCAGCAGTGTGACCAGCGCCAAGCGGATCGGCTCGGGTTTGCCCAGAATGGCCGAAGAAACATTCCGCTCGAACGCCGCGATCAACAAATGGTCTTCCGCCACGAACTGCTCCTTGAACGAAAACGCCTGCCGGATGAAGGGGCCGGATTATAGGAACCGCCCGCGCGACCTACGACCATGCGGCAGCGCTCGTTGGCGAGATTCATGATCCGAGAACGATACCGTTTGTCTCTCATGAATCAGCCAAGGGTCGGGCACCGCAGACTTCCATGTGAGCTATAGTTGCCCCAGCGGTCTAAGAACCTGTCCAAGAATGACTCCGCTGTTTGTCGCCTTTCGCTCCGCGAAAGGGCGTTCTTTCGCGGAGCGAAAGACGACATTGTTTTTGGACGAGTTCCAAGTGGCTTCTCGATGAGAAAGGTGTCCCCATGACTCGGTTCGGTGCGTGGTCGCTGACGGTTGTGACGATTTGCGGTGCGGTCTGGTTCTCCCGGCAGGCCGCTTCACAGGAAGAGGCGGCACTGGCGGTGAAGGCCAAGTCGCCCACGTTGAAGACGGCTTACGGTGAGGTCGCGATCTTTCCCGCGAACAATCCTTGGAACACAGACATCTCCAAACTGAAGCTGCACGCCAAGTCGCAGGCATGGTTGCAGTCGGTTGGGTTGGACAAGCCGCTCCATCCTGACTTCGGCACGGTTTGGGATGGTGCTCCAAACGGCATCCCGTTCGTCGCGGTGTCGCCCACACAAGCGAAGACTTCCGTGCCGTTCGACTACGCCGACGAGAGCGATGTCGGGCCGTATCCGATCCCCTCGAACCCACCGATTGAAGGGGGACCGAACGCTCCCGCCACTGCCGACCGTCACGTCCTGATGATCGACGCCAAGAACAAGAAGCTCTACGAGCTGTACCAAGTCAACCCGCTGCCGGGCGGCAAATGGAAGGCCGGTTCGGGAGCGATCTTCGATCTGAGCAGCAACGCGCTGCGACCAGCCGGTTGGACCTCGGCCGATGCGGCGGGCTTGCCGGTCTTTCCCGGACTGGCTCGCTATGACGAGATCGTCGAACTCGGCAAGCTGCAACACGCCCTGCGGTTCACGGTGAAGAGGACTCAACGCGCTTACGTCTTGCCCGCGAGGCACTTCGCCAGCAACTCAACCAGTCCCAACCTCCCTCCGATGGGAATGCGAGTCCGACTGAAAGCGAGCTTCGACACCAGCAAGTTCCCTCGGCTGTCTCAGGTCTTACTGCAAGGACTCAAGACCTACGGCATGTTGCTGGCGGACAACGGCGGCGACTGGTTCGTCAGCGGTGCCCCCGATGCACGGTGGGACGACGATGCGATCTCCACATTGAAACGAGTGAAGGTCCGTGACTTCGAAGTCGTCGATACTGGGCCACTCGTGACACGCTGAAGGCGGCCCGGCTTAGAGAACTTCGTTCTCGCCAAGCGATACCTCGCACGGCACGAGGTGAGACATTTCCGAGCCGGGCGGCGTCAGCCCAATGGCAATCACTTTGGGATGTAGCTGAAGTCGTAAGACTTCAGAGGATCGTCAAAGCCGGCTGAATTCTCACGAATTCAACTACGTCGCGCTGAACGTCAATTTTAAATTCGCTCAAAGTGAGTGCCAGGGGACTGACGCCGCCCCGCTCAGACAACTCATCAGTGACAACACGGTTAAACGAGAGCAACGGACCATCGCACGATGTCGCGTGGTTACTTGGTTTCGTTCGTCTGCACGTCGGTCGAGTCCATCAGGCGGCGCTGCTTGAAGTCGTACTTCTGTCCTGCTTTGACCACTTCGTATTCAGGCTCGGTCTCGGGATCGTTTGGCTGGCGGTCGAACACGGCGACCTGGCTTTGGCCGACGACTTCCATCGTCGTGCCGCGCACGATCAAGGCGGTGGCCTCGTCGATGCCGAGGCCGATCAATTGCGGAAACGCCTTCTTCAATCCGGTCATGTCACCGAAGCGTGCTCGCTGTGAGAAGTGCTGGTCGATGGCGACGCCGGGCAAGAACCCGAAGCCGCGCTCATAGCCTTCGGCCATCATGTCTTCGTTCCCCATCGGATTGCCGCGCACGAGGTATTCCCCCTGAATCGTCGCTCCGGCGGATGTCCCACCAATCACGCCTCCTCGATTCAGCACCGCTTGGAACAGACATTGAACCGGCGTATCGAGGTACGCATCGACCAAACGCCACTGACGACCGCCGGTGAACCAGACTCCCTTTGCGGTCTTCAATCGAGACTGAAACTCGGGACTCGCGAGATCGTCGGTCGTGCGCGCGTGGACCTGATGAACGTTGGACGCACCGGCCGAGGTCAGCCATCCGCAGACCTTCTGTTCTTCCGGCGGCTCGTCTCCGAGAGCATTTGATACAACCACGATCGACGCATCCTTGCCACCGGCCGCCGTGAGGAATTGATCGACCGCTTCGCGCGGCGTACTGCCACCGCCCACGATGACCAACGTCCCCGATTTGACTTCCGGGACCGGGGCCAATCGAGCCGGAAAGGCGGGCCGCGTGCGCGCGATCGCCGCGCGGCTGAGCTTCACCAAATCGTCCTTCTGGCCAGCGACCAATGTCTGGATTCGCGCCTCACGTCCGGATGACGGAGCCAGCGCAATGGTCACGTCGGAATCTCCCACGACCTCCAGTGTCCGGCCGCGCACGACCAATGCCGTCGCTTCGTCGATGCCAATGCCGACGAGTCCCGGTCGAAGTTCGAGAGCCTGCATCAATCGAGCCTGCCGGTTCCGCTTCCGGAAGTGCTGGTCGATGATCGTCCCTTCCAAGAACCCGAATCCCGACGCCATCACGGGCAACTCGCGCCCGCCCGCAATCATCGACCGCGACATGATCGCCGCCCCGGCCGACGATCCGCCGATCACGCCACCGCGTCGCAACAAAGCATGACAACGTTCTTCGACGAGCGTTCCAAGATACGCTTCCGCCAGCCAGTTTTGATTGCCTCCCATGAACCACACGGCGTTCGCTTCCAGCAGCACTTTCGAGAACTCCGAACGATCCGCTTCCAACCGATCGCGTGTGTGCAGAAATGTCAGTGAGGCCGGTTTGCGATCGTGCCAGTGCGCGTAGCGCTGTTCCGCTTCGGGCGTCCCCGCCAATTGGCTGGCCGTCGTGATGATGACGATCCGCGCCTGCTCGCCCCCTGCCAACTCGAAGTACCGATCGAGGACCGCGACGGGAATTCCCCCACCACCGGCGATCAGCAGTGAACCGGTCACAGGTCCGGCGGGACGCAGTTCGTTCGCTGCTGGCAGATGTTCAGCCAGCAGTGTTCGCGACCCCAGCGACAGCCCGCTCAAAGCAACACCAAACAAAACTGCAATCCGCAGCGCGAGCCAGCAAGGGCGCAACGAACACGAACGAACAACCAATGACTTCGCGGGAACGACGACCATCGTGAGTAAACTCCTCGACGAATGCGGATCAGTGACGGGGCACTCGCCAGGCGAATTGGCCCTCCATCGACGCATCAAATTAGGTCGGTTCGTCACGAGGGGCAAGGCGAGTTCCAGAAGTCATTGCTGCGGGATGGTCTCGGGACAAGTTGTCACCAGATTGAACGCTGCCCAGCCAAGGCCATCGCCATGTTTGGTCTGCGCAACTTGTAGGGTGGGACCAGCGGCGCTTCGCCGCGCCGGCCCACCATGATTTCTCGACGATTCCCAATGGT
>JAYTQJ010000768.1:0-14294 GCA_043746775.1 Schlesneria sp.
TCAGGGCTACTCGGGCGGCACCGAGTTCAAAGACAACGCCGATCACTGCGACAACACCTGCGATATCCAGCCCCTCGATCCGCACGGTGAGTTCTGATCGTCGAGTGAACAGCCGCTTTCGCCCCTCCCGCACAGTCTCTCTCTGCCTCCCTCAGCACCACGCCACATCGCACCGCAGGTCTCTCGCACCACCCGAGACCGGCGGTGTGGGCGTTCTTTGCGGAATTGAGCGGTGAGAAAACACTCGTTCTTGCTTGCCACTCAGTGCTCATTGGTCTCTACGCACCACGTAAAGTTCAGCCAAAGTAGCCGTCATCGCTCCGCGTGACGAGCCTTGTGAGTTCGGCCGCACAGACTCAAACGCGTGTTCTCTGAAGGCTCATCACGCGGAGCGATGATGGCTACTTTGGGGAGAGATCAATGACTCAATACTCGCCGGGTCATGGCTGACCGGGAATCGTACTCGTCAGGTCGTTGACCAATTTCGCGAGCAACTCATGCGTCGCTTGGATCGCGGCGGGGACTCGACCGGGGTTGGAGGCATCATTGCGGTAACGTCGCAATGAGAATCGACCGGCACCGTGGGACGAGAGCTGAACCTCGTAGTACTTCGTCGTGCCGGTGAGCGTTGTGTCGGGCGGAGTCGATCGGATCAGCACCTGACTCCCTTGCGCGTCGTACTCGAGCGGCCCGAGGTTTTCGAGCAGGTACGTGATCCGCTTGCAGAGGGCATCGCCCCACTTCTTGAGGACATCGAGCGTCGCCGCGCCGAGCGATGGCACGTCCAGCCGCAGTTCCTCGCACGAGACTCCGAGCGACTCGACACTGGTCACATCAATGGACAGTGCCACACCACTCCCATCGGCAACGGTGATCGTCTTTGCGGGAACAAACGCCTGCCCAACGAGCGGCGTTAAAGCGGCGGCAAGATCGAGGCTGAGCGACATCGGCAGTCCTTCATCGAGTCATCACGACAATTGCAATGGGAACGGTGGTCGCATTCTATGCACGACCGCCACAGAACAGGAGCTTTCGGAAACGACGGACAGGCCCGAGGGTGCAGTCGCTCATTGGTGGTCATTCAAAAAATACGGTGATGCCAAGATTGCGAGCAGGTAGCCCTGTCGCTCCGCGACAGGAGGCGCGAGGAACCAAGCACGTCGATCCGTCGAATCACCTCCAACCAACACCATACGTCTGACCGCGATCTCGCTTCCTGTCGCGGAGCGACAGGGCTACCACCAAGGAACGACTGCACCCAGGTCCGAGATCGCAATTGACCAGAAATGACTGATGGGCTACATCCACGCCTCCCCCAATCTTCACATTTCGATCTTGATTCACTGGGCTGAGGTTCGCGTGAGGCGGTGAGCCATCACGCGGGCCGAGTTGATCTCGTGCCTCAGTGCTGTCATGTCCCGCCGTCTCGTTCGCAAGGAGGCTGACGATGAGTGTTCGTCGCGTGGTGTTGAGCAGTCTGATGGTGTCCGCGCTGGCACTCGTCGCTCGCGTTGTGGCGGACGATTTCTCGGACGGAGCCGTACTTGGTCCGGCCGAACCGATCGGCAAGCTGCTGGTCGTGAAAGCAGGCTTCGACGACGAACCGGCTCCGCTCCATCTCGCGCCGTTTGCGCTGCTCGAACCCGAGGAGTCTGCGTCACCAGCGGCAGCACTCTCCCCTGTATACGACCCGACTCCGGAAGGCTTTTTTGGTGTACTGCGCACCGCGAAAACAATCTCACCCAACGAAGAGATCGCCTTTCATCTGAGTCAAGCGGCTCTCAGACTGACGGCGGCCGGACTGATCGAAGAGGCGAAACAAGCCAATTCACTGCTGCAAGAGTTTCAAACCAAACATCAAACCCGCTTGCTTCTCGCCGCGAAGCAGGCTCAGTTGAGCGAGCTGCAATCGGAGATTGAGCGACTCAAGCTGCGCGTCGAGAAGGGGATCACGGCGGAGCAGGTGGTCGTGTCGATGAAAATTTTCTCGGTGACTAACAAGGAAGTCTGCGAGCGCCTGATGGGTCCGCAGGCAGTCGCTACTCAGGTGGGGACGGAAGTGAGCGGTCTGTCGCGACGACTCGAACCGCAGGAACATCGCGAACTGATGGAATGGCTCAAGGAGTGTCAGGGCGTTGAAATCCTGAGCAATCCGCGAGTGATCATTCTTTCGGGGAGTACCGGTGTGGTTTCAAGCGGCCATGTCCACACTCTTCCGGGCGTGGCGCAGGCTGGGGGGGCGTCACAGTTTAAAACGGGAATGACCGTCAGTCTGACACCCACAATTACTGAGAAAGACGCACTTCGCTTGGCGGCTCAAATTGAGGTCAGCGAACTCGATGAACTCAACGGCGTCACTCTGAATGACACGTTTGTTCCCGGCGTGACCAATCGCAAATGCCAGACAACTTGCGACATCAAGCACGGACAAACGCTCGTTCTCAGCAGCAGCCCTAACGCACAGCCACCCGGAGATCAGCCGTTCAAAGAGATCTTCGTCTTCGCGACGGTCGAAATCGTTCCCATGTATGACGAAACCGCGTCACCACTCGTGCTGCCAGTCCACGCGATTCCACAACCCGCGGCCGTTCCGCTGGTCAAATAGCGGAACGTAGGATGGACGCCTCGTCCGTCCTACGTTCATTGGTGTGACGGATTGATCGGTCGGAGACGGACGGACGAGGGCGTCCATCCTACAAGCCCTCGACCTCACTCACGGGAGGCGGCTCATTCGACGGGGCTTGTTCTTCACTGAGCGGCTGCTCACCGTCGAGCGGCAATTCACCCGGAGGGCGTGGGCCGTAGTACTGGAAGTAGTGGCACTCGATGCGGCCTGCGTACATTTTGCGGCGGCGGTCGGCTTTCCTGCGGAAGTGGCGTTCGAAGCCGGGATGTGACGTGAGGGCGTAGATCGACCACGTCGTCAGTGGCTCGAAGGCGTCGGCCATGTCGTCGTAGATGTCGGCGGCGGACTCATCGTCGCCCATACGTTCGCCATACGGCGGGTTCGTGATGATGCAGCCATACTCGCGCGTCGTCTTGAACTCCAGTACGTCGAGCTTCTTGAACTCGATGTCGTCGGCCACGCCCGCTTCAAACGCATTCTTTCTGGCGAGCGTCACCACGCGCCCGTCGATGTCGCTGGCCTGCAACGTGAATCTCGGCTTGGGAAGCTGCTTGTCGCGTGTCTCTTCGCGCGCCTGCTTCCAATGGTCGCGTGTGATCTGTCCCCATTGCTCGCACTGGAACGCGCGGTTGGCTCCCGGCGCGCGGTTGCGAGCGATCATGGCCGCTTCGATCGGGATCGTGCCCGAACCGCAGAACGGATCGGCGAACGGTCGCTCGCGATTCCAATAGCTGAGCAGCACGAGAGCCGCCGCCGTCGTTTCGCGCAGCGGTGCGGCCGCGACTTCCGGACGATAGCCGCGTTTGTGCAAGCCGGGGCCGGACGTGTCGATGCTCAGCGTCACCCAGTCCTTCAGGATCGCGACCTCGATCGGATACTCGGGACCGTCCTCTTCAAACCAGTGCCGCTGATAAGTCTGCTTGAGACACTCGACGATCGCCTTCTTGCTGACGCTCTGAATGCTCGGCTCATTGTGCAGTTGTGATCTCACCGACTTGCCGCTGACGGGGAATTTGGCGTCGAACGGCAACCACTCATCCCACGGCAACGCCTGCACCTGATTGAAGAGCATCTCGTAATCCCACGCCTCGAACGAACCGACTTCAACGAGCAGCCGATCCG
The DNA here is from genome assembly GCA_043746775.1 of Schlesneria sp. Lineage (GTDB taxonomy): Bacteria > Planctomycetota > Planctomycetia > Planctomycetales > Planctomycetaceae > Schlesneria. Next base: position 3,749 of record JAYTQJ010000768.1, read on the forward strand.
CAGAACGGAGCCACAGGTTGCAGCGGCAGATGGCCAGCTCATCGCCAACGAACTTCACGCGACCATCCATGACGGTCTGATCGGTGTATCCGAGTTCCATCAACTCGCGCGAGACAACGGCTTCGAGACCAAACGCGGCGGTGGCAATCAGTGGGATGCGGCTCATGGTGGGGATCGTTGTGTGAGGAAGGCGTTCGGGTACGGAGGCAACGGCTATCGAGAGGACATGGCCGTCTCGATCGCGTTCGCGCGGGAGGATCACAGGTTGTGAGAGATCAACGCCGACCGTTCGGCGGGGCGAGAGGGTAGCGAGTTTGCATGCGAACGAACACGAACGACCCTCGAAGACTCGACCCACACTACGTTAGATTGACGTACGTCGTGCCGAGCATTCGACCGCTCAACTACATCCTCCTGCAAGAGCCGATTCACCATGAGCCATTTCCAATTGGATTTCCCTCCTGCCGAGTTCGAGTTGCGGCGGCAGCGCGTGTTTGACGCGATTGGCAAGCAGGGCGTGGCTGTCATCGCGGGCGGGCCTGCGACCGGCGCGTTCGATCTGTTTCGGCAGACGAACGAATTCCATTACCTCTGCGGTGTCGAAGTGCCTCATGCGTACCTGCGGCTCGACGGGTCGATGCGCTGGACGACGCTCTATTTGCCGCGGCGCGATCCCAAACACGAACGGAGCGAAGGGGCACAGCTCAACTCCAGCGATCCCGCAGCGGTTTGCAAACTGACCGGCGTCGATGATGTGAAGCCGTTGGAGGCACTCGCCGCCGACCTGGCTGACGCGACGAGTCTCTTCACGCCGATGGCCCCGGCCGAGGGACGCGAAGCCTCGCGCGACACGTTGCTCCACGCGAAGCATCTGCGCGACGCCGATCCGTGGGACGGGCGGCCTTCACGCGAAGAACACTTTCGAGACAAGCTGGCCGCCGTCTGTCCTCAAGCCGAATTCCACGACCTGTCGCCGATCCTCGACCCACTGCGGCTCATCAAGAGTCATCGCGAGATTGAACTGATGCGCCGCGCGGGACGACTGACCGCGAAGGCCGTGGTCGCGGCGATGCAGATCACCCGACCGGGCCTCTTCGAGTTCGAGCTGGCGGCCGAAGCGGACCATCTCTATTTGCGAAGCGGTGCAATGGGACCGGGCTATCGTCCGATCGTGGCCAGCGGCGCGAACATCTGGAATGCTCACTACTACCGCAACAGCGGTGTGCTGAGCGATGGCGATCTGGTCCTGATGGATTACGCGCCGGATGTCGGTTGCTACACGAGCGACATCGGCCGCATGTGGCCGGTGAATGGCACGTACTCGCCGGTCCAGCGCGAGCTGTACGGGTTCGTCGTCGAGTATCACAAGGTGCTTCTGAAGGGGACGATTCGCCCCGGAGTCCTCACCCGCGACTTGGCGACGGAAGTGGCCGAGACCATCCGCCCCATTTGGTCCTCATGGCCGTGGTCGAAGCCGGCGTATCGCGACGCCGCACTCAAGATGATCGACAGCGAAGTCGCCTTCACGCATCCGGTCGGCATGTGCGTGCATGACGCGGGAAGTTACAAGTCCGACCCGCTGCGACCGGGGCTGGTCTTCGCCCTCGATCCCCAACTGTGGGTGCCGGACGAACAACTCTACATCCGCGTCGAAGACACCGTCGTCGTGACCCCCGACGGACTCGAATCCGTCACCAAATCCGCCCCGCTGGAATTGGATGAGATCGAACGGATCGTGCAGGCGGGTCGGTGATCGCGGTTTAAGAGCCACTAGCTCGACGCGCAAGCGAGGGCTGGACGTTCGTCAAAAGCGAAGCCCTCGCTCGCGCGTCGGGCTAGTGCGTCATCAACGCTAAGAAATGGGGTTGGGTGGCCGGGGCTGGACTGAGGCTTTGCGAAGGAAGCCCCGGGGTTTCGCGAAGACGCTCCAACCCCGGCCACCCTACCACCAACCCCCAAACTTAGTGTTGACGAAGCACTAGTTTGAGCAACTCTTCCCATTGGAAACACGCATCGGCCCTGTCACAGTCCGCGACGCGGATGGCAGCGCGGAACGACTTCCGTCAGAATGCCCGCCCCGGTTTGGAATGTCCGTCCTCGTTTCGTGATCGCCCCGCTCAATGACCACGCTCACCGTTGAGAACTACCTGAAGGCCACTCTGCAAACGACGCAACGGACGGGAGTCGATTGGGTCACGACCGGTCAACTGGCGACCGCCCTTTCCGTCTCGCCGGGGACCGTCACCAGCATGATGAAGACGTTGGCCGAAGCGGGGCACGCCGAGTACCGGCCCTACGAAGGTGTCTGTCTGACTTCCGCCGGACGGGCCGTCGCGATGCGCATGGTGCGACGACACCGGTTGATCGAACTGTTCCTTGTGAAGACACTCGACTTGTCGTGGGACCAAGTTCACGAAGAGGCCGAGAACATGGAGCACGCCGTCAGTGATGCCCTGATCGACCGCATCGACGAATTTCTTGGCCGCCCCACTTCCGATCCGCATGGAGACCCGATCCCCTCCGCCGACGGTGAACTGCGCGAGCAAACAGACCGCGCGATCCCACTCTCGACCGTGGCCGCTGGCACACGGATTCGCATCGTGCGCGTCGTCGATCAGGGAGCCGAGTTCCTCCGATTCCTAAGCGACGCGGGCGTGACATTGAAGTCCGAGGGAACCGTGCGCGAGAACTCGGCCGAGGCGGGCATCGTGACCACATTGATCGCAGGCCAATCCGTTGCACTCGGACTCCCCGCTGCGAAACATCTGCTGGTCGAACCGATCGTCGAGTGATCACCACCGAGAGTGCGGTCGTTCATTGGTAGCCCTGTCGCTCCGCGACAGGAAGCGAGATCAACAAGAGGCTGCAATCTGTCAAGTCAGCCTGAATTAACGGCAAACGCCACTCGTGCGTCCCCGCTTCCTGTCGCGGACCGACAGGGCTACCACCAAGGAACGACTGCACCCACGGCCCACGAAACTTTCCGCCGCAGCCTGCGCTGGCCGAGAGTCTTGGTTAGACTGTGCCGGTTTCCTTCGCGAAGTCCGGCTAACAAAGCTAAGCCGGACTTCGGCCTCAAAACATCTTCTCTGATTGAAGAGCGAGTTTCTCTCATGCTCACTGCAACTCCACCGACGACCGAATCGTTGCGCCACTCGCACCCGCACTTGTTCGAGAAGCCTTCGTTCACACCGACAACTTCGGTCGAACAGACTGCTCCCGATGAACAGTCCGCTGTCACCGAATCACAGGAACCGTCCGTCCCCGTGGCGGTCTTTCTCGTGAGATACGGTGCCGTTCCCGAGGTCGCACGGTTTCGAGATGCCTCGCACGCCGCGCCGTCGCGCGGCGAGAGCGTCATTGTGGAGACGCATCGCGGGCTGCAAGTCGGCTCCGTGTTGGAGCAGCTCAAACCATCGCTGATCGCGGCGGACATGGAGATCGACTATGAGATCGTGCGGACCGCCACGCTCGCCGATTTGCAGGCCGCGCGCGAACGAACGCGCGAATGCGACGAGACCTTCGCCGGTTGGTGCGACCGGATCGTCGAATGGGATCTGGAATTGGAACTGGTTGAACTCGAATGGACCCTCGACCGACAGAAACTGATCCTGTACGTCCTGTGCGATCGCGGTCCCGACAGCACGAAACTCGCGCTGCAAGCGGCTGCGACCGGGTTCGGCATCATTGAAGTTCAACCGGTCTCCGCCACCGGACTCGTCGTGGTGGAGAAGGAATCAGGCGGTTGCGGCACAGGCGGCGGTGGGTGCGGCTGTTCGCACTGAGGCCGCGTATTTGCACGTCCGAGAGTGGCCAACAAAACGTAGGGTGGGACCAGCGGCGCTTCGCCGCGCCGGCCCACCAGTTTCGCTGCCACCTCATCAGGGTCATTGGCCACTCGACAAAGTAGCCATCATCGCTCCGCGTGATGAGCCTATTGAGAACAGTCGTCTGAGTCAGGGCCACCGAACTCGTCACACGGAGCAATGACGGCTACTTTGGCTGACCTTTCCGTGTTGTGTAGAGGCCAATGAGTCTGGAGTGGTGGGCCGGCGCTCGAACTGAGCTGGTCCCACCCTACCGCCGATGAATCATCACCGTCCGTGAGTTCCCTGCCATGCCGATCACCGTCACGTTGCGTGCATCACTCATCGCGTGCTGTCTGTTTGCAGCAGTCTCCTCCCGCGCGGGCGAGTCACCCGTCGGGAAGACGTTCTCTGCGAATGACACGCTCGCACCGCAGGCGGAAGAGAACGTCGCAGCCAAGGCGTGCCTCGACGGTTTGATCTGGCGGCCCGCTCCGTTTGAAGTGACGGTCGAAGCGGGGACCGATCGGGCGATGGAGGGTTTGGTCCGGTTCCCCTCGGCCAAACCGAGCGGCATCGAAATCAATGACCGCGTGGCGATGGAGTGGTATCCGGCGCGAGACAAAAACTGGGCGGTGATCGACGCACCGGCCATCGTTGTCGTGCATGAGTCCGGCTCCAAAATGGAAGTCGGCCGGCTGTTCGCGAAGGCGTTTCACGCGCAGGGAGTCCATGCGTTTCTGATTCAACTGCCGTTCTATGGAGTGCGGCGACCGATGGGGATGCGTCCCGATGGGCGGCATTTTGAAGCGACGATGAAGCAGGGGATCGCCGACGTGCGTCGCGCCCGCGACGCCGTGGCCGTGTTGCCTCATGTGGATGGCAAGAACATCGCCGTGCAGGGAACCAGTCTCGGAGGGTTCGTCGCTTCGACCACGGCGGGGCTGGACCGGGGCTTTGCATCCGTCCACCTGATGGTCTCGGGCGGCGACCTGCATGGCCTCGTGACGAACGGCCAGCGCGAAGCGGGCCAACTGCGCGACATGCTCGCTGAAGCGGGTTACACGGGCGACAAGTTGCGGACGCTGTTTGATCAGGTGGAGCCGCTACGTCTCGCGCATCGACTCGGCGCGGAACGAACGTGGCTGTACTCGGCCACGCGGGATCAAGTCGTCCCACCGCAACATTCCCTGAAACTGGCGGAGGCCGCTCAACTGGCCGAAGACCACCACACGCGCCTCTGGGCCGATCATTACACGGGGATCCTCTACGTCCCCTCAGTGGTCACGTCGATCGTCAAGCACGTCAAAGCGACGAGCAAGATGTCCGAGGCGAGCCGTGCGCCGTGAGGCCACGGGTTTCCGGCTCACATCACTGGCTCCGCCAATCGTTCGGCCAGCGCTCCCTTTTTCAGACGCAGTGGTGTCTGGCAGTGAGGGCAGCGGGGCGCAGGCTCGATGAGAATCGAGGCTAGTCGCGCGGTGGTCGGTTGTCGCGACAACTCTTCCGCGAGTGGCTTGAGTTGCTGGAAGTAAAAGACCGCGAATCGACGCAGGTCTTCCGCGAGCGGCGTCGGATCGGACTTGTGATCCCAGACCCACGATCCGACGCAGAGCGAGAAGCCGGTCGTGACGTAGTGGCCAATCGCGGGATTGACCGCGAACCGCATGTCCGGCCCGCCATCTTGCCTCGGATGAGTCCAGCCGGTTTGCACGAACGTCCGGTTCTCTTTGACGCGGATGTCCGGCAGGTATGTGAAGTCGTTGCCGCGAAACTCGAACGCCTCAAACTTCAGCCGCACCGTTTCGTCGCCGAACAACGCGACGCGCGGCGGGACCGTGCGGGCGAGCAGCGTCGGACGATCATCCGTCAACTTGTGCTGGCCGTCCGCGATCAGTTGTCGCGTCGTGACCAGTCTGTCGGGAATCAACTCGGACCGCTCCCGTTCCAACATCGCGAAGCAGTGCGCGAGGGCTGGCACGGGAACGTTCGCGGTCTTGAGGAGCGATCTGAAAGTGGACGGCTCTTTGCACAGCACGGTCGCGTCGGCGGGAGTCAGCTCCAATGACGCGGCTTCAGAAACGAGATGCCAGACGGAGGCCAGCACCTCGTTCGGACGCAGGCTCACCAACGAAGCCCCGTTGCGCAGACTCTCATCGAGCGACTTCAGTGGCAGTGTTCCTCGCAAGGCCAGGCCGATCCAATCCCGCACGACTTCGCCGCGCGCGTGCCTGCGAAACGGCAACCGCCCCGCGTCGTCGAACTGCAACCGGAGCAGCTCGGTGAGATGCCTCAACGGCAGCAGCCCTTGTCGGGCGAGGGGACTCACGGCGGTGATCGTTCGATCGACGACGCGCCAGCGCGACGCGGCCGAACCTCGGCCACAACTCGCTCGCGCCAGACTCGCAATGAATGACGAGTGGTCCGGCCCCAGCTTGAGCAGCGGTTCGTCGAGCATCGCGGGCACAACCTGCTCCCACGCGACATCGACCGGCTCAACGGTGCGCGGCCAGTAACAGAGCAGCACGGCGACGATCGCCGCGACACCGCCACTCAGGCTGCCCAGCGCGAGAGCTTGCGCGGCGACGAAGCCGTTCCATGCCCACCAACCGCACAGCGCGGCAGGTACGAGAAAGAGCAGCGCGACGGCGACCACGGCTCCCCAGCGAGACAGGCTCCAGCCCGGCAGCGTTCCGTTCCACGGCGTGATCGCCACACTGCCCCACAAGCCATGCAGTCCGATCCGTTGCAGCGTGATCTCTTTCGACGTGATGTTGCCGCGCGCGTCAATCCGCACGTCGCCGGGTGACGACTCGCTCGCCGGGACCGCTCCCCAGCACTGAGGACACAAACTGTTCGACGTTCCCTTCGTCGAGTCGAGCATCTCCTGCCGATAGTGCGCGGGAGCCACGCCGCGTTGCAGGGCTTCGCGCAGCAGCCGCTTCCGCCCAGACTCGGGTGACGCGAGCACGGCCATCGCTTCGGCGTAGTCGAGCCACTCGTGTCGCGGGTCCGTGGCGTAAGCGTCGAGGCTTTCGAGCGCGACCGACCACGGCTGTCGCACGGCTCGGCCTTCCAGTACGAGGCCATGCTCCGTTTGAACGTGCTCGGCCAACTCACGCGGCGACAACCGCACTTCGCAGCGCGGACAACGCAGCCGAATCTTCGACTCCAACTCCACACAGACCTCATCCAGAATCGTGGAGGGACCGGTCCACTGTTCGAGTCCCCGCAGCAAGTCGATCCCCTGCAAACGGTCTCCCGCGCGAGACGCCAGCTCCAGCAGCGCACTGCGGCACGTCGCGGCATCCACACCAACCCGCCGCGTAAGCAAGGACGAGGGCAATTCCATGCGTGAGGCTTCGACATCCTTGCTCATCACGCTGCGGGTTGGTGTGGATGGTTCGCTGCGCTCATCCTTGCTTACGTTGCGGGTTGGTGTGGGTGTCGCCACCTCGGCCATCGCCTGCGAGCGTCTCAACATCACGACCGCCACTTCCTGGCAAAGTCCGAAAGGCAGCTCGGCTCGCCCCAGTTGAGCCGCCATCGCGCGCGTGACTTCCAACGCAGGCGGCTCGTCCGAATGACAGAACATCGACAGCGCGACGACACGACCGCACTCAGATGCCTCTTTCATGAACGACTTCATCAACCGAGCCGCCTGTGGAACGCCGCCCACTGCGGCACCGAGTAGCTTCGCAACGGCCAGGCCATCGGAGCAGTCGCCGAACTGTGCCAGCGCATCACGCAGCCGGACAAACAGCCGTGCGTGAGACTGCTCGCCGAACTGCTCGACGAACAACTCCGCCAAGTTGCGCGCAGCAAACGGATCGGCATCGAGCGAGACCGTGCGGCTGACAAGCACTTCGACAAACGGATCGAACTCGTAGCGGGTTCCCTCCCATTCGTAGATGCGGTGCGTCGTGCGGCGATGTTTGGCGAGGTCGCGTTTCGGAAACGTCGTCCCGCACTCAGGGCAATCGACCAGTCGTTCGAGTTCGATCGCGCGCAACGCCTGTTCACACGCGAGCCGATTCGCACCGAGTGCGAGCAATCGCTGACAGACTTCGATCCGCTCAAGAACAACTTGGGATCGGTTCAGAAGTAACTGTCGCGATTGTCGTCTTTCGCTCAGCGAAAGAACGTCCTTTCGTGGAGCGAAAGACGACACTTGTTGATCCGCCGATCCTTGAGCAGCCAGCCCCGTGTGGCTGGGGTCGGTCGCTTCGACCGCCCCCAGCAATGCGTCATCAGACGGGACCGTACTACCAACGGTCTGGGGTCTCGAAGACTCGACCCCAGCCACACGCGCGGCTTCGCCCGGAACAAGTTGTTCGACCGCCTTTCTCAGCACGGTCTCATTACAGAATTCGTCGGCCAGACGAAGTGCCACGTCGGGCAGGACGGTCTCGCGCCCCAGCCGACGGATGCGACTGTCGTCATGCGCGAGCAACTGCCAACCGGCCGACTTCGCCGTCGGTTCGGAACGAAGCGTCTCGGCCAACCGCTCGATCCACTGTTGCCGCTGTCGCTCAGACTGTTGAGCCAAGTGCAACGGCAGCGCGAGCAAGACCTGCTGCGACAGTGCCGTCGCAAACGCGCTGGCCACTCCGTCGGGATGACGCTGTCGCAACTGCGCGACCAGTGTTTGCAACGCGGTCGCGTCGCTCTGGTGCAGCACGCGCGACCACAGCCGCGTGAGTGCCTGACCAAACGGCAGCAGCTTCCCATCGAGCGGGGTGTAGTGATGCTGACTCGTCAGATGCGGGTCGAGTTCCCGCGCTCGCAGTTCTTGCTGACAGGCGGGGCAGACGACGATGCGGTGCTGTGCTTCGAGCAACTCGATGGCCCGATCCAACACGAGCGGCGGGACATCGAATGCAAGCAGGCTGCGCGCCGCCCGAATCATGTCATCGACGGCGTCGCCTCCGAGTCGCTGCGCCAGATCAACGACCAGCGGCACGTCGATGGAAATCGCTGTTCGCAGCAGCGCACCGGCCGCGAGCAGCCTCACGTCGTACTCGGCATCTGTCAGGCCGCGCGTCTCGATCAACGTGCGGCAGGCGGAATCGGGTGCCCCCAATTGCGCCCGCTGCTCCAACAACGCGATGGCCCAACCGCGCACACGCGGCTCGGCCGAATCGAGTAGTTCCATCGCGACGGTCTCGGTCGAGTCGAGTTCCGCGAGAAGCCAAATCTGTTCGGGACATGCCGCGCTGCCGCTCGTCAGTGACTCCGCGAAATAACGTCGAAAGCCGGGCGTGTCGGCTGACAACGTCGCTGCCACAACCGCACGCGAGACCCCCGCCGTGTCCTGATGAGACTCGACCGTCTGCACGCTGAAACACCAGTCGTACTCGGACGCATCGGGAAGAGACGGACTCGATCCCCGTCGAACTCCCGGTGCCGTGGGCCAGGTGATCTCGACCGGCTTTGTGGTGGCCCCCTTCCAAACGGCGATTGCTTCAAGACTCATGGCGGTCGTCGCTTCATGCGGCGCGAACTGCCTCACGATTTGAAACTGCAATCCGACGGGCAGGCCGCGCGTCGAGAAAGCGACGCGCGCGGTGCCGTTCGCGCGGCGCAACACGAGACACGCGGGGGCAGGCGGTGGCGGCGGGTTGCCCCACCATTTGCGCAACTCAACAATTGATCGCGGTCGCTGTGCGGGGTTCGGGTCGAGGCACGTCCAAAGTCCGTCAATCAAACTGTCCGGCCACAGCGCGGCGAATCGCGATCCGGTGACGTTCAACGTCTGCTGCACATCAGTCACATGTTGCTCGGGGAGCCGCAGCAACTCGTGCCGCAGTCGCTCGCGCTGCGGTCCTTCAAACCGAGGCGAGCGATGCTGCTGCTTGATCGCCAATTTCGCGGGGCTGTCTCCCGTGAGCAGCATCCACGCCAACGCGGCCCAACCAAAGAGATCCGTCTCGTGCGACGGTGTCGCGTCGGGATCGAGCAGCTCGGGGGCGAGGAACCCTTGTGCATAACGCTCGGGCGGAAACAGGCCGCGCCAAGCAGCCGCCTCCGCCACATCGACGACGTTCTCGGTCCCGAGGAAGTGGGCACGGTCGAGTCGATCAACCCAGAAGGCAACCGGCGACAGGACGTTCAGCAAAAAGCCCGCGCCGTGCATCGTGTCGAGAAACTGAAGCGTCTGCCCGACGACGCTCATGACCCGCGCGAGATCGTTCGGCACCGACTGCCGCCACCGCGCGAGGTTGTCGCCTTGAATGGTCTCGAACACCAAGACCGGTTCCGACGATGCCATCTTCCCCGCGCGCGGGAACGCGAACTGGTCCTGCTCGTTGCGCAGTTCGATGTAGTCGAGTGGCTCGGCGATCAGGTTCGTGCAGCGCGAACCGAGCACACGCTGAGCCTCAAACTTCGCGTGGTCGCGGCGGCGGCGAACGTACTCGCGATCATCGGTCGTCGGATACGACAGCGTCCGGATCAGGACATCGAGACATTCGTCGTCACCCGCTTCCGAGAGCAGTCCCTTGGTGAATTCAAAGTTTCGGAAGACCTTCTTGCCACGATACAGACACGACCACGCGGTCTCGTGCAGCACCTGCGTGACGCGGTACAGCGAGCGATTGCGTTGGATGATGTCAGGCTCGTTCGCCGGGATGTCGGCGAAGTCGTGAGGCAGTCTCGCCCCGACCGGCAGCTTCATGGTGACGACCAAGCCTTTCGCATCAAGGTGCTGTCGAGACGATCAGGGGTCAGGTGGTTCAACG
>JAYTQJ010000769.1:0-14275 GCA_043746775.1 Schlesneria sp.
AGCAGAATTCCCAGCGGGTTCAACCCCGCCATTTGCAGCAGCCCGATCGTGTCCTCTTCCTTCTCTTCCGTGATCGCCGACGAGAAGTAGCCGACTCCCGCGCACGAAATGAAGAACATGTTCAGCCAAGCAATCGTCTGGAAGAACTTCAAACCAGGCGCACCGAACATACTGCTGGTCACGGTGGCGGCGAGCAGCGCCAAATAGATGAACGCCACGAACGTCAAGCGAAAAATATGGTTTCGCGTCTGACGAGCATCCTGCCGCAGCGATCGAGTCAGCAGAGCGAGCAGACCGTAGTACATGAGGTTGATGGTCTAAGGTGGAGAGTTGATGGTGAAGGAGTGCGGAGGCTGATTGGGATACTCGGAGTTCATTTCCTTTTGATCGAGGGCCGGATCGCGAACAAGCAGAATCGCTGAGCGGTACTCTGCCTCTGCTGACCATCAACCTTCCACCCTCGACCATCAACCGTTCACTTCACTCCCCGTTCCGTCAGGTCCATGAACGCTTCATTCAAATGGCGGCGGTCTTCGGCGAAGGCGGCGATCGGGATGTTGAGGCCGATGATCGCTTGCAACAGGCGGTTCGTGTCGAGCTGTGTTTCGTCGAACTCGATCCGGTATTCGGGGCGGGCTTCGATGGGATCAACTTTGAGAACGCCGGTCAGCCCGCGCAGCGGTTCGCTCCAGTCGGTGGCGGTCGCATCCTCGCCCGCCACGGTGAGGCGGAAGGCGGGATGCTCTTCACTGGTCAGCAGCAGCCCCGACATCGTGCCGGTGTACTTGACCTTCCCCCGGTCGATGATCGTCACCGCGTCACATAGCTCGGCCAGTTCGCTCAGGATGTGCGAGCTGATGAAGATCGTTTTGCCCATGCTGCGGAGGGCCTTCAAGATTTCCATCAACTCGATCCGCGCACGCGGGTCGAGGCCCGAGGCGGGTTCGTCCAGCAGCAGCAGATCGGGATCGTTGACGAGGACGCGGGCGAGACTCGTCCGCTGCTGCATCCCGCGCGAGAGGCCGCTGATGAGATCGTTCTTCCGGCCGTCCATGTCGGTCAGTGCGAGGACTTCGTCAATGACGCGCGTCCGCTGACCGAATGACAGTCCATACGCGGCGGCGAAGAAATCGAGGTACTCGTAAACGGTCATTTGCCGGTAGGTGCTGAAGTGATCGGGCATGAACCCGATCTTGCGGCGAACCAGTTTCTGCTCATCGACGACATCGTGACCGAAGACTTTGACGACACCGAACTGCGGCCGCAGCAGCGTGCAGATCACTTTCAGCGAGGTCGTCTTCCCGGCTCCGTTCGGCCCGACGAAGCCATGCAGCGTCTGGGGCATCACCTGAAAGCTGACGTGATCGAGTGCTCGCCGCCCCTTGAACGAGTGGACGACATCATCGACAGAGATCACCGGTTGAACCGAGCCGCTGGTCTTGAATGGTGGAGTCATGTTGGTCCGTAATGGGAATGAATTGGGAATGGGAGTGGGCAGTTGTAGGGTGTGTGGAGTCTTCGGAACGCACCGATTGGAGACGGGCATTCCTGTCCACAGTGCGTTCCGAAGACTCCACGCACCCTACGGCTACGGCCAAACTTGGACGTAGTGGATGCCGCCTTTTACTTCGCAGGCGGCTCTCGCAACGGCACGTCGATGCAGTACAGCACCTCGCCCTCTTGCTTACCGAGCTTGGCGTTTTGAACGGTGAATTCCGGAGGCATCTTCGCATAGAGGTAGACACGGATGATGTCGGCGGGAAGTTGGACCTGCTGGGCTTCGCGTTCGCGACCGACGTTCAGGCTGCGCGAGAGCAGCGGGCGGAACATGAGCGAATAACGTTCTTTCGCCGTCTGGATATTGCGTTGGTTGTACGGGTCGTAGCCGTAGGAATAGTTGTTGGCCCACTGCTGCGACTGTTGCAGTTGCAGCAGCGCGGTGGCGTCGCCCGCGTCGCTGACCAGAGTCAGACCTCCGTCACGCCACGCCAGCGAATAGAAGCGATTGCCGAACAGCAGGTACTGCGTCGGTTCCACGTCTTCCGGCTTGAGTCCGTCCACCTTCAGAAGCAACTGCGACAGTCGGCCCTCTTCCAACTTGAGCGACTCGACCGTCAGCTTCGGTCCCGGGCCGGGGAGCTTGATGCGGTGAGCGAACTCGCGATTCGAGAACGGTGGGATATCGACGTTGAACAGAGCCTCAGCCCCGTTGACGATTGTCCCGTTGACCGACTCGGCCTGATTGCAGGTCGAGTACAGGGCACCCTTGCCGTTGTGCCGCACGTCGTAGCGGGCACCGCCGGTGACGAAGACGTTGGACCACGCCGACACGTCCATGCTGCCATCGGGGAGCGGCCGTGCGATCGCCACCGAATGCACGGCGGTCGATTCGCCGTAACCGCGCTGCCCGACGATCGAGAACAGAATGCTGAACAGCAGCACCGTCCCCAACAGGCCCGCGTAGACCACGCGAAAATCGGTGTACTTCTTGCCGAGCAAGTAGCAGCCCGGAAAGATCATCGCGATGTAGACCCAGAACATGAAATGGAGCAGCACCCAGTTGTGATCGGGCTTCGTCATCTGCTTGAGCTGCCCGAGGAACGAGCTGGAATGAAACGGGTCCGCCCCTTCGCCATACAGGTTCGCGTTGTTGGGCTGGGTGGAGAGAGTCGGGTCCACCATGTCGATCGGGTCTTCGGGCTTCTCGTTCGGCCCGACATGATTCTTGGGAAGGCCCGCCAGCATCTGACGCGCCTCATCCGCGTCGATCGTGGAGGCCGCGCGCGGGATGCGCATCACACGTCCCGCGCCGTGACGCCCTTCATCCAGTGGTGAGTTGAGCACGGACAACGCTCCGGTGAACTCGGGGAACTTCCCATTGATGCCGTGGACGAGCATCACGGTTCCGCCCAAGTGCAGCCAATCGAGCAGCGCGTCTTTTTGGCCGGGACTCCATTGCCGAGGTTCATGGTCGATGGCGACCACTTGCAGCGCATCGGTCGCCGTGACGAAGGCGGGAAAGAGTTCCTCGGGCATCTGCTTGAGTGCCCCCCCTTTGCGAAGCATGCCGCTCGTGTCGTTCAGCACGACGCGCTGATACTTGGCAATGCGCGGCACGGGAACCTGATCGAAACTCCCTCCCTGCCAAGAGAGCTTCCAGTTCTCGTTGCTGGTCGAATTTCCCCAGCCGTCGCCCGTGATGTAGACGTAGAACCGAACCCACGTCGGCTGCGAGAACGGTGCGAGCGTGACACGTTCCACAACCGGCGCATCGACGGTCCCCGCGCCGCCGAGCGACTTTTTCGCCGTGATCTCACCATCCCACGGCTGAGGCGTCGGATTTTGAACCTGCACCGACAGCAGATTAAACCGGTTCGGAGCCACCTTCCCATTGAAGCCCCACCGCACATCGACGATGTCGAGGGCCGAGGCCGTTGCTCCACCGAGCAGACTCGCCAACAAGGCACATCCCCAAACCAGTCCAACACGCCAAGTCACAGGCCTCTTCTGCGAAACGCCTCGCTCACCTGCGACCGCCAATCCCCGCGAGGATCGCGACGCGAGTGAAGAGCCGCCAGTCTTGCGTGTCATGAACATTCCTTTCAACTCAGTCGAGCAGTGGCGACCCCGGCGACTCGCACCGAGGCATTCCGTCTGACGCGGCGTAGTGTGCCGACGGCAATCCCAAATTGGAATCGACAAGAAGGCCGAATCAGAGCCAGCGCCTATTTCAAACTGAGGTGCCACGGTCACAGAGCTTCGACGTGGCCGTGCGAGCATGTGATGGCAGTTTCCCAGACTCACGGCCACATCGAAGCTCCGTGACCGTGGCACCCCATCTTCCACATTCAATAAAGCGATGGGCCTGCCAGACGCAGCAACGACCTCGTGACGGCTTCTGTCCGCAGGTACACTCTCGCGCTTCCCTGAATCGAACTGCCGCAGGCCCTCCGTGCGGACGGTTCGATCCAGCCTTCGTCTCACTGCGCGAGACTCCGTCATGCTGATCACGGCTCCCCTTCGCTCATCGTTCACTTTGCTGGCCTGTTTGTTGGCTACCGAGGCTGCGTGGGCGGACGACGCGGCGGACTACCTCAAACAGATCAAGCCGCTGCTGTTGCACAAATGCTCGTCATGTCACGGAGCACTTCAGCAGAAGAGCGGTTTGCGAGTCGATACGGTCGCGCTGCTGAAGCAAGGTGGCGAAGGGGGAACCATCATTGTGCCGGGTGACTCGGCGAAGAGTCGGCTCGTGGAAATTGTGGCTCGCACGGGTGACATCAAGATGCCGCCGGATGGCGACGGGACGCCGCTGACTGCTGATGAGATCACGCTGCTCAGGAAGTGGATCGATGGCGGCACGCAGGGACCGGCGGATGAAAAACCTCAGACCGACCCGCGCGACTGGTGGTCGTATCGGGCTGTCGTGCGACCGGCTGTCCCGGTCGTGAAGCATCCCGAATGGGTGAGAACTCCCGTCGATGCGTTTCTCGCCGCGAAGCATGATGAACTCGGACTGACTCCCGTGCGCGAAACCGATCGCGCGACGTGGTTGCGGCGAGTCCATCTCGATCTGATCGGCCTGCCGCCAACGCGCGATGAACTGCGTGCGTTCACGACCGGCACCGAACCGAACGACTTTGAAAAGGTGGTCGATGAGTTGCTCCAGCGGCCTCAATACGGTGAGCGTTGGGGGCGACATTGGATGGACGTGTGGCGGTACTCCGACTGGTACGGTAGCCGCGCGATCAATGAGGTCCGGTACAGCCAGCGTCACATCTGGCGGTGGCGAGACTGGATCGTTGACTCGCTCAACGATGACAAGCCGTACGACCGGATGCTCGTCGAGATGCTGGCTGCTGATGAGGTCGCTTCGACCGACATGCACGCTCTCGCCGCGACCGGCTTCATCGGGCGGAACTGGTACAAGTTCGACCGCAATGTCTGGATGTTCGATCTCGTCGAACACACCGGTCAGGCGTTCTTGGGTCTCACACTGAAATGCTGCCGCTGCCACGATCACAAGTTCGACCCGGTCTCACAGGAAGAGTATTTTCGTTTTCGAGCCTTCTTCGAGCCGCACGACGTTCGCACCGACCGGCTGAGCGCGATGACCGAGACCGAGAAAGATGCGACGCTCGGCCCCGTCTTGAGGGACGGCGTCGCGCGGGTCTTCGACAAGCAGCCCGATGTCAAAACCTTTCTGTTTCAACGGGGCGACAACCGCTACCCCGACGAATCGAAACCGCTGTCGCCCGGAGTTCCGTCGGCCCTGCGCGGTGAGCTGCCCCCCATCCAAACAGTCTCGCTCCCGGTCGAGGCGTTCTACCCGAGCCTTCGCCCCGAACTGGCGGATGGGTTGATCGAACAAGCCCGCGCGGCAGTCACCAAGGTCGAGCAAGAGATCGGTGCTGCGAAGGAGAAGGGGCGGCAACTTGAGGCCAAGCTCACGGCTCTCACGCTTCCTCCCTCCCCTCGGCGGGGAGGGCCGGGGAGGGGGGACGATTCACCAGCGACGCCCGATTTCGTAAGGACGCCTGACACAAAGGCCGCCCCCCTCCTTAACCCTCCCCACCGAGGGGAGGGAACAGTGCCAAGCGAAGAGAAAGAAAACGGAAAAGAAGACCCCCTCACCCTAGCCCTCTCCCCGCAAGGCCGAAGCGAAGGGACAACGCCGAAGGCAGAGTCGAAGACCGAGGCTGGTTTCCGCTACCTCGACGACTTCTCTCAACCACGTCCTAACGACTGGAAGCCGCTGGGTGGTGAGTGGGTTTACGAGAACAACCGGCTCGTCGAGAAAGCGGTCACTCATTTCGCGACGACAGTCCTCAACCAGACTCTCCCGCAGGACGTACGGATCACGGTGAAGTACCGACCGCTCGCGCCGGGTCAGTACCGGTCGATCGGGTTCAGCTTCGACTACATTGACCAAGGACACTCGCAGGACATCTACACGCACACGGGCGACACCACTCAGACCGTGCAAGCGTTTCATCGCGTCGGTGGTCAGCAGGTCTATCCGCAGGCGGGGATCGTCCCTACGAAGGACCTCAAGGTCGGCGACGAAGCGACCATCGAGATCATCGCGCGCGGGCAACAACTGACGCTCTTGCTCAACGGCACGAAGCGACTCGACTACGTGATGCCCGTCGCGCGACGAGAAGGGAGATTCGCGCTGTGGGTTCACAGCGGATCGGCCGAGTTTCTCGAACTCGACATCCGCGAACTGGTCGCGTCCCCCGCTGACCTGCGCCGCGAACATCAGGTCGCTCTCGATCAAGTCGCGCTAGCAGAACAGCGGCTCGTCACGGCACTACTCGAAGTCGAATCGCTCCGCGCCCGCATCGCCGCCGAACGAGCAAAGTATGTTCCGACAACAGGCTCAACTGACGAAGCGGCCGCGACACGCAAGCTACTGATCCTCACCGCCAGCCGCGCCGAGAAGTCCGTTGTCATCGCGAAAGCTGAGGAAGCCGTGCTGCAAGCAGAGCAGTACCTGCTGTCGGTGCGACCGTCGTTACGTCCGACGGTGAATTCCCCTTCCGACGCCCTACTCTACGAAAACTCACCCGCCGCGATCGACGCGGAACAGAAGCTCATCGTGGCGAAGCAGGCTCTCGCGGCGGCGCGATCCGCGTTCGAGATGCCGGACGAAAAGTACGCGCCCGTCGGTGAGACGTTTCCCGCGACCAGCACCGGGCGGCGCATGGCTCTCGCGCAGTGGATCGCCTCGAAGCAGAACCCGCGCACGGCGCGAGTCGCCGTGAATCACATCTGGCTCCGTCACTTCGGTCAGGCGCTAGTGCCGAGTGTCGCCAACTTCGGCCTCAACGGCGATCAGCCTTCTCACCCCGAGTTGCTCGATTGGCTCGCTGTCGAGCTGATGGACCACGATTGGAAGATGAAGCCGCTCCACCGCGCAATCGTGCTGTCGGCCGCGTATCGGATGAGTTCGGCTGAGCGGCAAGAGCTGAGGGGCAAGGGACAGAACAACGTCACGACCTCTCCGTCGCTTGTCCCTCATCCCTCAGCCCTCATCCCTGACCCCACCAACAAGTTCCTCTGGCACTTCCCCTCGCGACGCATGGAGGCCGAGGTCGTGCGGGACAGCGTTCTCTTCGCGGCGGGATCGCTCGATCTGTCGCGCGGCGGGGCGGAGATCCCCGAAGCGCAGGGACAGACTTCGCTGCGACGCAGCCTCTACTTCCGCAACACGCCGAACGACAAGATGAAGTTCCTCGAACTGTTCGACGTAGCCGATCCGAACGCCTGCTATCGCCGTCGCGAGAGCGTGGTTCCTCAACAGGCGTTGGCTTTGATGAACAGCGCCCTCGCGCTGGACCAGTCGCGTCTGTTGGCCGAGGTGCTGACCAAGCAAGTCGGCGACAAGAACGATGAGCCAACCAACACGGCCTTCATCACTGCGGCGTTCGAGACGGTCCTCAGCAACTCTCCCACCGAGGCCGAACTCGCCGCGAGCCGCCGTTTCTTGCAAGACCACTCGCAACTCGTCGCCACCTCCCCTCAAGCCGTCTTCCCCGCCGGAGGCCAGTCGCAACGTGGCCCTTCGTCTGTCCCCGCTCAACGCGCGCGAGAAAACTTCGTCCACGTCCTCTTCAGCCACAACGCCTTCGTCACGGTGAGATAGTCCGCACACCAACCCGCCGCGTAAGCAAGGCCGTTCAATCCTCCGCCCCCTCTTCATCCGTGCCCCGGCTTTGCCATCCGTGCTAGTCAACTCGCCCTCGGACTAGCGCGGATGGCAAAGCCGGGGCGCGGATGAAGAACGACCGAATCCGTGCGTTCGATAGGCACGACTTCATCAGATTCACACCGTTCAGAAAGGAACTTCGATGACGGCACTCACAGCAGCCCTCCAGCGACTGGGGATGGAAGCCGCTCCCTTGGCGGTCTGGATTGGCGGCGAGGCGACGGCAGGAACAGGATCGTTGCTGATGGGGCGTTCGCCGATTGATGGGGCGACTCTTTGTTCGTTCACGGCCGCAGCACCGAGCGAGCTGCCGGGCGTGCTGACTGCGGCGCGAGACGCCTTCGCGACGTGGCGCGTTGTGCCGGGGCCTCAGCGGGGTGAATTCGTGCGGCGCATTGGCAATCGGTTTCGAGAATGGAAGACAGACCTCGCGGCGGTAATCTCATGGGAAGCGGGCAAGATCACTCAAGAGGCATTGGGCGAAGTTCAAGAGGTCATTGACATTTGTGACTTCGCCGTCGGTCTCTCGCGACAGCTTTACGGTTTGACGATTGCGACCGAGCGGCCTGGGCATCGACTCGCTGAACAGTGGCATCCGCTGGGACCGGTCGGCGTCATCACCGCCTTCAATTTCCCGATGGCCGTCTGGGCGTGGAACGCGGCGCTGGCGTGGGTCTGCGGCGATCCCGTCGTCTGGAAGCCGTCCGAAAAAACGCCGCTCTGCGCGTTGGCGTGTCAGGCCGTCGTTGCCTCGGTCCTGCGCGAGATGCCTCACGTTCCGCCTGCGATCTCGTCGGTCGTGATCGGTCTGCGCGATGTCGGTGAAGCGTTGGCCGCTGCACCCGAGTTGCCACTTATCTCGGCCACCGGTTCGACGACGATGGGCCGCGATGTGGCGAAACGCGTGGCAGCGAGACTCGGTCGGTCATTGCTCGAACTGGGAGGCAACAACGGGATGATCGTCGCGCCGAGTGCCGATCTCGAACTGGCCGTGCGAGCCATCGTCTTCTCGGCGGTCGGAACATGCGGTCAACGCTGCACGACGTTGAGGCGGCTCATCGTGCATGAGTCACTCGCCGAGGAACTCATGGCTCGCATCAAGGCCGTGTATGAACGACTGCCGGTTGGCAACCCGCTCGACGCGGGGATACTCGTGGGACCACTGGTCGATGAACGAGCGTGGCTCGCAATGGAAGCGGCTCTGCACCGCGCGCGGGCTGAAGGTGGTGTCGTGCATGGCGGCGAGCGCGTCACGGCGGGAGTCCCGGCGGGCGGGTGCTATGTACGACCAGCGTTGGTTGTGATGCCGAGCGTGACGGTCAATACAAAGCAAAACGAAGAACCTCTCACCCCGCAAAGCCGGGGCGAGGGAGCAAGCAGCATCGTTCGCGAAGAGACGTTCGCTCCGGTCTTGTATGTGATGACGTACCGTTCGTTCGACGAGGCCGTCGCGCTGCACAACGACGTGCCGCAGGGACTCGCGTCGTCGATCCTCACATCCGACATGCGCGAGGCCGAGCTGTTCTGTTCGGCAGCCGGTTCCGACTGTGGCATCGTCAACGTGAACGTCGGCCCGAGCGGTGCCGAGATCGGCGGAGCGTTCGGAGGCGACAAAGAGACCGGCGGCGGACGCGAGTCTGGCTCAGACAGTTGGAAGGCGTACATGCGTCGCACGACCAACACGATCAACTACTCGCACGCACTGCCACTCGCGCAAGGGATCACGTTCGACGTGTGAGGCCACACAGCCCGCAGAAAAACGTAGGGTAAGCGTCTCGCTTGCCCTTTTTCCGACGGCATTCACGGGCAAGCGAGACGCTTACCCTACGTTACTCTCTGAACGGGAACTCCGACTTTGCTTACAGCCGAACTTCCCTTCCCGGCATACCTCTAGGAATCTTGTCATGACAATCAACACCGCCAAAGTGACCGGCCGCCGCACTCTCCGTTTTGAATCGCTCGATGCCGTGCTGGCGAATGCCGAGCGACTCGTCAAAGGACCATGTCACACGGTGGGCAACTGGACCGTCGGACAGAATCTCGACCACCTCGCGCGAACCGTCCGGATCGGGTTTGATGGCCCGCACATCCTCGCTCCGTGGTTCGCTCGCGTCTTTGTCGCGCCGTTTCTGAAGCAGAACTTCATCACGAAGTCGATGGGAGCCGGATTTCAGTTCACGAAGGAAATGACGGCTTATCGCCCCGAGGACAACGCGACGGCTGTCGCATCCCTAGACGAACTGCGCAAGCAGTACGGTCGCTTGTCGCGAGAGACCCCCACTGAGCCGCACCCGTTCTTCGGGAAACTGACTCACGACGAATGGGTCGGAATGCAACTCCGCCACGCCGAACTGCACTTGAGCTTCCTCATCCCCGATGCGGCCTGATGACGCTGCCATCACGGTGCCGGTTTGCGCAGCTCCTTGCGACAACCGGCATCGGCCGGTGATGGCGAGCCAACTTCATCGACGGGGTGCGTGAACAAGTAGCGCCAGACTGGTTCGTGAAGGAACTTGCCAGCCGCATCTTTGACGGCGGCACCGCCCGGCACGACGGAACTGTGGGCGCGGTTCGCATCTTTCTTTACATCGGCGTCGGTGATCAGGCGGCGCGAGTTGCCATACGGGGCGGCGGTCTGATCGACGTTCACGATCGGACCGAACTCGTGCAGGCCAAGCAACTCCCACGACCGTCAGTAGTGGTCGCCGGACCAGCCTCCGTCGAGGACATGACTGAACCCGAAATAGCGATTCGCGGGTGTGGCCGAGGTCAGCCCTTGCCAAGTCTCGAACTGATCGCGCGGGCCGCAGAACATTACGACGCGATCGACGCGCTGATGCTTGGCGAACCGCGCGGCGGTGGTCGAACCGTGCGAACTGCCTGCCATGATGACGCGATCCCAACGCAGGTCTTGCTTGTCGGCCGTGAGGAACTGCTGCCACTTCCCCTGCGGATTCTCTTTCGCGAGCCACTTCACGAACTGAACCGACCGCTCGGACATACCGTCCGGTTTGGGAATGGTCACTGCATCGCTGAAGTCTTCGCCG
Organism: Schlesneria sp.; assembly: GCA_043746775.1. Taxonomy (GTDB): domain Bacteria; phylum Planctomycetota; class Planctomycetia; order Planctomycetales; family Planctomycetaceae; genus Schlesneria. Next base: position 10,759 of record JAYTQJ010000769.1, read on the forward strand.
GTCGCCGCCTCAAGCCGAATCTTGCCGAGGAACTTGTCATCAGCCGGAGCCGGCTCCTTCCCAAACTTGCCGAACCAACCGTTGGCGTAATGCACGCGGATCGAATGCAGTCCATAGCCGGTGACACGCTCCGTCAATTGCGGGCTGTTCCCCATCAGCCAGATCACCAGCTTCCCTTGAGGCTCTACGCGGGTATCGACTGCGGCTTGTTGAACATCCTGTGGCTTGCCGTCCTTCTCAAAGACAAACTCAATCTCAGGGTGCGGCTTGGTCCGCTTGTCGATCAGGCTGGCTCGCGCCGTGAGGTCGTAGCGCTGCGGCTTCGGATCATTGAACTTGAGCGGAGCATCGGCCGCGCCGACCATCGCCAATGGGGTCAACAGCAGGAACGCAATTTCGAGTGGCAGGCATCTCATGGTGGAATCGTCTCTGGTGTGGACAGACAAAGTGAACGGCGGGAAATAGCTCGCCCATCAAAGCCTGACGCGCAAGTTTTGAAGTTGCGCTCTTTGGGTTTTCAGCCCCAAAGGGGCGACTCTATGTCAGCCCAAGGCAACGCCCTGGGTTGGCGATTTACCGTGAATCTCAAGCCCTGAAGGGGCGGCACTATTCGGCTGATTGACTTAGGGCCGCCCCTTCAGGGCTTCAAAACCTGTGACGGTCTCGACCCAGGGCGGCGCTCCCGTTGGTCGCTTGGCCTGGGGTAACTTAGGGCTGCCCCGTTGGGGCGAAATTACAAAACATCGCAACTTCAAGACTTACGCTTCGGGTTAGTGTCCGTCGCGGACAATGGTGCTGCTTCTGACCGCGCGACGAATTTCACTGGGGGGCGGAAATGATCGAAGAACGACCGGCCGACTCTGACAATCTCGCCCGCGATCATCGGCGGTTGCAGTCGAACTACGCGGAGATCGCGTCGTTGGCAGGTGGCCTCGCGCATGAGATTCGGAACCCGCTCTCGACCATCGGGCTGAACCTCGAACTGTTGAGCGAAGACTTGGTCGAGGGAGACTCGCCCCGCGAGCGACGCATTCTTCAGAAGCTGTCTGTGGTGAAGCAGCAGTGCCAGCATCTCGATCGCATTCTGAGCGACTTCCTTCAGTTCGCCCGCGTCGGCTCGCTTGTGCCGCGCAAGTCGGACTTGAACGCGACCGTTCACGAGTTCATCGAGTTCTTCACGCCCCAAGCGGCCGAACGCGGGATCGACATCAGCCCGCATCTCGCCGCCAATCTGCCAGCGGTGCAACTCGATGCTCAACTTTGGCGACAGGTTTTGATGAATCTGAGTCGCAACGCGATGCAGGCGATGCCGAACGGCGGAGTCCTCGAACTGCAAACGTATGGTCGCGACAACTCGGTCATGTTGGACATCATCGACAACGGACAGGGGATGAGTGCCGAGACTCAAGCCCGCATGTTCGACACGTTCTTCTCGACGAAACCCGACGGCAGCGGCCTCGGCCTGCCCACCGTCCGCAAGATCGTTGAAGCTCACGGCGGCACGATCCTCTGCGAAAGCGAGATCGGTCGCGGCACCCGCTTCAGCATCGTGCTGCCGGGTGCGTAGGATGGACGCCTCGTCCGTTCAGCAATTGAGCAACCACTTCGGACGGACGAGGCGTCCATCCTACGGAAGGGGCGTGAGCAGCATTGCCCTCACGTGAGGATCTCTCGAACGACGTGACCATGCACGTCGGTCAGGCGGTGGTCGCGGCCTCCCGAGCGGAACGTGAGGCGTTCGTGGTCGAGGCCCAGCAGGTGCAGGATCGTGGCGTGGAAATCGTGCATCGTGCAGATGTTTTCAACGGCGTGCATTCCGAGTTCATCGGTCGCGCCGTAGATCGTCCCTCCCTTCACGCCGCCGCCAGCCAGCCATACTGAAAAACCTTCGGGATGATGATCGCGGCCGTCACGACCCGTGGAATGGGGCGTTCGACCGAACTCGCCCGCCCAGACGATCACCGTTTCCTCGAACAGCCCACGCTGCTTGAGGTCGCGAATCAACGCGGCAATGGCTTGATCGGTATCGAGGGCGTTCTTCTCGTGTCCCTGTTTGAGCGCGCCGTGTTGGTCCCATGTGCCGTTGGAGGCTCCCGGCGGACAGGTGATCTCGACGAACCGAACTCCCGCTTCGATCAGTCGCCGTGCGCGAAGGCACTGCATCCCGTAGAGCCGTTGCGAGGGGACCTTCGAGTCGATGCCGTACTGCGATTGTGTGGTGGCGGTCTCTTGATTGAGCGCGAGGACATCGGGGACGAGCGACTGCATGCGGTAGGCCATCTCGTAGTTGCGAATGGCCGATTCGACCGCATCGTCGCCGCCGAGTGACTGCGAGAACTCCGCATCTTGACCACGCAGCCAGTCGAGTTTTGTGCGCTGCACGCGCGCGTCCTTGTCGGCCGAGACGATGTTCTCGATCGGCTGTCCCTCGACGCGAAAGAACGTGGCCTGATGGCTGGCGGGGAGGAAGCCGCTCGAAAAGTTTTCTAGCCCACCGCATGGAACGACTCCAAAACTGAGGACCACGAAACCGGGAAGGTTCTGGCTCTCGTTGCCCAAGCCGTACGTCGTCCATGCACCGAGACTCGGTCGGCCCGCGCTGTTCGATCCGGTGTGGAGGCGCAACACGCCGGTCGAATGGAGCGGCAGATCGGCCTTCATCGAGCGGATCACGGCGAGATCATCGGCACACTCGGCAATGTGCGGGAAGAGGCTGCTGATCGGCATCCCGCTCTGACCGTGTTGGCGAAACGTCCACGGACTTTGCAACCACTTGCGATTGGCATTCGCGGTCGGGTTCTTGGATCCGTTGAATGCCTGCCCATCGACCTCAGCCAGCTTGGGCTTCGGATCGAATGAATCGACGTGCGAGACGCCGCCGTCCATGAAGCAGAAGATGACGTTGCGAACCTGGGGTGGGAAGTGGGGTCGCGGCGCTGCAGTCTCGATACTGCTCCTGCTTCCACTCGCGTTCTCGTCCGGTGATGCGGCTTGCGTGCTGTGAGTGAACAGACTCTGAAGAGCCAGCATTCCGAATCCGTTCGCCGACGCCTGCAACATCGCGCGACGCGACGTGGGCATCGCAAGCAGACCGGGGCATGAGGCGAGGCGTGAGCGAGTCATCTGTAGCTCATTCCGTATACGAGTCAGCGGCAGGATGCGGCCCAGAGTACAGGGGCAACATCCCAACGAGAATGGTTGCGACCGTACTCCCTCGAAGTCCGGCTATACCTCGCACAGTCCTTGATGAGACCTGTGAGCGGGGCGGCGTAAGTCCCCTGATAATTTGAAGGCTCATCCGGTGTTTCGGGGAGGTCACTGAATGAGGGGCCTCCCGTTCCCGCAGAAATCGGTTTCGTCGGATGAAAGGGTTCTGAGCGGATCTGTTTTTAGCCCGGAGGGCGGCAGGTCGTCACCCACGGCGTGAGCCGTGGGTCAGTCTGACATCCACGTCGTTAGCCCTGAATGGGCGACACTTTCGTGGGAAAAGTGCGTGTGTCGCAGGAGGCGTCGAACG
>JAYTQJ010000770.1:0-6022 GCA_043746775.1 Schlesneria sp.
GTGAGTGCCATGGGGCTAACGCCGCCCCGCTCAGAGGTCTCATCAAGAACCGCGCGAGGTAGAAAACGTCACCGGGAGTCCTCGCCATGTCCTCGCCACTTGCTTCGCTCAGTCGTCGTGATTTCTTGGCGGCGTCCTCATTGGGATTGGCGGGAGTCAGTGCGATGAGTCTCGCGCCGAATGCGGCCGCTCAAGAGCAGGCCGTTCGTGCGGGAGGGACATCGGGCAAGAAGCCGCGTGTGGCGGCGATCAACTCGATCTATCGACTCCGTTCGCACGCGTACCACATCGCGGGGCGGTTCATTCACGGTTACACGCGACTTGGGTTTCATCATCAGCCGCCGTTCGAGTTGGTCCGGATGTGGAACCATCAGCAGCCCGAAAACGATCTCGGGCCGAGCGTCTGCAAAACACACGGGATCGAGCTGGCCAAGTCGATCCCCGAAGCACTCGGCGGTAAGAACGGACTCGATGTCGATGCCGTGCTGCTCATCATCGAACACGGCGACTACCCGGTGAACGAACGTGGCCAAGTCCTTTACCCTCGCGCCGAGTTCTTCGAGCAGATCGTCGAGGTCTTCCGGAAGGCCGGACGCAGCGTTCCGGTCTTCGTCGATAAGCATCTCTCTTACGATCACCAGCTCGCGGCGAAGATGGTTGCGACGGCGAAGGAGTTGAAGTTCGGGTTGATGGCCGGGTCGTCGTTGCCGGTGACGTGGCGCAAGCCCGAGATCGAGCCAACTGTCGGCACGCCGTTCAAAGAAGCGGTCGTCACGTTTGGGTTTGATCGCGGCTCGGTCGAGATCTATTTGTTTCACGCCCTCGAAGTCTTGCAGTGCATGTTGGAACGACGGGCGGGGGGCGAGACGGGCGTGAAGTCGGTCGAGTTCCTGCAAGGCGACGCCGTCTGGAAAGCGGGTGACGAGGGTCGCTGGTCGTGGCGGCTGGCGAATGCGGCCCTGTCACGTTGTGCCAGCACCAACGTCGGCCCTGTCCGCGAGAATGTCCTCAAGCCACAAGCGGTCCTCGTCGAGTATCTCGACGGCACGCGCGGGTGCATTCTGAACCTGATTGAGCAAACGTCCGAGTTCGCGTTCGCGGCAAACATCGAGGGACGCACCGAACCGCTCTCAAGCTGCTTCTATCTTCCGGCTCCTCCCGGCGCGCGGTTCTTCGACCCGCTGACGTTCAATATTGAAAAGTTCTTCGCCTCCGGAAAGCCGCCCTATCCGGTCGAGCGAACATTGCTGACCAGCACCATGACCGACCTCGCGACGCTGTCACAACATCAAGGAGGCCAGGTCATCTCAGCCCCGGCCCTCGCCGTGAAGTATTCCGCTCCCCAAGACAGCGGCTTCTTCCGTGGGCCTTATGTCGATGCGGGGTGATCGAGTACAGCGAGTTGAAGAACCGTAGGATGGACGCCCTCGTCCGTCCGTCTTCCATTGGAATCCGCTCGGACGAGGGCGTCCAAGCTACGGTTCTTCAACGGGCTGCGAACGGATGCCTGCTCGAAGTGCCCCTGAGGCTCAACTTGCCGAGTTGCCATGGCCGATCTTTCCTGAGGTCGTTGGCTTCGTTACTTTGCTCCACGTCACAGCCAAACCTCGCCAGCTATTGCCGCCCACCGTAAGAAATCTCGAAAGCCCATCTCTCATGACGAAACCCATGCCATTCAGCGGTTCGTTTTCTCGACGCCGGGCGCTGCAAGTCGGATCGGCGGGAGTGCTCGGACTGTCGCTGCCGCAGTGGCTGGCGCTGCGGGCTACTGCCGCGACGGGCAACACGAAACCTGCGGCTAAGAATGTGTTGGTCATCCTCGAACAGGGCGGTCTGTCGCACATCGACACTTGGGATCCGAAGCCCTTTGCGGCCGTCGATCATCGGAGTCCCTTCAAGCCGATTGCGACGAGCGTTGGTGGGACTCAGTTCACCGAGTTACTGGCTCACACGTCGCGCGTCGCCGACAAGCTGGCGGTTGTTCGTTCGATGTGGCATCCGAAGCCCGGTGCGAATGAGCATCCCGGAGGAACGCAGTACATGCTGTCGGGGTCTCACCCCGGTGGGCCGTTGGAAATGCCCGACATCGGCTGCATCGCGACGAAGTTGCTCGGGAGCGACAACACCGCGTTGCCGCCATACATCATGGTCCCCGGCAACAACGAACAGAACGCTTCGACGAGGACCGGCTTCCTGCCAGCGGCTTCGCGCGTCTTCAAGACCGGCGGGCATGATGTCTCGGCTCCCAACTGGAATGTGGCCGATCTGCTCCCTCGCCGCGAGAACGTGGCCGAGCGATTGAACGGTCGCCGCCAAATGCTCGCGTCGCTCGATCAACGCTTCGCCACAACGCGCGATGTTGAGGGGATGGACCGCTTCTACTCGCAAGCCTTCGACACGCTGACCAGTTCGCGCGTCGAGAGTGCCTTCCAACTGAAGTCCGAATCGCACGAGACGCGCGAGCTGTACGGACGCGGTCATCGCGGAGCCTGCTATCTGGTCGGCCGCAAGTTGATCGAAGCGGGCGTGCGGTGCGTGACGGTCGATGTCCGCTGGCCGTTCTCCGAGGACGTGCCCGGCGGCACGAACTTGAACTGGGACCATCACGATCTGATCTACACACCCGGCTCGTGCGGGACTATCCGCAATATGGCGGGAGGCGAAGGCCGCTACGGCATCGGTCACTGGGTGATGATGGGCAGCACCGATCGCGCGTTCGCGGGCTTGATCGAAGACATGGACCAACGTGGGCTGTTGGCCGAGACGCTGGTCTGCTTCATCACCGAGTTCGGTCGCACACCGAAGCTCAACAAATTTAATGGCCGCGATCACTGGACCGATGCCTACTCGATCGTCTTCGCGGGAGCGGGGACTCCCGGCGGCATCGTCATCGGCAAGTCGGACGAGGACGGCGGCTATGTTCTCGACTCGCCCCACACTCCCGAAGAGTACGCTTCGACGATCTATGAAAAGCTCGGCATCGACCGCTCGAAGCCGCTCTACACCTCGGCCAACCGCCCGGTCTACTTCGGCCACCACGCGGACCCGATCCCCGGCGTGATGTGAGGCAAGCGGCGAGAAACACTTGCCCATCGAAGCCTGACGCGCAAGCGAAGGACGCTCGGCAACCGATCCTTCGCTTGCGCGTCAGGCTTTGATTTCCAGGTCGAGTTACCGTTGGCCAGCAGCGGCAGACATACAAAAATGGGCAGGACGATGGGGGCAGAACGATGAGGAAACGGAATCCGTTTTTCTCGACATCGTTCTGACCCCATCGTTCTGACCCCATCGTTCTGCCAGTCGTGTTCGTTGCCAGTCAGTGATTGAAGCGCCGATCCTTACTCACATCGTCCCCTTTGGGACTCGTTGGAGTGTCTTGTCATGATTGGGCTGTTGCGCAGGTCAGTGCGAGATTTGCTGTTAATGCTGGTGGGATTCGTTGCATACCATGCTGTGACGTTTGGAGCCGACACCAAGCCAGCCGCCCCCGACTTCAATCGCGAGATCCGGCCGATTTTGTCGGACAACTGTTTTGTTTGTCACGGGCCGGATGAGAAGGAGCGGCAGGCGGGGCTGCGGCTCGATCAACGCGGTGCCGCCACGAAGGCCGCCGAGTCGGGAGCGGTCGCCATCGTGCCGGGTCAGATCGAGGCGAGTGAACTGATCAAGCGGGTGACCAGTACCGACGAGGCGACTCGGATGCCGCCGCTCAAGGGGAAGCACAAACCGCTCACGGCGGGGCAGATTGAGTTGTTGAAGCGCTGGGTGGCGAGTGGGGCCGAGTATTCCTCGCACTGGGCGTTCAAGGCTCCCGTGCGGGCGAGCGTGCCCGAGATCGATGTCGCGCGGTTTCGAGTGCAGAACGAGATTGATCGGTTTGTCGCCGCGAAGTTGGTCGAGCACGGGCTGGCTCAATCGCCCGAGGCCGACAAGATCACATTGCTCCGACGGCTGCAGCTCGATCTGATCGGGTTGCCGCCTACGATCGACGAGGTCGATGCGTTTCTGGCCGATGCGTCGCCGGATGCCTACGAGAAGCAGGTCGAGCGGTTGCTCAAGTCGCCGCACTACGGCGAGCGTTGGGGTCGGCACTGGCTCGACGCGGCGCGGTATGCGGACTCGGACGGTTTTGAAAAGGACAAGTCTCGGCAAGTGGCGTTCTATCGCGACTACGTCATCGACGCGCTGAATCGCGACCTGCCGTACAACCAGTTCGTGATCGAACAGCTTGCCGGTGACCTGCTGCCTGAACCGACGCAGGACCAGATCGTCGCGACCGGCTTCCTGCGGAACTCGATGGTGAACGAAGAGGGGGGCGTGGACCCCGAGCAGTTCCGGATGGATGCGATGTTCGACCGGATGGACGCCGTCGGCAAGACGTTTCTCGGGCTGACGATTCAATGCGCCCAATGCCACACGCACAAGTACGACCCGATCACGCACGAGGAGTATTTTCGTCTGTTCGCGTTTCTCAACAACGACCACGAGGCGCAGCGCGTCGTGTACTCGGTGGACGAGCGGGCGAAGATCGCCGACCTGCGCCGCGAGATGGCGGTGATCGAGAGTCGCCTCCAACAGCAAACGTCCGACTGGCGCGAACGGATGGCGGCGTGGGAGAAAGTAGCCGTCACGCTCGGCGTGACGAAAGCCGATGAGCAAACCAGCGCTCAACAACCGCCAAACGCTTCATCGCAAAAGGACGCCGACTCTTCCTCGGCTGTCGTCACGCGGAGCGTGACGGCTACGGGAAGCGACTGGCACATCCTGCAACTCGAAAACGCGGGGGACAACGGGCAGCGGTACATCGACATGGGAGACGGTTCAATCCTCGCGCAGGGTTACGCGCCGACGAAGTATTCGACGACTCTGCGCGGGGAGACCGATCAGAAGAACATCACCGGCTTCCGGCTCGAATTGCTCAACGATCCGAACCTGCCGTGCAACGGACCGGGCCGGTCGTTCATGGGGACGTGTGCGCTGACCGAGTTCACTGTCGAGATCGAACCGGTTGACAGAACCAGGGGACTCACGTCCCCCGCTCAGAAAGAGAATGCACGCGAGAAGCTCAAGTTCGTGAAGGTCACGGCGGACTACTCGAACCCGGAACGAGACCTTGAACCGAACTTCTACGACAAGACCGACAAGAAGCGCGTCACAGGCTCGGTCGAATACGCCATCGACGGCAAGGACGAAACCGCGTGGGGGATCGATCAGGGACCAGGCCGACGCAATCAGCCTCGCAACGCCGTGTTCGTCCCCGAAAAGTCATTCGGTTACGAAGGCGGAACGCGGTTGCACATCAATCTCAAACAGATGCACGGCGGGTGGAACAGCGACGACAACATGAACAACAACCTCGGTCGCTTCCGCCTCTCGGTAACATCGGTCGCCAACCCCGAGGCCGATCCCGTGCCAGTGCGAGTCCGCGATTCACTCGCCACGCCGCGCGAGCAGCGTTCTCCCGATCAAGTCGCGGCGGTCTTCTCCCACTGGCGGACAACGGTGACAGAGTGGAAAGAATCCAACGATCAGATCGAAGCGTTGTGGCAGCAATGGCCGCGCGGTTCGACGACGCTGACGCTGATGGCTCGCCATGAACCGCGCGATACGCGGATGCTGATTCGCGGCGACTGGTTGAAACCGGATCAAGCCGTCACGCCGGGTGTGCCCGCGTTTTTGCATCCGCTTACTGTAGCCGTCACGCTCCGCGTGACGAAAGCCGATGAGCAAACCAGCTCTCAACCTCAATCGAACGCTTCGACACAAAAGGACGCTGACTCTTCATCGGCACTCGTCACGCGGAGCGTGACGGCTACGGTGGGCGACTGGCACATCCTGCAACTCGAAAACGCGGGAGACAACGGGCAGAGATACATCGACATGGGCGACGGCTCGATCCTCGCGCAGGGTTACGCACCGACGAAGTACTCAACGAGCCTGCGCGGTGAGACCGACGAGCGAAACATCACCGGCTTCCGGTTGGAGTTGCTCAACGATCCGAACCTGCCGTGCAACGGACCGG
>JAYTQJ010000771.1:0-14194 GCA_043746775.1 Schlesneria sp.
GGACCAGCTCGCTTCGAGCGCCGGCCCACCATCGGGAATCGTCGAGAAATCATGGTGGGCCGGCGCGGCGAAGCGCCGCTGGTCCCACCCTACCGTTTACGCAGACCCAACAAGGCAATGGCCCTGGTGATTGCAGGGGCGCGGAGTTTCAAAAGTCCGGTTTTCAACTCGCACGGCCATGCCATGAATGAGATGTTCGAGGCGAGCCGTGTGCTGTAAGGCCACGGGTTTCCTGCAACAATTAAGAACCCGCAGCCTTACGGCATGCGGCTCGCCAATCTCTCATCTTGGGCCCCGTGGAGTATGGCTTTGCCTGACTGACTTCCCGTCGGCACGACTCTTTCCCGGCATTTGAGGAAGGGGTCCGAAACGAAATCGCCCCGGAGCTATCGAGCAACCGGGGCGAGGTGAACACGATCTGTAAACTCACCCCTCGCCCCGGCTTTGCGGGGAGAGGGGCTGGGTGTGAGGGGTTCTTGGGTCGGCTCTCCGTTCTGAACGCGATCAAATCAGTTCGGTGATGAGCTTGCGATCATCGACCAAGTACTGCGGGCGTCCGTTCGGATCGTTGAGTGTCACCGCGTTCGCGTCGATCCCGAGTTGGTGATAGACCGTGTGGAAGACGTTCTGAATGTGAACCGGACGTTCGATCGGCTCCTCACCGTTGCGGTTGGTCGCACCGATCATCTGACCGTGACGCATGCCTCCACCCGCGAGGAAGAAGAACGACGCGCGAGACCAGTGATCGCGACCGGCCGTCCCGTTGACGCGCGGCGTCCGCCCGAACTCGCCCGACATCATGATGATCGTTTGGTCGAGCAGCCCGTGTGCGTCGAGGTCTTCGATCAGCCCGGTCAATGCTTGGTCGAGCGGCGGCAACTGACGACGCATCTGGTTGAAGTTGTCTCCGTGCGTGTCCCAACCGCCGACCGACAGCGAAACGCAGCGAACGCCCGCTTGAATGAGCCGTCTCGCCAAGACAAACCGTTCGTTGCCGAAGCCCAAGTCCTGGCCGACTCCGTAGCGAGCCAAGGTTCGCGGGTCTTCGTTCCGCAGGTCGAGCGACTTGGCCAACTCACCCGACGTGACGATCCCGACGGCTCGTTCAGTGAAGCTGTCGATCGCATTCAGCATCCCGTGTGAATCGACATCGCGCCGCAGTCGATCCAATCCTGTGAGCAACCCGCGACGATCGTCCAGCCGGTTCAAGTTGACCTGTCCGTTGAGCGACAAATTCTGGCGACCCTCACCATCAGGTCGGAAGCCCGCGTTGATCTGCCCGACGAAGCCGGTCTTCGTCCAACCGGTCAGATCGATGAAGGTCGGTGCCGTGCCGTGTGGCGTCGTTTGAGACGGTCCCCACAGCTTCGACATCACCGAACCAATGCCCGGCCGACCGCCCATCGTTCGGAGCGAAGACTCACTCCAACCCGAGTCACTCTGCTGGGGAGCGTGTTCGTCACGCAGGCCGGTGATCGAACGCACGACCGAAAATTTGTCGCCCATGCGAGCCAGCTTCGGCATCAACTCGCAAATCTCCATGCCGGGAACATTGGTCGCGACCGGCAGCAACTCGCCACGAAACTCCTTCGCGGCGGTCGGCTTCATGTCGAACGTGTCCATGTGTGTCGGACCGCCCGGCAAGTAAATGTTGATGATCGACTTGCCCGTGGCACGGCCACCGGCTGCCTGCTCGGCCCGCAACAACGATGGCAGCGTCAGGCCACCCATCGCGAGGCCACCGATCCGCAAGAAGTCTCGCCGAGCGATGCGATCACAGAACGGCTGTCGTTGTCCGAGGATATTGAGCATGACGCGAAGCTCCGGCACGTAGGTGGCCACCCTGTAGAGGTGGTTCATTCAGCGGGGGCGTTCAAACCAAATCTTGAACGCGGGTGGGCGAGACGGGCCGAGTCTAGCCGCAGACCACACTCGAATCAACATGTTCTGATTTCGACAGGCAGCGGCCGTCGCGAACAGTTTGATTGAGAGAAAACGTTCCGTGAAGCATGTGCCTTGCGCGGAGTTGATAAAAGCCTGACGCGCGAGCGAAGAACGCTCGGCAACACAGACTTCGCTTGCGCGTCAGGCTTCCATCAACGGTCGGACCATTGCAGCCGGTCGGCTCAATTCACCCTCACGCGCTGGCAACACCGCTGCGCTTCGCATGCTGTTCTTCTGCCGCACTCGGCCGGAAATAGAACGGGACGGCCTTCCAGAAATCGGTGTCGATGGCGACACCACTTTCGATGGAAGGCATCGCGTTTGAGAGCAAGCGTTGCTCACCCAGCCGTGCGATGGAACCGGCTCGCGGCTTGGCGATCGCTTCGTCCGCGAGCAATCTTGCCGACGAAATCGTCCCCATGTGGTCGGTCAGTCCCGGCCCCGTAATCGTGTCCGAGGCCGTTCGGCTCGCCAGCCACTCGTCCGCCGCAACGATCTGCACGGGAGCCATCAATCGCCACGAACGGATCGAAGTGAGGCTCGAATTGTCGAGTGCATAGCGCCCGGTGAAGAAGTCTCCACGTTGTGCGTTCTCCACGACCCAGACATCGGTCACGTCGCTAGGACAATTTTCGGCAATGGCTGCAAACGTATCGACCGCGACAAACCGGCAACCGGTCGCGTAAGCAAACGTCTTCGCACAAACGAGTCCGACGCGCAGGCCGGTAAAGCTGCCGGGGCCTTTGCTCACCGCGATGGCTTGAACGTCGCGCGAGTTCGCGCCGTGGGTGTGCAGCAGCTCCCGCAGCTCCAGCACCAATGATTGAGCGTGCCGCCGCCCTGCTTGCCCGAGCAACCGCTCTTCGAGAAGCTGGCCATCACGCCGCAACGCGATACTTCCCACAAACCCACTCGTTTCCAAACCGATCATCAGCATGAAGTCGCCACCGTGAGAGACATGACAAATGGAACCGCCGCTTGGTCGCGGGCGGAGCATAGCGAGGAACTCCATTCCGTCCGAGGCTGCTACACCTCGTGCGGTCTGCAATGAGACGTTCTCTGCGGTTAGAGTTGTGGTGAGCCGGGCGGCGTCAGCCCCCGGACTCCCGTGGTGAAGAATCCGGGGGCTGACGCCCAATGGCACTCACTTTGAGCGATTTTCAAATGGACGTTCAGTGAGACGTAGCTGAATTCGTGAGAATTCAGCCGGCTTTGATGATCGTCTGAAGTCTTACGACTTCAGCTACACCCCAAAGTGAGTGCCATTGAGCGTAATCCCCCTGATTCTTGGGCGTAAGCCCGCTTTTGAAGAACCAGGGGGCTTACGCCGCCCCGCTCAGATGAGTCCTTGTTGACCGCGCGAGGGACGTGCCGGACTTCAACCATGGGACTCTCCCGTCAGCGAAGGGCGTTCGCCGAGGATCGCTCTCAGTTTGCGAAGTGCCCGCAGGTGTCTCATGCCAGCGGCGGCGGGAGTCATGCCGAGCGCCGTCGCCGCTTCAGTGTTGCTGAGCTGCTCGAAGTGCCGCATCAAGACGATCTCGCGATCGTCGTCGTCGAGCTGTTCGATGGCGACAAGGAACCGCGCTTGCAGCTCGTGCCGAATCGCGGCGGCAGCCGGCGTGAGTTCGCTCCCCGCAAGTTGACTCGCCAGATCGAAGGACGATTGATCGCCGAATTGCGGCGACGCGAGTGACCGTTCGCGGTCGAGACTGCGACGCTGCGCACCGCGATGTCGCCGGTGCATGTCGATGATGCGGTCCTTCGCCAGATGCCGCAGCCACAGATGGAACGGCATCTTGGGATCGTCGAGGTATTCGCGCAACCGCCCGTTCGCTTCGAGCAGCACGTCCTGCACGATGTCACTCGCATCCACTCGCCGCGCCACCTGTCGGTCGAGCCTCAACTGAATCAACTTCCGCAGCGCAGCCCGATGCCGTTCGAGCAGTTTGTTGACGGCCGTCCCTTCGCCGCGCCCGGCCTCAGCCAGCAGTTCCTGCGTCACAGTGTGTTCGGGCCAGAGCATGAGGATGAACTCGAAAACGAGTCTCGGCAGGGGATGTCGTGATAGAAGGAGTGCGACTGCCAGCGGGCAGAGCCGTTCAGGATTGCCGTAGCAGAAGTCGTAAGACTTCTGACGACTCGACGCTTCGTTGACTCGACTCGCCAGAAGTCTTACGACTTCTGCTACGTTCGCTTGGTCATGCTCCCGCTGCGTCCTCGCGCGACAGCGGGTAGTCGCTGATGGGCAGTCCGAGTTGCCGGACCACTTGCAGACGCTGCCACGCGCGGGTGACGAGTGCTTCGCGCTGTGCGACATCTTCCGGGTCGAGCAATCGCTTGTCGAACGGTCCCTCGACCACGACCGGCTCGAATTCGGGGATGACGATGAACTGCGACGTGACCGGATTGCAGCGCAGATGCCGCTCGGGAGCCGTCATCAAATGACGCGCTTCGACCTCACCGAGAACGTAGCGCAGGTAGAGGTCGCTGCCAGTGATGTCTTCGACTTCATCGCCGCAGACTTCGCACATGTAGCCTTGATCGCATTTCGCCATGATTCACCGTGATGGAAGGAAGTCGCTGGGTGGAGGAGCATGTAGTCTGGACGCCTACGTCCGGACAGCCTCGTCTGGGTCAACACGTCCGGACGTAGGCGTCCAGACTACGGTGCCGCGTCGCCGGTTGATAAGGGCGGTGCAGTGCTGACTGGCGGATCGGCGACCGCCTGAATCAGCAATCGGTCCAACTTCGGGCCGTCCATATCGACGACTTCAATCCGCAGGTCATTCCACGTCAGCACGTCACCGATGACCGGCGGGCGCTTCAACAGCGACAGGACCAGGCCCGACACCGTGCCGATTCCGCGCGGCGGCGGCTCGGACCAGCGGGACACTTCCAAGGCAACTTCAAGTTGATGCAGGTTCACGGTCCCGTCGATCAGCAGGCTGCCGTCTGCTCGTTTGACGATGTCTTGTGCCCGGTCGTGCTTCGACGCCCGTTCGTGTCGCAGTTCGTCGTGAATCTCACCGACGAGCATCGTCATGATGTCCTCGAACGTCACCATCCCCTGCGTCCCGCCGTACTCGTCCAGCACGATGGCGAGCTGCGTCTTGTGCTCTTGAAAGAGTTCCAGCAGCCGACTGATCGTGACCGACTTCGGGATAAACAGCGGTGGCCGGATCAACCGGCGCAGGTCGATCGGGCGGCCGAGATACTGTTGAAGGAAGACATCCTTGATGTAAACGAAGCCGACGATGTGATCGATTGTCCCTTCGCAGACAGGGACGCGCGAGAAGCCCGACATGGCGATCGCGCCGACGACTTCCTCGGACGGCGTGTCGATGTCGATGGCGTCGATGTCGATGCGCGGCCGCAGAATATCGACCATCGTCCGGTTGCCGATCCGCAGCGCCTCCATCGCCATTTTTTGCTCGGACTCTTCCAGCACGCCCGCTTCCGTGCCGGTCTCAATCAAGTGCTGAATGTCTTCGACGGAGACCGTGCGCGGCGGCAGGTTCTTCTGACCCAGCAGCCTCAGCACGAGTGAAGTCGTGACATGCAGGAACCAGATTGCCGGACGGGAAATGCGTTGCAACACAAGCATCGGATAGGCGACGAACCGGGCCAGCAACTCGGCGTTCTGGAAGGCGATCCGCTTGGGAACCAGCTCCCCGAGAATCAACTGCAAGAACGCGATGCCACACACGACGAGCGTCAGCGCCAGGCCGACGCGACGTTCGGCAATCGACGCGAACGGGAGCTGCCCCAGCCAGGCTTCGAGCGGAGCGGCCAGTCTCGCTCCGGCATATGCCGACGTGAAAGCCGAGACTAACGTGATGCCCACCTGCACGGTCGGCAGGAACCGATCGGCATCGTGCGCCAATTGCAGCGCGACGGCCGAGGCCCCGTCTCCGTCTTCGGCCCATTGTTCCAGTCGCCCGCGCCGTGCGGTCAGGATCGCGATCTCAGCGGCGGCAAAGAAGCCGTTGAGCAGTGCCATCAGCACAACCACGCCCAGTTCGACAGCCCAGCCCGGCACGACGCGCTCCTCGATCAGACATGTAGGACGGGCACTCTTGCCCGTCGTCTCCCCGACCTGATGACGGGCAAGAGTGCCCATCCTACGACAGCGGCCGATTATGAGCATCGCGCCGTACCGGGTCGAGTCGCGCGGGTTTGAACGCCCCGAGCTGCCTGTCCGGTCCCAAATGGCACGGCTACAATCCCGCCTCACTTTTGGAGCCACCATGCCTACGACCTCGACCGACGCTGTCTCGCCGAATGATTCTCAACCCCACAATCCTCGCTTGCACAACTCGCGCTTGATGAAGGCGACACGACGCGAGCCGACAGACACGACGCCCGTCTGGATCATGCGGCAAGCGGGACGCTACCTCCCCGAATACATGGCCGTGCGCTCGAAGGTGACGTTCATCGAGCTGTGCAAGCGGCCCGAGTTGGCGGCCGAAGTGACACTCACCGCGCAGCGTGTCTTGGGTGTTGATGCGGCCATTCTGTTTGCCGATCTGCTCCCAATGCTCGAACCGATGGGGATCGACTTGGAGTACCAGAAGGGCGAAGGGCCAGTGATCCACAACCCGATCCGCACCGCCGCCGAAATCGATCGGTTTCGCGAATTGGAAGATGTCTCGTCGCTGCAATTCGTCTTCGACGCCGTGAAGCTGATTCGTCGCGACCTTCCCGCTGACATCCCGCTCCTCGGGTTCGCCGGTTCGCCGTTCACGCTCGCGTCGTATGTCATCGAAGGAGGCAGCTCGAAGAACTACCTCACGACGAAGAGCCTGATGTACCGCGATGAGGGAGCGTGGAGGACGCTCATGCAGCGACTCGCTCGTAGCTTGGTCCGCTACATCAATGCGCAGATCGACGCGGGGTGTCAGGCGATCCAACTCTTCGACAGTTGGGCCGGTTGTCTCTCGCCTTCGGACTATCGCCGCTACGCGATGCCGTTCACGAAGCAGGTCATCGACGGCATCCGTCCCGGTACGCCAGTCATCAACTTTCTGACGGGCAATCCCGCATTGTTGCCGCTGCTGCGCGAAGCGGGTGGCGATGTGATCGGTCTCGATTGGCGAGTCGATTTCGCCGAGGGCTGGCGGACGGTCGGATACGACGTGGGCGTGCAAGGCAATCTCGACCCGGTCTCATTGATGGCCGATCTGCCGACGCTGCGATCGCGTGCCAAAGCGGTCCTCGATGCGGCAGCGGGACGACCGGGCCACATCTTCAACCTCGGCCACGGCGTCTTCCCCGAAGTCCCGCCTGACAACGTGAAGGCGCTCGTCGAGATGGTGCATGAACTCGGCGCGAAGTGAGTGCGAGACGGAATCCCATTGAATGAAGTGGCTGAAGAGGCGTCCCCATGAAATTGGGGGGATCCCCCTGTTGAAGCACTCCAAGCTTGGGTCTGAACGGCGCTGTCTTTACTCCGAAGGAGTTGCGTCTCACAGCCCAGCGGTTGCGAGCGGAGCGAGCTACCCTGGGTGAACAGTTCAATAGACTCACGTACCCCAACGGGGTTCCGTCATTGATATGACAAGCATGGCGCAACCCTTTCAGGGTAGATGACCAATCTGTTTGCCTTCCCAGGGTAGCCCGCTGATGCGGGCAACCCTGGGCTATGAGACGCAACTCCTTCGGAGTAAATGCAGACGTTAATCTCGCAAACTTAGAACGACAGGATTCGTAATTGCCTTTGATTCTCGTCTGCCAAGAAAGCCTCACGCGCCCAACATCGACTCCATCACCATGACCGACGCCCATTCCACCTCCGAGACCTCACCGCGCCGCATCGCAATCATCGGTGGCGGCTTGTCAGGAATGGCGGCCGCTCATCGGTTGATCGAACTCACTTCCGCCGCGTCGCCAACCGCGTCTCGTTGCGAGATCACTTTGCTCGAAGCAGGCCCACGGTTGGGCGGCATCGTGGGGACGACGCATCTCGACGGCTATCTCATCGACACGGGAGCCGACTCCTTTCTGACGAACAAACCGGGCGCGATCGGGCTTTGTCGGCGGCTCGGCATCGAAGGCAAGCTCGTCGCGACAGACACGCGGTATCGCGGCGTTCACGTCGTGTTTGACGGGCGACCGGTCCCCGTTCCAACGGGCTTTCAATTGCTCAGTCCGACCGCGATCTGGCCGATGCTCACAACGCCGATTCTCTCAACGCGGGGCAAGCTGCGGTTGTTGATGGAGTCCTGCGTACCGAGCCGCACCGCGCGCGATGCGACGGAGCTGACAGATGAAAGTCTCGCGTCGTTCGTGCGACGACGGTTCGGACGTGAGGTTCTCGAACGACTGGTCCAGCCGTTGGTCGGCGGCATCTACACGTCGGACCCCGAACAGCTCAGCCTCGCCGCCACGTTGCCGCGCTTTCTGGAACAAGAGCGCGACTTCGGCAGCCTGATCCGCGCCGCTCGCTCGGCCAAGCGCAACGAGCGACCGCGCGGTACGAAGCCGACCGACACGGTCTCGCGCGATCAGACATCGAGCGGTGCCCGTTACGGCCTCTTCGCAGGACTGGCGGGCGGCATGGAAGACCTGCTCACCGCGCTGCGGTCTCGCGTGGAAGCGGGCTGTACGGTGAAGCTCAACTCGCGCGTCACCTCGATTCAGCCTCGCCACACCAACCCGCAGCGTGAGCAAGGACGATCCCAGAACGAACCCCCGAACTCCCTCGCTCACGCGGCGAGTTACTTTGCAGACGAAGCCGGCGCGCAGTCCAACAGTTACCGCCTCACTCTCGCCGACGGTACGCATCACTCGTTCGACGCCGTGATCGTCGCAACGACCACTCACCACGCCGCGCTGCTGCTCGACGAACTCGATCACGACTTGGCGACCAAGCTTCAACAGATCGAGTACGCCTCGAGTGCCATCGTCGTCACCGGCCACCGCTTGGCCGATGTCGCTCATCCGCTCGATTCGTTCGGGCTGGTCGTTCCGCACCGCGAGCGTCGAAAAATCCTGGCCACATCGTTTTCGAGCCGGAAGTTTCCCGAGCGCGCTCCCGCCGGTTCCGTCTTGTTGCGCACGTTCGTTGGCGGCGCGATGCAGCCCGAGTTGAACAACCTCCCCGATGATGAGCTACTTCGACTGGTGCAGTCCGAACTGAACGAATTACTCGGCGTGCGTGGTGAGCCAGAGATATCACTCGTCGTGCGCTATCCCCGCGCGATGCCGCAGTACCACGTCGGGCATCTCGACCGAGTCGCCCGGATCGAAGCGCTCACCGCGCGACACAGCGGCCTCGCGCTGGCTGGCAACGCCTATCACGGCGTCGGCATCCCCGACGCGATCCAGAGCGGCGAAGCGGCGGCGGAGAGGACGCTGGTGGTGAAGAACGTCTGACGAAACTCCTGTACTTCTTTGTCTTGGGCGTCAGCCCGCCTTTCGGAGCGGGGCGGCGTCAGCCCCCTGATTCGTTGAAAACGGGCTTACGCCCAAGAATCAGGGGGCTGACGCCGCCCCGCTCCGAAAGAAAAGAACAAGGAGAACAGGGCACGTTCAACTCCGCCATTGCAGCGTCGTTTCGGGGACCGGGTTTTGGAACGGACGGTTCTCTAGGCGTGACTGCTGAAGCTCCTTCTTCAACTGGTAGTACCACCGTGCGGGCTTGTCGGCGTCGTTGATCATGATCAGTTGCGGGTCTTCGTTCAGGCCCTGCTGCTGCTTATCAACGACATCGCGGTCCTGTTCGATGAAGGTCTTCATGAACGGTCGCATCAGCGGACGAATGAGCGACAGCCACGGGATCGTCCAATAGAAGAACTGGTGCAACTCGACCTGCGTCGGCGTCAGCGGCGTCAGCGTGGTGACTCCGCAGATATGATGCTTGCCAGCCGTGATGTGTTCGATGCGCGTGCTGGGTAGCTCGAAGCGAATCTCGGTCGAGACCTCGCCACCGATCAGCTTGTACGCCTTGGAATTGGACGACGGCTTGTGCTTGACCATCGTGAAGCCCCAGTGCGACGGTGCGAAGGCCTTCGACTTTTCATGGATCGACTTCTGCGACCGCCACCACCACGACTGATGGACGAACGGGCCGTGTGCCGGGTCCATCAGTCCGACGACTGCGTGGTCGATCGAACACGGGAACAGGCTCTTCATGATCATCTGGCAATGCTGGGCTTCTACGTTGGGAATGACCGGAACCTCCGGCAACCGATCCGGCAGCTTGCGTTCATCTTCGGGCATGAAGACCCAGATGTTTCCCTGCACTTCGCGACACGGGAACCGAAAGACTCCGACGCGAGACAGTTCAAATTTCTGAGTCGGCAGGAGCGACGGAATGTGCGTGCAGCCGCCGTCGCACTGAAACCGCCAGCCGTGATAACAGCATTCGATCTCGCGCCCGTCGAACTTGCCGTGACTGAGCGGGATGCCGCGATGAGGACAAATGTCTCGCAGCGCGAACGGCTTCCCGTCCGCGTCGCGTCCCAGCACGATCGACTGCCCGAGCAACATCTTCCCCTGCATCTTGCCACGCTTCAGTTCGCGACCGGGCAAGGCCATGTACCAGACATCTCGCAAAATTTCCGATTCCGCCGCCGTCATATCGACTCCGTTCTGTGAGGCACTCAACGATCGCTATTGGTCTTGATCAGAAGATTTAACTACAGAGACACAGAGACACAGAGGCACAGAGAAGGCAAAGGCGAGTGGAAAGAGTTGTCTGAACACACCAACCCAAAGTGTGAACGAGGGCGATGTCGATCGACGCACTCGTTCACACTTTTTCCAACTGCGATCACGGGCAAGCGAGACGCTTACCCTACGTTTTTCCACGGGCGGCAAAGGAGCAGTCCGGCCCCCCTCTGCTCCACTTCTCTCTGGTCTGACTTCTCTGTGCCTCTGTGTCTCTGTGGTTAATACTCTTCACACTTCCTAGCGAGGACGCAGGTTACAAACCTGCCCCATGAAATTTCCAACTGGTCACACTACCGCAGGTTGAGCGGATCGACATCCACGACGAACTCGACTTCGGGGTGACTTGGAAACTGCGGGGCCGCGTGGAGCCAAATTTTTTGCAGCGGTGCCAGCTCGGCCGACGTGAGTTGCAGGTGATAGCGAAAGTTCGCCTTGAGTCGCGTCACGGGACACGGGGCGGGGCCGAGGATACGGACCTCGAGCGACAGTTCCTTCGCCGCCGCACGCATCAGCTCGCCGACTTTGTCCGAGTACGCATGAACTTCTTTCTCATCGGGGCCGCGCACGATGACGCGACACATCTGCGAGAAGGGCGGGACTTTCAAAGCCTGGCGATGACGAAGCTCATCGGTCGCGAAGCCGAGGAAATCATGAGCCGCCGCGCGGATGATCGGCGGCTGTTCGGGCGACGACGTTTGGACGAGGACTCGTCCTCCCTTTGCACTGCGCCCGGTGCGGCCCGCCACTTGAGCGATCAACTGGAACGTCCGCTCCATCGAACGAATGTCGGGTTGATGGAGCAGCGTGTCGGCGTCGATCACGCCCACGAGTGTGACGTTCGGGAAGTCGAGTCCCTTCGCGATCATCTGCGTCCCCAGCAGAATCTGAACCTCGCCATGTCGAAACTTTTCGAGAGCCACGTCGTGACTGCCGCGCTGGCTCATGGTGTCGCTGTCCATGCGAAGGCACGCCACACCGGGGAAGCGCGCTTTGACTTCGGCCTCCAACCGCTCGGTCCCAATCCCCAAGTTCAGCAGTCCCGGTTTGCCGCATTTCGGACAGACCGACGGCAGCGGAGCCGACCGATCGCAACTGTGACAGAGGGCAACAGCGCGTTCCTTGTGATAGGTCAGCGTGATGTCGCAGTCGGGGCACTTCACTCCTTCGCCGCAGCCGCGACACCACAACACCGGCGAGAACCCGCGCACGTTGAGAAACAGAATGATCTGCCCCTTGGCCTTCAGTGCGTCCATCATCGACGTGAACAAGGCCCGTCCGATGGCCGACCCCTTCGCCATCGCCGGGTCGTTGCGAATGTCCACGATCAAGACTGGCGGCAGCGGCAATCGTTCGACGCGGTTCGGCATCGAGATCAGCACGTCTTCCTTGCGCAGCACCTTTAAAAACGATTCGAGCGTCGGTGTGGCCGAGCCGAGAATGAGTGGCACCTTTTCGAGTTCGGCTCGTCGGCGAGCGACCTCGCGCGCGTGATAGCGCGGCGTGCTGTCCTGCTTGAAACTCGTCTCGTGTTCCTCGTCGATCACGATCAGCCCGAGATGCGGCGTCGGTGCGAAGATCGCGCTGCGAGCACCGACGACCACTTGCACGGCTCCGCTGGCGATCTGCTGCCAGTGACCATGCCGCTCGGCGTCGGTGAGATGACTGTGCAGCACCGCGATCGACGGGAAGCGACTTGCGAATCGCCGGATCGTCTGCGGTGTGAGACTGATCTCGGGGACCAGCACGATCGCCTGTCGCCCATAACTGACGACCTCTTCGATCGCGCGAATGTAGACCTCAGTCTTGCCGCTCCCCGTGACACCGTGCAGCAACAGCGTGCGATGCTCGGCCGCGCGAACGACGCCGAGAATCGTGTCCACCGCGCGCTGCTGATCGGGGTTGAGCCTGATCTCACGATGTGCCTCGGGCGTCGGCATGACGGGGGCAGACATCACACGTTCCCGCAGCGCGACGATCAGCCCTTTGTCGCGCAGCCCATGAATCGGCGCGGTCCCGCACTGAGCCGCCTCGGCCAACTCATCGACTCGCATCGGCCGCCCCGCCGCCACGAGTGCCTCGATCACCGCCCGTTGCTTCGCGGGGAGTTTGAGGTCCGCGAGAACCACTTCCAGTGTCGAGGGGTCCCTTCCTGTTCCCTCCCCTCGGCGGGGAGGGTTAGGGAGGGGGGCGGATGGCGAGTTGACGCCCGGTACTTGATCGTCCCCCCTCCCCGGCCCTCCCCGCCGAGGGGAGGGAGAAAGAATGAGATCCGACGGAGCCGTGGAGACAAGATGCCGTCCGTCATTCAAATCGCCAGCTGCTACTGCACTCGCGAGCTTCTCGTTCAGACTCGACGCCAGCGCGAAGAACGTCACCTCGCGCGATCCCGCTTTCGACTTCACGCCGCGCGGGATGATGCTCTCCAACACTTGGCCCCAGCCGCACAGATACCGATCTGCGATCCAGCGTGTCAGTTCGAGCATCCGCGCGTCGAGTAGTGCCTCGCGGTCAATGAGCGCCGCGACCGTTTTGATCGTGCGACCGAGAGGAAACGTCGTCGTCAGGCCAACGCAGAAGCCGATCGTCAGCTTGTCGCCGCGACCGAACGGCACCTGCACACGCTGGCCGGGACCGATCATCTCGCGCAGTTCGTTCGGGACGAGATACTGAAAGATCGTCGTGAGCGGTCGGTTGAAGACGACCTCGGCCAGCAAGCGGTCTTCCCCCGCCGCGATCTCCCACGGCAGCAAGTCCGGCGGCAGCTCGGCTTCCGAAAACAAACTGGCTTGGCGGGGATCGGTCACGGTGAAGGGCAACGCCGCTAAGAATTTCGGAGCTACAAAACAAGGCCCGACGAACGTAGCAGAAGTCGTAAGACTTCTGGAGAGCCGTCGAGTCGTCAGAATTCTCACGAATTCTGCTACAGAAATCCTGAACGGCGTTGGGTGAAGGGGTCGCGACCGAGGGTACTCCACCGGCCATCGCGATACGACAGTTGGACATCACCCCGTTGGACGAGTTCATCGAGCAGCGTCTGAGCTTGTTTCGAGTCGAACGCTCCCGGCCAGAGTTCATACGCGATGAGATGCGTCTCGCCCGTCGAAGCCATCCGAAAATAGTCGAACATCACGCCGAGCGCATCCGGCCGCAGGGACTCATCCCCGTCAATCGCGCCGCGCAGCCAGAGGCAATGAAACTCGCGGCAACTCGCCGGTCGAGTCTCATAGATCCCGCAACCGGCTCGACACAGATGATCGCACGCGCGTCGAGCCGGCTTGTTCAATTCGACGATCGCTAGCGTCGAGCAACACGCCGTGCAGGCCCCGCACTCGCGTCCCACTACGGCATGGTCGGTCAGGAGTCGAGCGTCAATAACCTGCGTCACGTCATACCTCTTCGAGTCTGTAGGACGGGCACTCTTGCCCGTCTGGCTTTGGCAGAAAACGTGAATGGGCAAGAGTGACGCGCCAGCCAAAAAGTAGATGGCTCATCCGGTGCTTCGGGGTGGTTTGGCCCATGTTCGTTTAACCGCCAGCCAGAGGCGTGCGCGTTTCGGAGTGTTGTCGGTGTTTGC
>JAYTQJ010000772.1:0-14191 GCA_043746775.1 Schlesneria sp.
CCGCCTCTTCCACAAAACGCCGGTCTCACAAACCGAACGCAATCCCAACTGCCCCAGCCACGGAAAACCCCTAAAACACAGCCCAATCCCGTAAAACCCCGCCAAGAGAGAGTTCTGGCGGAAACGTCAAACCAGTCTGGCTTCCGGTCCCTACCGGATCAGAAAAATGCTGACCCTACCGGATTGCATGTGCGGTCCTGAGACCCCATCCGCCCCGTGCGGATGGTGAACGCGACGGCGGGCGAATTGGTGCCCCCTTTGAAAGGGAATCAGCCCCCATCCCGCTTGTCTGGATGGTGAATCAGATGATCCGGCCGTGATGACATTCGCGGCGTCTCCTCTGCTTCACCATCCGCACGAGGCGGATGGGGTCGTCCTCCAATCATCGCTGTCACCATGTTAGCTCTCCGTCTCGTTCACCATCCAGACAAGCTGGATGGGGTCCAAACCCAACAGATGCAATCCGGTAGGGTCAGGAAAAATGAAGTGCCCTTGATCGCTATCGGTTTTGGAAGGGAAGGGCGTCGGGCGATTCGCACAGGGTAAAGTCGGTTGTTACAATCGGCTCGCGTTTGATTCTGGCTCCGTTTTCACTTGGGTTTTGACATGACTGACCGACGCAATCTGTTCAACAAAGTTTGGGATGCGCACAACGTTCGCTCGCTGGCCTCGGGCCAGACGCAGCTCTTTATTGGACTGCATCTGATTCACGAGGTGACCAGCCCGCAAGCCTTCTCGATGCTGCGCGATCGCGGGCTGAAGACCCTCTTTCCCGAGCGGACTCTCGCGACGGTCGATCACATCGTGCCGACCGAGAACCAAGCCCGGCCGTTCCTCGATGTGCTGGCCGAAGAAATGATGTCGGCCATTGAGCAGAACTGCCGTGAGTTCGGCATCCGTTTGTTCAACCTCGACGACAACCGGCAAGGGGTCGTGCATATCGTCGGCCCCGAGCAGGGACTGACGCAGCCCGGCATGACGATCGCCTGCGGCGACAGCCACACGAGTACCCACGGGGCGTTCGGTTCGATCGCGTTCGGGATTGGCACGAGTCAGGTGGCGGATGTACTCGCCACGCAGACGCTCGCGCTGGGCAAGCCGAAGGTGCGAAAGGTCGAAGTGACCGGGACGCTGCGACGCGGCGTGTATGCCAAGGACGTGATCCTGCACATCATCCGCAAGCTCGGCGTGCAGGGGGGCGTTGGGTATGCGTATGAGTACAGCGGCGAAGTCTTCGACCGGATGACGATGGAAGAACGAATGACCGTTTGCAACATGAGCATCGAGGGCGGTGCCCGCTGCGGATACATCAACCCGGAC
This sequence comes from Schlesneria sp., assembly GCA_043746775.1. Taxonomy (GTDB): domain Bacteria; phylum Planctomycetota; class Planctomycetia; order Planctomycetales; family Planctomycetaceae; genus Schlesneria. The sequence goes on from JAYTQJ010000772.1 coordinate 1,321, forward strand.
CAGACGACAGTCGATTACATCAAGGGCCGCCCGTTCGCTCCGCAGGGAGCCGACTTCGACCGCGCGGCAGCTTGGTGGTTGAGCCTCGCGTCGCCGAACGACGCCGAGTTCGACGATGTCGTCACATTCAACGGAAGCGAGATCGAACCGACCGTGACGTGGGGCATCAATCCCGCGCAGTCGGTTGGCGTCAGTGAGAAGCTGCCCGCGCTGGCAGGCTTCTCAACCGACGATCAGAAGGGAATTCAGGACGCCTTCGATTACATGGACCTCAAGGAAAACCAGCCGATTCGCGGCGTGAAGATCGACGTGGCCTTCATCGGTTCGTGTACGAACGGTCGCATCTCGGACCTGCGTGAAGCGGCGTCGATCGCCGAGGGACACAAGGTCGCTCCCGGCGTGAAGGCTCTCGTCGTTCCGGGGTCTCAACTCGTCCGCGAGCAGGCGATGCGAGAAGGCTTGGACAAAGTCTTCGAAGCGGCGGGCTTCGAGTGGCGCGGCGCAGGCTGCTCGATGTGTCTGGCCATGAACCCCGACAAGCTCAAGGGCCGCGAAGTCTGTGCCTCGTCTAGCAACCGCAACTTCAAAGGCCGCCAAGGCAGCCCAACCGGCCGCACGCTGCTCATGTCCCCCGCGATGGTCGTCGCCGCTGCCATCAACGGCTGCGTCAGCGATGTCCGCGAGATGCTGTGACACCCGCCTATCGGCCTGCGATCTCACTTACTCAATTCCACTGACGGAAAGTTTTCATATGCAAAACATCACCCAAATCACCGGCGCTGGCGTGCCGCTGCTGCTCGACGACATTGATACGGACCGGATCATTCCCGCGCGATTCCTGCGTTGCGTGACGTTTGACGGTCTCGGCGAACATGCGTTTGAGGATGATCGGAAGCAGGACTCGAAGCATCCGTTTGACGATGCCCGTTTCATCGGCGGAAGCGTTCTAGTGGGAGGCCGTAACTTTGGTTGTGGGTCGTCGCGCGAACATGCTCCTCAGGCGCTGATCCGCTGGGGAATCAAAGCGATCATCGCCGAGTCGTTCGCGGAGATTTTCTTTGGCAATTGCACCGGTCTCGGTGTGCCGTGCGTCAATGCGGCTCGGGGTGATCTCGATAAGTTGGCGGCGGCGATCACGGCCGATCCCAAGTTGTCGGTGACGGTTGATCTCGAAGCGCAGCAGGTCCGCGCCGGAAGCCTCTCGTTCCCGATCACGATGTTGGAGAGTGCTCGCGGCTCACTGACGACCGGCAACTGGGACTTTCTCGGCCAACTCCTCGAAGGAGCCGACGCAGTGAAGCAGACCGCCGCGACGCTGCCGTATGTGAACGGCTTCAAGGCGTGAGGACATTTCCATTTCTTCCCTCCTCTCAGAGGCTCACCATGCTTCGTTCACTTTGCGTTTTCGTGTTGTCGGTTGTTTCTGTTGCGATCTTGGATTTGACGGTCAGTGAGTCGATGTGCCGAGCGGTCGATGCGCCGCCGAAGATCACGCATTCGTTCCTCGCCACGGGGGGCGAGACCTACATTCTCGATGGCGACGGCAAGGTGACGTGGTCGTATCCGAAATCGACACGCGACGGCTGGGTGCTTCCGAACGGAAATGTTTTGTTGGCGTTGTCGAAGTCGAACGATGGCGGGTCGGTGGTCGAGGTGACTCGTGAGGGGAAGACGGTCTTCGAGTTCAAGGGGACGCAGTCGGAGGTCAACACGGCGCAGGCGCTCGACAACGGCAACATCCTGCTGACCGAAGCGGGTGCCAAGCCGAGGCTGCTCGAGGTGACACGCGACGGCAAGGTCGTGGTCGAAGTCGCGCTGCAGGCTCAGACCAAGGATCATCACCTGCAAACGCGGATGGCCCGCAAGCTGAAGAACGGGAACTACCTCGTGCCGCAGCTTCTCGACAAGGTGGTGCGAGAATATCAGCCCGACGGCAAAGTCGTCTGGGAAGTCGCGACGCCACACTGGCCGTTCACCGCCATCCGTCTGGACGATGGCAACACGCTGATCAATTGCACGATTGGCAACCTGAGCATTGAAGTCGATGCGGCGGGTAAGACGGTCTGGCAGGTCTCGAACGACGACTTCCCCTCAAAGCCATTCGACGATGCCTGCGGTGCGCAGCGACTTCCGAACGGAAACACGGTCATCACCGCCTATCACTCGGGACCGGGCAAGGTTCGATTATTCGAGGTCACCCGCGACAAGCAGATCGTTTGGACTCACGTCAGCGACCGCAAACCGGGCATCCACCACTTCCAAATCCTCGACACGAACGGCAAGCCGATCGAAGGTCGTCCGCTGCGGTGAGACAAGGCACTCTCCAATCGAGGTCTCGAAGAATGAAGACCGGGGTCAAGACATCGCAAAGTCGCTGCCGGGCGGGAGTCGCTCGCGGCGACATCACGCCGCCGGTCGGGATCTATCACCGGATGTGGGGGGCCGCGACGCATGAGCGATCATCGGGGGTTCATCGACCGCTCACCGCGACCGCCTTGCTGTTGAGAAGTGTTCAGAACGATGAGGCTTCGCTGCGGGTGATCGTGGCCGTCGATCATTGCTTGCTGTGGACGGTCGAGATGAACCGGCTGCTGGATGCGGTGAGTGCCTCGACGGGGATCGAGCGAGCTGCACTCACGGTCTACTTCTCGCACACACACGGAGCGGGGCTGATGGGCTTTGAACGGCGCGAGTTGCCCGGCGGCGAGTTGATCCCGCCGTATCTCGGTCAGTTGGCGAAGACGATCTCGCGGCTGGTGGATGAGGCGCGGAGTGGTCTCGTCCCCGCGACGATTGTCTACGGCGTCGGTCGCTGCGATCTGGCGAGTCATCGCGATGCGTTCGATGAAGAACGCGGTCACGCGGTCTGCGGCTTCAACCCGGAAGGGACTGCGGATGACACGGTTCTTGTCGCGCGAGTCACTGCGGATGCGGGGCAACCGCTCGCGACCATCGTGAACTATGCGTGTCATCCGACGACGCTGGCGTGGGAGAACACGCTCATCAGTCCCGACTACATCGGGGCGTTGCGAGAGGTCGTGGAGACCGCGACGGCCTGTCCTTGTCTATTCGTGCAAGGTGCGTCCGGAGACATCGGCCCGCGTGAAGGGTTCGTCGGTGACGTGGCCGTCGCGGATAAGAACGGCCGACAACTTGGCTATGCGGCGCTGTCGGCTCTCGAAGGTTTGCCCCCCGCCGATCGCGAGTTTCAGTACGCAGGGCCAGTCGTGTCGGGAGCGACGCTGGGAATTTGGAAGTACGCTGAGATGCCTGCCGCACGCAGTCTGGCAACAGAACAGTGGGACGCGCGTCGAGTCATCGTGCCGCTCCGCTATCGGGCCGACTTGCCGCAGCGGGCGGAGATCGAAGCAGAGCTGGCTCACGCACGAATGGAAGAAGTGGCGGCAACAACCTCCGACGATGCCACTCGGATTCGAGACACCCGCGCGCTCGTCGAACGCGCGACTCGACGACTCACTCGCGTCGCACATCTCCCCGCCGGTGAGTCGTATCCGTTCGAGCTAGTCCTGTGGCGGATGGGCGATGCTGTGTGGATTGCTCTCGACGGCGAACACTACAACGTGCTGCAACGGACGCTGCGCGAACAGTTCCCCGACGTGACGCTCGTGATCGGCACGTTGGCCAATGGTTCCAACGTCTGGTATCTGCCCGACGCCGCTTCGTACGGGAAGGGGCTGTATCAGGAAGAGGTCTCGATCTTGGAACGCGGAGCGCTCGAGACCCTGGTTGAGGCGGCGGTCGATGCGATCCGTGAGATCATCGGTGAGTGACGTGAGTTGTTGTTTGCCCACGCGGTTAAACAACTCACGAGTCACGCCTCAACGGTCGCACGCATCTTCTCCAAGCCGAGCTTGGCGACTTCGCGCGGGTCGCGTGACCAGAGGTCTTCGCGGAAGAGCTCCAGCGACAGGTAGCCGTGATAGCCGACTTCGTTCAGCAGGCGACACCATTGCTTCAGGTCGAGATGACCTTCACCGGGCAGCACGCGGCTGTGATCGTGCTGTTCGAGACGAGGCGGCGACGACGGCGTGTCGTTGAAGTGACTGATCGCAATCTGGTCTCCACGCAGCTTGCTGATCGACTCGAACGAACCGCCGCCGCGAAAGTTGTGGAACGGGTCGATGATGATCGTCGCTTGCGGATGCTGCGAGAGGGTCATGATCTCCAACGCCGATTCGATGGTGTTGAGCTGTTCGACGAACCCGAGGTATTCCATCGCGGGCTTCACGCCGAACGACTGACCGAGATCGAGGAGTTCTCGGTAGTTGCGAGCGGCCAGCGCGACATCGACCTGTCCCATCGCGGGGCACGAGATGATGTGAGCCGATCCGAGTTCAGCGGACGCAGCCAGTCGCGGCTTGATCGCTTCGAGTGCCGCCTCATGTTCGGCCCCGGTCGTGTCGCACCAGCCCGCCAGATAGATCGTCGTCGGCAGCGCGAGGCCCGCGTCGCTGAGTCCCTGCTTGATGTCAGCCAACGTCCCGCCGCTCGCGACGTGTGCCTCAATGTCATCGTGCCAGAGTTCGATCGCTGCGTAACCGACCTCACCCGCGATCCGAATCTTGTCGAGGATCGGCGTCGGTCGGATGGTGCTGGCGTTGAGGCAGTATTGGAACGGCATTGGTCTGCTCCTTGGCAAGGTGGCAATTCAAACGTAGGTCAACTGAGCGGCATGGTGAGAACATCTGGCATTGCGCGGCAGTCTAACCGTCCGGCAATGCACTTCGACAGCAACGACGTTGAACGCCTCCTCGCAAGCTATACCTCGCGCGGGACAACGTGAGACATTTCTGAGCGGGGCGGCGTAAGCCCAATGGCACACACTTTGTCAAAATCACCAAGTAACCCGCAGCGTCAGCGAGGAAGTTCGTCGAGTTTCACTACGTGTTTGACTCCCTCGCTGACGCTGCGGGTTACTAAAGTGAGTGCCAGGGGGCTGACGCCGCCCCGCTCAGAGGTCACATTGAGGCCCGCGCGAGGTATCGCTTACCACTCACTTGGGGTCGGGCAACACCAGCCGGGTGCGAGGATGATTGGCGTACGTCCAGTCGGTCGGCTGGTAAGCGATGGCGAGTTCGGGCGTTTCAAAACGAACGCCGTCTTGCGCGAGGCTGTGCATCAGGCGGTCGAGCGTGCCTGTCGTGAGCAGCGTTCGTTCGACGGGATAGACCGCTTGGCCCGAGTGAACGGTTTCTTCAAACGCCTTCAAGAGCTGCGCGAAGTGGCCGAACGGGCGTTCGTTTTGGAGGCTGATCCACGTGGCGACCGGTTTGTCTCGCCCCTTCACTTGGGCGGCGAACGCGAACTCGGGCGTGAGTGTTCCGGTCATCGCGACGGCTGATTTCAAGCCGTCCTTGTGTTCGAGCAGGTACATCGCAGCTCCCTTCTGCTTGGCCCAATCGGGATCGGACTTCGGCGGGCCGGGGAGTGTGGCCAGTGCGGTTTTGAAGAGGTCCACCGACCAGCGGCCTTCCTCTGCTGCCCGATAAATCGCGTCGCCTTGAAGAGCCTGAACGGCGACGATTCCCGCTTCGCCACCGCGTCGTCGTTCGATCATTGCCTGATGGGCTTCGAGGGCGTGAATGCCATAAATTTCAAGGCCGTCCCAACCGACGGTCACCACGTTTTCGAGTTCGTCAGTGCGGTCCAGTTCCAGAGTGGGGAACCGCCACGCGACCGGAACCGATGACCCGGCCAGGAACGGAATCTTTCGCTCGCGAGCCAAGTCGTACATGAACTTCGCGTCAGTCCAGTTGTACGCGAGGTGCTTGTCATTGAAGACAGGCACGACCTTGCCGCCGCGTTGAAACGCAGCGGCGATCCCCTCGAAGAACCGCCGCCGAGGATACATCTGCTGCTTGGTGTCGGGCGTGAGCGGATAGTCGCCGTGTTCGCCGATGCTCAGCACACCCGCGACTTGAACCCGATCAGTCCCCAGCGTGATCGCGTCATCAATCGTGCGGGCAATCTGGAAGCCGTGCTTGTCCGCCATCTTGCGGCTGATGTCCTTGTCGTCCACCTGATCGACGTACATCGAGACCAGTTTGAGATCGGGGCCGACTCCACCCGTCTGCTGCCAGCCCTCCAGAATCTTGCCGACGAGAACATCGGTGTGGCTGAAGTCGCGATAGACGGTGACGACCGCCGCGACGGGCAGCTTCGGTCGCTCGGCTGCGTGCAGCCGAGCCTCCCTCGCGAGCGCCGGCCAGAACGCCGCCACAGTCCCGGCGGTGGTGAGGCTCAAAAATTGGCGACGGTCGATGGCATGTGACATGGTGGGATGAACCTCGCAGGATGACTCGTTTCACCGCGTGGGCAACGCCCCGCGTGCCGATCAACGTTTGGACCTGTTTTGCAACTCGTCGCGTGGGGCGTTGCCTGCGCGGTGAAACGAGTCGGCCTCACGGCAACAGGTCGGCTACCTTGACCGAACCTTTGGGTTTGGCGAGCGACTTCACGACGGCATCGGCCTCGTACACCGTGACCTCTTCGTAGCGTGCCGCTCCCGAACGAGGCCGCTTGGGCTGTCGGTGAACAATCAACTGGCGATGCACCAGATCGACGACCCAATACTCGGGGATCAGGGCCTTCGCGTAGGTGGCCACTTTTCCACCGAGGTCAAACCGCAGGGTGGTGTCACTCACTTCGATGACCAGTTCGGCCGTTGTCGGGTGGTCGGTCCATTCGCGCGGACCGCCAAACACCACGGCGATGTCGGGTTCTGGTTCGGAGATGTCCGAGAGCTTTAGGGGTAGTTGATTACGAAGCCAGTAGCCGCGACCGAATGCGGCTTCAAGTGCTGCTCGAGTCAGATCGATTCCAGCCGCGTGCGGATGCTTCTGCGGACTCATTTCGATGATGCTCCCTTCGATGAGTTGGACACGCTGCCCGAGAAAAAACCCCTCGTCGCCCAGCCGGTGGTACTCCGCACGAGTCCACTTGAACGGTTGCGGCTCTTCGTCTGGCAGTGGCCGTTGTCGCAGCACGGGCTTCGGAGGAATTCCCTTTGAACGCGCTGCCTTCTTCAGTGTCGCTGTCATTGCATTCCCTCCCACTGTTGTCGTCCCATTTCCGCCACGCGAGCGTCATCCCACGTTTCGAGCGGGCTATAGCGCGGGTGCTTCGAGTCTTTGTATGGGTCGTTGTGCTTCGTGTTGTAGCAGGCGATGAACGCCCAACGCGGGTGTTCGCTTTTGTTCTGGTCGGAACGGTGGAGCGTGTTCGCGTGGAAGAAGATCGCGGCACCCGGTTCGAGTTCGCAGTAGACCAGTTCGAGCCGCTCCAGCGCGGCGGCGACTCGTTCGGGATCGGCTCCCGTTTGGTCGCCCACCTTGCCGTGATCCATTCGTCCCAAGTGGTGCGAGCGTTTGAGAACTTGCAGGCAACCGTTCTCTTTTGTCGCGCGATCGACGGCGATCATGCAGCTTCCCATGTCGGGAAAGAGGCACCCGTTGCTGTACCAGTAGCCGTAATCCTGATGCCACGCCCATGCGCCACCGACGCGGGCCTCCTTCAGAATCATCTTGTGATGGTAGTGATAGACCTCGTCCCCCAGCAGTTGCTCCATCGCGGCGACGATGCGCCGACTCCGGACGATCGCACCGTAGATCGTGTCGTCGGGCAAGTCATTTCGCACGACGAGCTTCACTGCACCTCCCTCGCCATCCGCACGACTCCCCGCGTCTCGTTCGAGTGCATGGTCCGCCTTGGCAATGTTGCGCAGCAGTTCGATCTCAGTGGCATCGAGCAGATTCGGAACGACGATGTAGCCGTCCTCGTGAAAGCGGGTGAGTTGTTCGTCGGTGAGTGTCAGTGTCGTCATGAGATGACGTGTCCGAAAAAGTGGGGCCGTAGTCCGGACCCCTTGGTCCGGACGAGGCAGAAGGGTGAACAAACAAACGGTTGAATCGGGATGAGTAAGCATCTCGTCCGGACCAAGGGGTCCGGACTACGGTCTCAAACCTTGCCCGCCAACTGCAACAGCAATTGTTCGAGCTGTAGTCGTTCGGGAAGACGGCTGCCTCCCTTGAGACCTGCTTCGGTTTCCAAGAGGACGTTGAGAATCCGTTCGGCCTTCGCGCGGCCGATGCGGCGGAGGTAGGCCGAGCTGACACCGACTGCTTGAGGGAAGACTCCTGCGTCGCGCAGGGCTTGATCGAGGGATCGTGACCGCGAGAGATCGGTCGCCTGCGCGAACTTTTTGAAGACATACGAAATCCCGCCAAGCAGCTTCGGTCCCGCTTCGCCTGCGACGAGCAATTGATCGAGCGCGTCGATCGCAAACGCGAGGTCGCCGTCGCGCACGGCGTCGGTCATCGCCCACGTCGTCTCGGTCCGCCAGCCACCGACCAGCGACTTCACGTCCTTCAGTTCGATCTTGCCTCCGGCCCCGACATACGACGCGAGCTTGTTCAATTCCTGATCGAGCAGCCCGAGGTCTTCACCCACCAGTTCGATCAGCAGCGCGGCGGCATCACGTGCGAGCGTTTGCTGGTACGAGTCACGAGCCGTGTCGAGCAACCACTTGGTGAGTTGTGCCCCTTTCAACTCCGAGCATTCGACATCGAGGCCCTCTTTCGCGACGAGCTTCGCTAGCCGAGTCGTCTTCGGCCACGACTTCACGTCGAGCACGAGGACCGATTTCTTGGCGGGCTTCTCGACGTACTTCTCGAGCGCCGCGCGGTACTTCGTGACGAACTCATCTGCGTCCTCGACGACCACCAACCGGCGGTCGCTCCACATCGAGATCGTTCGCAACTCGTCCGTGACCGATTGGAGATCGGCATCTTTGCCCGCGAATTTCGTGAGCGACGTGTCATCGTCGTCGAGGACGATTCGCTTGATGATCGCCAGCGCCGCCTGCTTCAAATGCCGCTGGCCTCCTGACAACACAGCGACGGGCGAAACTTCAGTGGGAGGCTGCTTGAGGAACTCGACGGCGTGCATGGTGGTGATCGTGGAAGGAAAACGGGGTAAATGAAACGAGCTGGTGCGGTGCGTCGCGATTAGACCAACCCGTGCGAGGAATCTCCACGCGATGCCGCCTCCGTACGAGCCTCACGCCTCCTACGTAGGGTGGGACAAGCTCGCTTCGAGCGCCGGCCCACCATCAACCTAACACTCGAAATCATGGTGGGCCGGCGCGGCGAAGCGCCGCTTGTCCCACCCTACGTTTCTAGTTCAAACTGCGGTACACGATCTCACTCATGGCTTGGCTCGCTCGATTTCGTTCTCGCGCCACGCCTCGGTATACGCGCGGAAGCCTTCGCGCGTCATGGCTGATCCCAACTTCAGCGCCGTTTGGATTTCGTCCGATTGAAGCGATGTTCCCGAGACTCGCACGAGATGAGCCGCTTGCGCGGCGACCGCATCGTCGTACTTCGACAGGCTGGCGATCAGCGCCTTCCCGTCGCCGCGTGCCGTGGTGACGAGACGTTCCGCGTAGTCGCGCGCCGACGAGCGGTGACCGTCTCCGTCCACGTCGAGCCAGACCGCGCCGCTGCATCCGAGGACTTGAGTCTTCCCATCGGGCGATGTCGGTTGATACGGCTTCGCGGTGCGCCAGTGGAGTCCGTCGATCCCCGGTCCCGTCGCGATGGCGACCAGATGGACATCGTGTTGGAACTTGGGCGTCTCCCAGTAGGCGACGAACTTCACTCCGGCAGGCAACGTCGGATCGAGGTTCTTGGGGGCCGGGGCCGAACTGATCAAACGGCCGTTCGCAAACAGATCGACTCGATCGGCGCGAGTCCAATGCGGGCCGAGGACTCGCACTTCGATCTTCACATCCTCGTCGCCTGTCGCCACGGTGTCGCCCGAGTGGTACTTGTCGTTCACGGTGATCTCGGTGAGCAATCCGTAGCTCACCATCACGCGACCCTGTGCGAAGTGGGAGACCGCTTCGTCCACGTTGATCTTCCCCGGATCACTGTCATCGCAGCGGATGTACGTGCGCCCCTGACCGACGAAGTGCCGACCGATGTCGTGCGAGTCACTGCTGCCGACCGGAGTCACGTTCAGCCCACGATTGAGCAGTCCCATCCAGTCGTGAAACAGCCGGAGCGGGTCCGATTGCGTGGCTCCCGAGTTCACGACCTCCATCGCGTTGAACCGCAGTGGCCAGCCGTCGAGGTTCTCGCCGACAACCGCGTTGTGATACCGAGGTCCAAACGGACGGACGCCGCTATGCAGGTCGCGGGCATGATTGAGGATGGCGACTTTCACGCCGGGGTTGTCGTTGGATAAAGGCCCCCTCACCCCCGGCCCCTCTCCCCGCAGAGCCGGGGCGAAGGGAGAGAGACTCTCGATGTCATCGAACAGCAGCTTCCAGTCGGTCTGTTTGTGATCGACCACGCGTGACCCGGCGGCAATTGGAAAGATGTTGAAGTGCCCGCGAGCCGTCGTCACTTCGTTCCCCATCACCGGCGTGAAGTATTGCCGCACGCCCAGCTTGGTGGCGACCTCTTCGTAGTCGATGTGTTTGTTGTGATCGGTGGCAATCGGCAGCTCGATCCCTTCGCCAGCGAGAGTGATCATCCGCTCGTTGATCGTCGCGTCGCCGTGTCCCGAATGAGTCAGCGTGTGAACGTGCGTGTCACACGCGACATAGCCCTTCGTGGGAACCTCACGCCAAATCGAGAGTCGTGTTTCCAATATCTCTCCCGCTGCGACGGTCACTTCAGTCCGAGCGAGCGAGTACTCGAAGCCGCGTCCGGCGAGGATCGTGTACCGACCGGCAGGGACTCCCAGCGTCGCACGGCCGGTCGAAGTGAATGCCATCCCCGGTCGCACGGCCAGATGATCGTTCGACTCGGCCCCGAGCGACTGCATCGCGCCGCGCTCGTTCAGCACCGTGATGCGGCACGGCAACGGAGACTTGGCGTACGCATCGAACACCATCACGTCGAGCGTCGCTTCGCGGAGTGCCTCGCGCACCGGACGGTTTGCGATCTCGATCTCACCGACGCGAATGTCGTCCGACGCCGACTTACTTCCGGCGGGAGGCTCGATGCGTAGCAGGTTGTCTACATCCATCAGCCCACTCGCCGGAACGGAAAACGTCACGACCATGTCGTTCTCATCGACCGTGAGCGTCCCCAGCTTCTTCCCGTTGAGCAACACGTTCCACGCCTGCTTCACGTCCTGCTGACGAACGAACAACGTCTGCTCGGCATCGTTCTTCGTCAAAGCAAACGTCACGTCGAGCCGCTGTCCGTGAGCCGTCTCCGGAAACTCCGACCACTCGCGTTCTATGCCACTTCGCAAATGAACGAGCTTCGGTTCGAGGACTCGATGCTGTGCGACGGCATCATCCACCCAGCAGAGTTGTGCCGACAACGCGAACAGTCCCACCACACGAATCACAGACACGGCTCTCTCCCTCTTGTTTAGCTGCCTGTTGAAAAACGTAACTTGGACGCCCTCGTCCGAGTCTTTTCTCGCTGGAAGCGGACGGACGAGGGCGTCCATCCTACGATTTTCAACGCGCTGTTAGCCGTCGCGCACGGCCACTCATGTTGGCTCGTCACTCGTCCCGTTCAATGGAGACTCAGGCGTTTGTTCCGCGCGTGTTGCTGCGGCGTTGGCGCATTTTGGCGGCGATGCGGTTGAGGACGGCGTTGGCTCGTCGTTCGCCGTCGGCGCTTCCTTTATTCAAGGCGGCTTGGGCCGCCATGAGGACGTTCTTGACGGTGCGATGGTGCATCTCGAAGTCGATGACCGCCTGCTTGAGGCCGGGAAACAGCTTGCGCGGTTCGACGTACTGTTGGACGATGTCCTCGAACCGGTGTCGTTGTCCGGCACCGCTGATGATGCCCGTGTCGATCTGTTTGATGGACTTCGCTAGCGTCGCAGACGCATCGCGCAGCCAGCGGCGCGCGTCTTGCCAGTCTTTCTTGTCGGCGTTGTCCGCCGCGAGATGCTCTTCCGGTTTCAAGTCGCGGTTGAGTGACGCGAGCTTGCCCGTCGCTTGCTCAAGCTGACCACGGACTCGCCGGACATCGGTCTCCATGTGTTGAATGGTTTGCCACAGTGAGGCGATCGCCTCGAACATCGGGGCGGGGTCTTCACCGGGCAGCAGATCGCCGACTTGCACGGCCACTTGTTGAACGGCTTCATACGAGAACCCGGACGAGTCCAACATCGGTGCCATCATCGGCATCGCGCCGACATCGCCCGACCACAGGATGATCGCCGGATCGACTCCTGCGGGCGGAGGCATCAGCGGGACATCAAGGAGCGGAGCGGTCTGCTCGTTCAATGGATAGAACTGACCCAACACGGTCCATCCCTGAAGCAGACCGATCCCCGTCGCCCACGCGATCAGCCGCACCGTGATTGGCTGCGAACCGCCCGCTGCCTGCCACGCCTCAGCCGGGATCTGGAGCGCCACCGAGTTCGCCGCTTGCGGCGGCTTGAACCAACCCCAAACCGCCAACGTCCCATCGGCCGTCAACGGCACTGGTTCCCATCCCACTGAAGGTGGTCTCAACACAAACGACATCGGGCTGCTTCCTTTTCGAGTGGCGTGGTGATGTAGGGCGAGTGAAGCTCTCGGAACGTACCGTATTGATGACGCACCGTGGACGATTGCCTACCTAAAGTAGCCATCATCGCTCCGCGTGATGAGCCTGTCACCAGCGACGTTCAACCGTTCTCAACCACCCGCTTCATGCGGCGTTTGTTTGTGTTCATCAACTTCTATCAGCGGCCAAATCTTCGATTAGCGTCGAATGGGGATTGGGCATCGGTTCCGCGAGGCTCATCACGCGGAGCGATGATGGCTACTTTAGATTCAAATGGGGCACCTCCGGTGGGGGGATTTCATATCCGGGGTTTTGAGGTGCTGCCA
>JAYTQJ010000773.1:0-6013 GCA_043746775.1 Schlesneria sp.
CTTGCACGGCCACGTCGAAGCTCCGTGACCGTGGCACCCCAATGTGAAAAAGGCGATTGCCCTGAGCCGCCAAAGACAGACTCTACGGATGGGGCCGAACCGGGATCGCGCGATAGAGACGAGTCAGTCCGAGCAGCAGCACGAAGCCGATGCCGCCAATCCCTGCGAGGACGGTCAGGCTGAGCCAGTCACTGAAGATGACTCGCGTTTGTTGCCAGAGCCAGCCCCAGCGGAACAGGACGAAGACGGCGGCGATGCTCAGCCACGGACCGTAGGGCAGGTACGTCTTTCCCGAAACCAGCTTGAGGAGGACGCCAACGGTGAGTCCCGCGAGCGGTGCCAGCAGAAACACGAGGACGACCGCTTGCCAGCCGACAAAGCTGCCGATCATCGCCATGAGTGTCACGTCACCAAACCCCATTGCCTCCTGACCGATGACACGCGAACTGACGGCTCGCGCGAGCCAGGTCAGCGATGCACCGGTGACGAGTCCCGCGCTGCTCCACGCGAGACCGTGCCAATTTTGGTGCGGGTCGTACCAGGCGGGGATGGCCGGGCCGCGAAGTTGAGGAATGGCGATCGACCAATCGACCCACAAGTGGCAAAGCTGGAGATCGCCAAACACGACCGCCCCCAACAGGCCAAGAAACATTCCGGGGAACGTGATGCGGTCGGGGATCATGTAGCAGTCAAAGTCAATCGCCGTCGCGACGATCAGCAGTGAGAGGAGGATCAGGTGAAAGTAGAGTCGCGCTTCACGGCCGAACCACGACGGCTGAACTTCATCCGTGTCGAGGACGCGCGCTCCATGTTCGGCCCAGTGGAGTGCTCCGAACAACGTGGCCGTCACGAGCGTCAACGCGATGCAGCGCAGCCAACGGGTGGATGTCGAAACGGCGTGGAGATTCAGGGCCGTCCGCTCAACACGACTCAGCCGCTCGAACCATGTACTCAAACACAGTCCGACCAGCAGGCCGATCAATCCCGTCGCCAATCCACTCAATGTGGTGCTCTCCAACAAAGTCGCGGTCAGCACGACTTTGAGATTCCCAAGGGGCGGAGGTCTTTCGAGCCAGCGTCACTTGCCGTCCGGCAGCGTCTCGGGCTTGTACTCGTGCTGACGTTTGCGAGTGACTGTGGCTGACTCGATCTTGTCGTCCTTCTTGAGTGACGCGGCCACATTGATGCCCTCGACGATATGGCCGAAAACCGTGTGTCCCGACTGAGCATCGACGTTCGCGTTCAGATGCGGCGTCGGGAGATGAGTCAGGAAGAACTGCGAGCCGCCGGTGTTCGGTGCGGAGGTCTTGGCCATGCTGAGTGAACCGCGAAAGTGGCGGCGGGCGTTCTTTTCAAAGCACTCGCACTTGATCATGTAGCCGGGGCCACCTTGACCATCGTTGCTGGGGTCGTCGTCGCGCGAGTTTGGATCACCCCCTTGAGCCATGAACATCGGGATCACTCGGTGAAACTTGATCCCATCGTACTTCTTGGCTTCGACGAGACTCACAAAGCTGGCCACCGTGTTCGGGGCTTCGTTCTCAAACAGTTCGAGGACGATGTCGCCGCGATTCGTTTTGAAGGTGACTCGTGGAAGTTGGGCCTCGCCGGTTGCGGCGGCTTCCGCCTTGCGAATGGCCTGCTCGGACTTCCAGAACGCGACGTACTCGGCGGCGGCCTCTTGATATCGTCCGCCCAATTGCGGATGCAGCATCTCAGCCTTCTCCGCTGCGGCAAACGTTTCGACAGCCTTCGCGAAATCGTGAGTGGCGAATTGCGAGACGCCCAGCACGTTGACCGTCAGCATCGTCTTCCGGCCAGCGGTGATCAGTCCCTCGGCGAGCTGCTTCGATTCGTCAAAGCGATGATTTTGGAAGGCGGCTTCCATCACGGTCTCACCCGCGTCGAAGTTCTTGGGATCGGCCGCATAGACCTGAGGAGCCAGCTTGACCAGCCGTTCGTCCAGACTCTGGAATTCGGTTCGCTTCTCTGTGAACTCCTTCCGCATCGCATCTTGCTCGTCGGTCGTTTTGGCTTTGCGAAAGTTCTGCTGCAACTCGGTCAGTCGCGCGGCAATTTTCTGTCGCTGCGAGAACATCTCGGGCCAGCTCTCCGCCTTCGTCGGATTGGCGGCTGGCGGGGCATCTTGAGAAAACAGCACCGCGCCGAAATTCAGCGAGAGACTGAGCAGAGCGAGTACCGTAAGTCGGTGGGTGTGCATCGAGGATTCCTCAACGAGTGATCGGTGGGGCCAGAGAAAAGGGGATGTGAGTTGAGCGGCAAACCACGCCGTTTCACTTCACCAACCCCATTGAATTGCGGCGGACTTCAAAACGGCGGCGAGAGTGTAGAAGCCTGCCGGTGCTGACAAAAGGCACGAACGGAGCATGCTCTCGTTGCGAATCGTTCGCCGTTACTGACTACCCACGTTGCCGGGTATCAGCTACCTTCCCGTGCTGCGCTCGACACGCCGTCCTCACGGTGTTTCGAGCGAGAAATCCAAGCTTCGAGACAGGAACTGCGGCTGGGAAATGTCGGGACCGCTTCACGCCAAGTCCCGCGAACTCATCTTCCCACCACCGCGAAGACAGGGAACCGTCCATGACGTTGTCGGAACTGCTGGAAGGCAAGTTTCGTGGCGATATTCGCTTTCGGGGTGCCGCGTACATTCAGGCCGAGCGAGTCTCCGTGATTCGCGTGACGCCAGATCATTTGTTCGCCGTCGTGCGGGATGGCGTTGAGTTTCAGACGCAACTCAGCCGCGATGGCGGACCGTTTCGGATGATCTGCAATTGCGCAGGAACGTCCGCGAATCCGAGCGGCAACGCTCAGTGCAAGCACTTGTGGGCCACGATACTCGCCGCCGATGCTGGCTCCTACGTTTCGCCCTCCACCAAGCCCGGATTCTTTCCGCCGTTCATGGTTGAGGACGACGTGCCACTCCGTTTCGGAAGCGATTCCGAATCTTGGAATGAAGACGAAGCCGATGCCGCAGCTTTGGCGGAAATGGGGTCTTCTTCCAGTCGCTCCAAGAAGAAAAAGTCGAAGACGGGCGATGAAGACGATGTCGATGATGAACCGCGATTTGAACCGACACAGCGACTCAAAGAATGGGAAATCCGACTCAGTGAGCTGCGCAAAGAGATGCAGGGCGAAGAGTCCTCCGTTTCAGCGGCCGGTCGCGAGCGGCAGGTCTTCTACGAGATCGATGCCCGGGCGAGCGAAGAAGCGGGACTAATCGTCATTCAGACCTCGCAACGTCAGCGACGCGCGAACGGCGAATGGGGGAAACTCAAGCCGCTCAAGTTGCGTCCCGGCAAGTTTGAAGAGATCGACGACGACGAAGACCGACGCATCCTCGCGCACATTGTCGGCGGGACACCCGACCGAACTTCGCTCTCCGGACAAGTGGCCGACAATCTGGCCGCGTTCCGTTACCGAGTCCCTCACGATCTGTGCCAACTGCTGTTGCCCGCGATTTGCGCCACCGGTCGCATTCGCTTGCTCGGCGACGACGAGCGCGTCACCGAAACGCTGTCATGGGACGCGGGTGCGCCGTGGGAGCTTTGCTTGGCAGTCGAGTTTGAAGAGGACCAGCAAGTCTGGAAGTTGCGCGGAACGTTGCGACGCGGGTCGGAAAAGATGCCGTTGCGTGAGCCGGTGCTGGTCGTGCCGGGTGGCCTCGCCATCACGGACACGCAGGTCCGACCGTTCCAAGATTTCGACGCTTATCCGTGGGTGACTCTGCTCCGGCGGACGGACGAATTTCAAGTGGCCGCAGGCGAAGAACACGCACTCGTCGATCGACTGCTCGATATGCCCGCGCTGCCGAAGCTCGAGCTTCCGGAAGAATTGCGGCTGGAAGAAGTGGTCGTTGCGCCGCAGCCGATTGTGGTGGTCCACGCTCCCGGCCGATCGCGCTGGCACCAGGATCGCCTCAAGGCGGAGGTGTTGTTCGATTACGACGGCACGCCCGTGCGCGGGACCAGCAGTCAATGGGCCATCGTTCAACGAAAAGCCAATCGCTGCCTCGTACGCGATCGTCAGGCCGAAGCCTTGGCGTGGTCACAGTTGCAGGACGGCGGCTTCCGGCGGCTGCTCGATTACCGTCGCGGCCAGCACGACGCCGAGATCGCCGCACGCGATCTCGCTCCCGCCGTGCGTGCCCTCATCGCCGATGGCTGGCAGGTGAAAGCCGACGGCAAGCAGGTGCGACAAGCGGTCGATTTGAAATTCCAAATCAAGTCGAACATCGACTGGTTCGAGCTGCATGCCGACGTGAATTTCGGCGGGGCGCGCGTCACGTTTCCCGAGTTGCTCGCCGCGCTGGCTCGTGGCGACGGCACCATTATGCTGGACGACGGTTCGCTGGGAATTCTGCCCGAAGAATGGATGGAGCGTTACGGGTTGCTCGCCGGGTTGGGCGTGGCCGAAGGAGACCACCTTCAGTTCACCAACGTTCAAGTCGGCATCTTGGACGCGCTGCTCTCGACGCAATCGACGGTCGATCTCGACGCCCGCTTCATTGAGGTCCGCGATCGGCTCGCCGCTTTTGAAGGGATCAAGAGCGAACCGGAACCTCCTTCATTCCAAGGCGAGCTTCGTCCTTATCAGCGCGAGGGCCTCGGATGGCTGCGATTCCTCGAAGAGTTTCAATTCGGCGGTTGCCTCGCGGACGACATGGGTCTCGGTAAGACGATCCAAGTCCTCGCGTTCCTTGAAGGGCGACGCAAGCCAGCTAAGAAGCGCCGCACGTCACTCGTGGTCGTTCCCAAATCGCTGATGTTCAACTGGAAGCAGGAAGCCGAAAAGTTTACTCCCGAGATGAATGTGCTCGAATACTCGGGACTCGACCGAGCCAAACTGCGCGACGACTTTGGCAAGTACGACTTGATCCTGACGACCTACGGGACGCTGCGACGCGATGTCCTCATCATGAAAGAAGTCGATTTCGACTACGTGATTTTGGATGAGGCTCAAGCCATCAAGAACTCGGCTTCGCAAGTGGCCAAGGCGACGCGATTGCTCCAAGCGCGACACCGTATCGGCCTGAGCGGCACGCCGATCGAGAACCATCTCGGCGATCTCTGTTCCATTTTCGAGTTCCTCAACCCCGGCATGTTGGGACGCAGTTCCGCGTTCAAACTACACGCGGCCGATCCCGAAAACGTCGAGACCCGCCGCGTTCTGGCTGACGGTTTGAAGCCGCTCATCCTGCGACGCACCAAGCAAAGCGTGGCCAGCGAACTTCCCGAAAAGCTGGAGCAAACGATCTTCTGCGAAATGGGGCCGGAGCAGCAGCGGCTCTACGACGAGATGCGTGCCCACTACCGCGACTCGTTGCTCGGGATCATCGAGGATCAAGGCTTGGCCAAGTCCAAGATGCACGTCCTCGAAGCGTTGCTCCGATTGCGACAAGCCGCGTGTCACCCGGCTCTGCTCGACAAGTCGTCCTCCGCCGATTCGAGTGCAAAGCTCGATGTCCTCATTCCGCACATCGAAGAGTTGATCGAAGAGGGGCACAAGACGCTCGTCTTCTCGCAGTTCACCAGCATGTTGGCGATCGTGCGAGAACACTTCGACAAGAAGGGGATCGTCTACGAATACCTCGATGGTCAGACGCGCGACCGCAAGGAACGGGTCGAGCGCTTCCAGTCGGATGAAAAGTGCGGCGTGTTCCTGATCAGCCTCAAGGCAGGCGGTTTGGGTCTGAACCTGACCGCTGCCGATTATGTCTTCATCCTCGATCCGTGGTGGAACCCCGCCGTCGAAACACAGGCGATCGACCGTGCCCACCGCGTCGGTCAAACACGGCAAGTCTTCGCGTATCGACTCATCTGCAAAGGAACCGTCGAAGAGAAGATCGCCGAGCTGCAGAAGCAGAAACGAGAACTCGCCGACGCGATCCTCGAACAAAACAACTCGATCCTCCAAGACATGACAGCCGACGATTTGAAGATGTTGCTGTCGTAGCAGCCTGTTGAAAAAGGATTGTTGGGAGGGCGAGGCTCCC